>DATAEW010000021.1:0-35490 GCA_036257815.1 Solirubrobacterales bacterium
CGGACTTCTTCAGCGCGATCGGCAAGATCGGCGCGGTGGCCGGCTACTACGACGGCAACGGGCATTACGTCCGCGCCTCTCCATCAGCACTCAACCTCTTCGCCCTTGAAGGGGAAACGCTTAAGCCGATTGCCAAAAGCGAAGCGTTCAAGGGCTTCGGCCCATCGGCTCCGGTGCGCCGGCCTTGCCCGGGCGCCGCCACCCAGCGCGCGCCCGACGGCTCGAACCCGTTCGTCGGCCCCGGCAGCGTCAGCTCCTCCGAATGCAATCCCTCCGACCTCCCGCCCGGCGAATGATCCGGCGGCTGATACCCGCGGCGGTGGTGGTGGCGGTGGTCGTCGTGCTCGTCCTCCTGCTCGCCGGCGGGGGCGGCGGCAGCAGCGCTTACCGCGTGCGGGCGATCTTCGACAACGGCGCCTTCATGGTCCCCGGCGAGCAGGTGCGGGTCGCCGGCGCCAACGTCGGCACGATCGAATCGGTCAGCGTCTCGATGCCCGGCGAAACCGTCGCCCACAACGGCGACGAAGCGGTCGAAAAGCCGGGCAAGGCGATCCTGGTGATGGAAATCACCGACCCCAGCTTCCAGGACTTCCGCCAGGACGCCAGCTGCCTGATCCGCCCGCAGTCGCTGATCGGCGAGAAGTTCATCGACTGCCGCACGACGCTGCCGCGCGCTCCCGGCTCGCCGCCCCCGCCGCCGCTGAAGCAGATCCCCTCGGGCCAACCCGGCGCGGGCGAGTACCTGCTGCCGCTGGGCAGCAACGGGACCAGCGTCGACCCCGATCTGATCAACGACATCCAGACGCTGCCCTACGCGCAGCGCTTCCGCCTGATCCTCAACGAACTCGGCGCCGGGCTGGCCGGGCGCGGCGAAGACCTCGAAGTGCTGGTCAAGCGGGCCAACCCGGTCCTGCGCGACGTCGACCGGCTGTTCGGGATCCTCTCCGCCCAGCGCGACCAGCTGGCGCAGCTGGCCAGCGACTCCGAGGCGATCCTGCGACCGCTCTCGCGCGAGCGCAGCCACGTCGCCGGCTTCCTCACCAACGCCGGCGCGGCCGCCGAGGCGAGCGCCGAAAAGGGCGCCCAGCTCGAAGCATCGCTGCAGAAGTTCCCCCGCTTCCTGGTCGAGTTCCGCAAGACGATGCGCAGCCTGCAGGGATTCGCCGACGCCGGCACGCCGCTGTTCGAAGAGTTCGGCGTAGCGGCGCCCTCGCTGACCGACGCGACCCGCACCCTGACCCCGTTCTCGGAAGCGCTCACGGTGGCGCTGAAGAGCCTCGGCAACGCGGGCGAAGCATCGGGCCCGATCTTCGCTGAAGCCGATCCCGTGGTGCGCAAGGCGCGCGATCTGGCGAAGTCGGGAGTTGTCCCGACGACCGAATTGGCGAGGTTGCTTACCAGCATCAAGCAGACCAAGGGCTGGGACGGCCTGGTCGAACTGATCTACAACACGACCGCCTCGATCAACGGATTCGATCAGTACGGCCATTTCGGCCGGACGCTGATCGCGCTCACCAATTGCGTGGAATACATCCCAGGGGCCGCCGGGACGTCGGGCTGCTCGGCCGCCTTCAACGGTCCGAACGCTTCCGAAGCCAGCGCCAGCAGTACGGAACTGCTCGGCCTGCTGGAAGAACATTTCTGGGGGAAGACCGGTGGGACGTCTGCCGGTGCACCTGCGGCTGGCAAGCCACCCACCGGTCTAGGCCCGGCGGATCGCGCCGCGGGGGAATCCGCGGTCGGTGCGGCAGCGAAAATCGGCGGGACCGCGCCCCTCCTCAACTACCTGCTGGGGCCATGAGGAACCGCGGCGGAATACAGGGGGTTGCGAGCAGCCCGATCCTCGTCGGGGCGGTGACCGTGCTGGTCGTGATCGTCGCCGTCTTCCTCGCCTACAACGCCAACAACGGGCTGCCCTTCGTCTCCACCTACGACCTGAAGGCGCGGGTGCCGAACGCCGACGCGCTGGTCAAGGGCAACGAGGTGCGGGTCGGCGGCGTCCGGGTCGGCGTCGTCAGGTCGGTCAAGCCGGTGCAGACCGGCAACGGCGAAGTCGCCGCCGAGCTCTCGCTCCGCCTCGACAAGAACGTCGAACCCTTGCCGGTCGACTCGACGATCATGGTGCGGCCGAAGTCGGCCCTGGGCCTGAAGTTCCTGCAGATCACGCCCGGCAGCTCGAAGCGGGGCTTCGAACCCGGCGAAACGATCCCGGTCTCCTCCGCGAAGCCGGAACCGGTCGACATCGACCAGTTCTTCGGCATGTTCGACAGGCCGACCCGGCAGGCGATCCGCCAGAACGAGGCCGGCTTCGGCAACGCGCTCGCCGGCCGCGGGCCGCAGCTCAACGAAGCGATCGGCGCCCTGCGGCGGCTGGCGGTCAACGGGCAGCCGGTGCTGCGGAACCTGGTTGCGCCCAGCACCGACTTCGCCGGCTTCTGGCGAGCGCTGGAGGCGCTCTCGGCGACGGTGGCCCCGGTCGCCGAGCAGCAGGCGAGCATGTTCGTCGCCCTCGACCGCACCTTCGCCGCCTTCGCCCGGGTCTCCCGTCCGTTCATCCAGGAAACGATCGAAAAGAGCCCCTCGACCGAGGACACGGCGATCGCCGACCTGCCCGTGCTGCGGCCCTTCCTCCACGACACCCAGCGCTTCTTCACTGCGCTGCGGCCCGGCGTCAAGGCGCTCGCCGAGACCTCGCCGGTGATCGCCGAATCGCTGCACGCCGGGGTGCCGGTGCTGAACGCGACGCCGGTGATCAACAACCAGCTGCAGCCGACCGCGGAAGCGCTGGTCGCCTTCCAGGAAGCGCCGGGCGTCTTCGGCGGCCTCGAATTGCTCACCGACACCAACCGCCTGCTCAAGCCGTCACTCACCTACATCACGCCGGCGCAGACGACCTGCAACTACATCAGCCTTGCCTTCCGCAACCTGGCGAACGCCAACAGCCAGGGCAACGGGCAGGGGAATTGGCTCAGCTTCATCAGTTACGAGCCTCCGTTTGGCCCCAACGCAGAGGCGATCCCCTCCGCGGCGCCGGCAAACGGGCCAGGGGTCTCCAATCACCTTCACTTCAACCCCACCCCGCAGACCGCGGCGCCCGGTCAGGGAGGGGTCTGCGAAGCCGGCAACGAGAAATATGCAAAAGGCAAGACCGTGATCGGTCACGCGTCCCAACTGTGGGGGACGACGACGCGCGGTCAGGTCGAAAAGAAGGAAGAAAAGTGACCCGGCTCCCGGAGCGCGACACCAGGCAGGGCGCGACCAACCGGCGCTTCAAGTGGCGGCCGAGCAACGTGGCGATCGCGATCGTCTTCATCCTCATCTTCACGATCGGCCCCTACCTCGCCTTCACCGGCCATGTGCCGTTCACCAGCTACGGCTACACGCTCAACGCGACCTTCGCCAACTCCGCCAACGTCGCCCTCAACTCGCCGGTGCGGATCGCCGGCGTCGACGTCGGCAAGGTGATCTCGACCGAACGCGACGGCAACGCGACCAAGGTGACCTTCACGGTCAGCGGCTCCGGCCGGCCGGTCCACGACGACGCCTTCGCGGCGATCCGGCCGCGGATCTTCCTCGAGGGCAACTTCTTCATCGAACTGAGCCCCGGCAGCCCGAGCGCCCCGGAGCTCGACAGCGGCGGCACGATCCCGGTCAGCCGCACCTCCACCGCCGTCCAGCTCGACGAAGTGCTGACGGCGCTGCAATCGCCGGTCCGCGCCGACCTCAGCCGGTTGCTGGAGAGCTACGGGACGGCGCTGACCCATGAGCCGAGCGCCGCCGAAGACCTCAGCCAGCTTCCCGAGGTGAAGGGCAAGACCGGCGCCGAGGCGCTCAACGGCGCCTTCAAATACGGCGGCGCGGCCGGCCGCTTCGGCGCCCAGGTAACCAACGCCTTCCTCGGCACCGAACAGAAGGACCTCTCGCGCCTGGTCTCCAGCGCCGGCCGCGCCTTCGGCGCCCTGGCCAGCCGCGAGTCCGACCTGCAGGGGCTGATCGACAACTTCAACGTCTTCACCGGTGCCCTGGCGGCGCAGTCGACCAACCTCTCGACCACCGTCCAGCTGCTGGCGCCGACCCTGCGGATTGCCCACACCTCGCTGGTCAGCCTCAACCGCTCGCTGCCGCCGCTGCGCACCTTCGCGATCGAGCTGCGACCGGCGGTGGCCGAGCTGCCGCAACTGATCCGCTCCTCGAAACCCTTCTTCGCCCAGGTGCGACCGCTGCTCTCCGGCAAAGAGGCCGGCGGCCTGGCGAGGCTGCTGGCGGAATCCACGCCGGGGCTGGCGGGGGCCGCGCAGGCGAGCAAGGAAGCCACGCTTCCCCAGCTCAACCGGCTCAGCCTCTGCACGACCAAGGTGATGGTGCCGACCGGCAACCAGGTGATCGAAGACCGCTTCAGCACGGGCGGCCCGAACTACCGCGAGTTCCTCTACACGCTCGTCAACTTCGCCGGCGCGGCTCAAAACTTCGACGGCAATGGGCCCTATGTTCGTGCCCAGGTGGGCGGCGGCAACGTGCTGGTTGGCGAACCGAATCCCGCCGGGAACCTGAGCACGGAGAAAGTCCAGCTCGCTCACGTTCCGACGGCGCCGCAGGGGAACCAGCCGCAGCTTCGTCAGCAGCCTCCGTTCAAACCCGAAGTGCGCTGCGACCGCAACCCAGTGCCCGACCTCAACGGCAGCCTCGGGCAGCCCGGACCCCCGACGCCCTCTACCGGCACGGTTACTCCATGAGCGACGGAACCTCGAAATCCGGCCGCTGGACGCACTTCCGAGCCTGGATCACCCGCCAGGCCCGCGGCCACCGCAAAGACACGATCGCGATCTTCGTCCTGGCGATCGCCGGCATCGTGATGATGCTCGGGATCTTCGTCGAGCAGAAAGCCGCGCTTCCCTCCTGGCTGCCGGTCGTCGGCGAAGAATTCGAACACATCACGGCCGAGTTCGCGACCGCGCAGGCGGTGACGCCCGGCCAGGGCCAGTCGGTCGACGTCGCCGGCGTGGAAATCGGCAAGGTCAGCTCGGTCGAGCTCGAAGACGGCCACGCCGTCGTCGGCATGGAGATCGAGCCGAAGTACATGAAGCTGCTGCACCCCAACGCCAGCTTCCTGCTGCGGCCGAAAACCGGCCTCAACGACATGGTGGTCGAGGTCGAACCGGGGAGTGGTGACGAGCAGGTCGAAGACGGCGCCCACTTCACGCTCTCCCAGACCGAACCGAACACCAACCTCGACGCGTTCCTCGCCACGCTCGACGCCGACACGCGCCAGTACGTCCAGCTCCTGGTCGCCGGCGGAGCGCGGGGGATCGGCGGGCGCGGGGTGCAGCTCGGCAACGCGCTGCGGCGCTTCCAGCCCTTCGTCCACTACGCCGCGAAGCTGAACCGGGCTGTTGCCCAGCGCCACCGGGCACTCTCCCGGGTGATCCACGACTTCGGCCAGCTGACCGGCGAACTGAGCCGCCACGACGCCGAGATCAAGCGCTTCGTCAGCTCCTCCGACGCCGCCCTCGGCAACTTCGCCAACCAGCAGGCATCGATCCAGGAAGCCTTCCGCGAGTTCCCCTCCACCCTGCGGGCGGCCGAAGCCGGTCTCGCCAGCTCCAATCGCTTCTCCCGGGCGGCCTTCCCGGCGCTGATCAAGCTGATCCCCCAGGCGCAGGCCCTGACTCCGGCGTTCCGGGCCACCGAGCGGCTGTTCAGCCAGACGACCGCGCCGATCCGCGATCAGATCCGGCCCTTCACCCGCGAAATCCGGCCGGTGCTAACCCATGGGGCCGAAGCCTCGGGTCCATTCAATAAGACCGTTCGAGCCTTCGGCAACGCGCTGGGCGGATTCAACGCCTTCCTCAACGAGCTGGCGTACAAGCCGAAGGATTCACGGCAGAGCTACCTCTTCTACCTGCCGTGGCTCAACCACGATTTCAACGCCTCCTTCAACCTCCAGGATGGCGGCGGGCCGCTGCTGCGGGGCCTCGTCCTCATCACCTGCAACGGCTCGAGTCTGGGCTACGGCACGATTGCGCCCAACCAGCCCTTCCTGAAGACGATCCTCCAGAGCGCCCAAATCCCCACCCCCGAACAGATTCCCGTGCCGGAAAACTCGAGCGGCCACTGTGAATTCAAGGAACAATGAGTAAGCGCGCCCCCAGCACCACGCAGCTCCTGGTCATCACCGGCTTCGCGCTGTCGTGCTTTGGGATCCTCCTCTTCCTCTGGGTGACCTTTGGCGGCCCGACGCCGTTCAAGGCGAAGCCCTACGAGGTCAAGGTGCCGTTCAACGAGGCGACCCAGCTCGCCGAACAGTCCGACGTGCGGATCTCCGGCGTCAACGTCGGCAAAGTCCAGAACATCGAGCTGGCGCCGAACGGCAGGCAGGCGCTGGCGACCGTCGACATCGACGACCAGTACGCGCCGCTGCCGGAATCGGCGCGGGCGATCCTGCGGACCAAGACGCTCTTGGGCGAGACCTATATCGAACTCACCCCCGGCTCCGGGAACGGGCCGCGGCTCGCCGATGGCGGGACGCTGCCGGAGGCGAACATCGCCGAATCGGTCCAGCTCGACGAGATCTTCCGTACCTTCAGCCCGGAAACCCGCGCCGCCTTCCAGAGCTGGATGCAGGAAGCCGCGGTGGCGATCGAGGGCCAGGGCCAGGGGCTCTCCTACGCGATCGGCGAGTTCGAACCGACCTTCACCGAACTCGAACGGCTCTTCCGCATCCTCGACACCCAGCGGGTCGCCGTCTCTCAGCTGTTCCGCAACGGCGCCACGACCTTCCGCGCGCTGCGCGCTCGCGACGGTCAGCTGGCCAGCCTGATCGAAAACTCGAACGCGCTCTTCCAGACCACCGCGCGGCGCGACCGCGACATCGAAGCGCTGTTCCGCGCCTTCCCGACCTTCCTCGACGAGTCGAAGCTGACCCTGAACCGGCTGAAGGGGTTCTCGATCAAGGCCGACCCGCTGATGCGCCAGCTCGTCCCGGCGGCCGAACAGCTCTCGCCGACGCTGATCGCCCTCGCAAAGCTCTCACCCGAATCGAAGGCGCTGTTCGAAGGACTGGTCCCGGTGATCGCCCACGCCCCGACCGGGTTCCCGGCGTTGCGCAAGATTTTCCGCGACGAGTTCCCGCCCCTGCTGCGCGCGGCGGAACCGTTCATCCGCAACCTCAACCCGATTCTCGTCGGCCTCGAGCTCTACAAGCGAGAGGCCACCTCGTTCTTCGCCAATGTGGCCGCCTCTACCAACGCGATCCTGCCAACCGAAAATGCCCGCGGCGAACATCTCCATTTCGTGCGGACGCTGGGCCCGCTCAACCCCGAATCGCTGGCCGTCTATCCCAGCCGTCTGAAGATCAACCGCAACAGCGCCTACAGCCCGCCGCTATGGGCGGAAGGCCTGGCCGAAGGTCTTCCCAGCTTCAACACGCGCCAATGCAGCACCGGTCTCGTCGCGACCCTCGATCCGACGACTCCCACCAACCCCGCCTTCGTCGAACGCGTGAACGCGACGACGAACACCAACGATCCTTCCAAAAACAAAAGCCAGGCCCAGGAAGCCGAAGACTTCTTCGCCCGCCTGAAGAAATACGCCTTCGTCGAACAGTCGAGCACCGGCTCGGTCCCCGCCCCGGCCTGCAAGCAGCAGCCGCCCTTCGCCCCGATCTACGGCAGCGGCCCGCCGACCGCCTACCAGCACACCTTCGAACAGCCGGCTCCGTAGCGTCTCCGCTCAGGCGAGCTGGGGGGAGAGAACCGGGCGGTCCTCGCCTTGGGAGGACCTATGCAGCCACCCTGTCACGGATATATTCGAGATATCCACCTCCTATACTCCTAATATGGCGAAGGCTAAGAAGGTGCTCGTGACGATCCCCGAGGATCTCCTGGCGCGGATCGACCGTGAGACGGCGAGCATCGGGAGCACGCGCAGCGAGTTCCTGCAGGAGGCGGCGCGCCGCCAGCTCGGCTGGCCGGACCCCTCCACCCTCGATGAGGCCTTGGAGCGCGCGCGCGCGGCCCTTGCCGAGGCGGGGAGCTTCGAGTCCGCGGATGTGATCCGTGCCGACCGCGACCAGCGGGACAAGCGTGATCGAGGTCGTTAGCGACGCGAACGTCGTGCTCAAGTGGTTCCACGCCGAGGGGGAGCAGGAAGTCGTCGAGGCGCGGGCACTGCTGAACGCGCACAAAGAGCGGGCGGTTGCGCTGAGCGTCCTCGATCTCACGGCCTACGAGGTGGGGAACGCCCTGCTGCGCGGCGGTGCGAACGCCAGCGGCGAACAGGTGGGGACCGTCCTCTCCGCGCTGGCGGAAATCTGCCCGGCAATCGGCCCCACTCCGGAGGAGATGCGCCTGGCAGCCCAGTTGGCCGAGCGCCACGACCTCACCCTCTACGATGCCGCCTACGGGGCCGTGGCGAGATCCCGCGACGCGTCTCTGGCGACGCTGGACCGCGGATTACTCGCGGCCAGTTTGGGTGTCCGGCCGGCCGAGCTGACGGCCGCGATCGCGGCCGGGTGATGTAGATCGGCTCGCCAGCCGGGCCACCGTCCGGACCTGCGCCTCAGGCCTTCACGTAGGTCAGCAGCGCGATGCCGTCGCCGACGGTGCGGTTGGCGATCAGGCGGAGTGGTTTCTTGTCGCTGGTCGGGCCGAAGAGGCGCTTGCCGGAGCCGAGGGCGACCGGGTAGACCATCAGCCGCAGCTCGTCGAGCAGGTCGTGCTCGATCAGGCCCTGGACGAGGCGGACGCTGCCGGCGACGAGGATCACCCCGTCGACCTCGTCCCTGAGCCGCCGGATCTCCTCGGCGAAGTCTCCGGAGACGACGGTGGTGTTGTTCCAGGAGGGATCGGTGAGGGTGGAGGAGAAGACGTACTTCGGCATCGAGTTCATCTTCTCGGCGAAGCCCGCCTCGTCTTCCATCTTCGGCCAGGCCGCGGCGAAACCCTCGTAGGTGACGCGCCCGAGCAGCTGCGCCTCCGCCTCGATCAGCTCGTCGAGCTTGAACCTGTCGCCCTCCTCGCCGCGGTTGACCGCGAAGGACCAGCCGCCGTGCTCGAATTCCTCCGAGCCGCCGGGATCCTCGACCACGCCGTCGAGGCTGATGAACTCGGTTGCCACGATCCTGCCCATGACGTTCTCCATTTCCTTGGGGACGGGTCCGTCGCTCCGTATCGTTGCGGGTCATGGACTTCGGCATCGGCTACTTCCCGACCGCCGACGCTCTCGGCCCGGACGCGATCGCCCGTTTGGTCGAGGAGCGAGGCCACGAGTCGCTGTTCTTCGCCGAGCACACCCATATCCCGGCCAGCCGCGACAGCCCCTACCCGGCGGGCGGGGAGCTGCCGCGCAAATACAGCCACACCTACGATCTCTTCGTCGCCCTCACCGCCGCCGCCGCGGCGACCTCGCGGCTGCGGGTCGGCAGCGGCATCTGCCTGGTCGTCGAGCGCGACCCGATCGTCACCGCGAAAGAGGTGGCCTCCCTCGACCGGCTCTCCGGCGGGCGCTTCGAGCTCGCCGTCGGCGCCGGCTGGAACCGCGAGGAGATGGCCAATCACGGCACCGACCCGCGCACGCGGATGCGCCTGCTGCGAGAGCGGGTCGAGGCGATGAAGGCGATCTGGACCGAGGACGAGGCGAGCTACCGCGGCGAGTTCGTCGACTTCGACCGGATCCGGTCCTGGCCGAAGCCGGCGCAGCGCCCGCACCCGCCGATCCTGGTCGGCGGCAACGGGCCGACCGTCCTCGACCGCGTGCTGGCCTTCGGAGACGCCTGGTTCCCGAACTACATGCCGGGTGGCGAGGGCATCTTCGACCGCGCCGCCGAGCTGCGGCAACGGGCCGAGCGGCCGATCGACTTCATGGTGATCAGCGCCCCGGCGAAGCCGGCCGAGCTGGAGCGCCTGCGCGAGGCCGGCTGCCGGCGGGCCGTCCGTTGGGTGCCCTCGGCCGGTCGTGGGGTGGTCGAAGCGGCGCTCGAGCACTGGGAGGCGGCGATCGCCGAGCTGACCGGCGAGCGATGAGGGCCGAGGAGGCCCGCGAGCGCTTTGCCCGGGCGCGGATCGCGCGCCTGGCCACCGCCGACCGCGACGGCCGTCCCCACGTCGTCCCGATCGCCTTCGCCCTCGACGGCGACCGCCTCTACAGCGCGGTCGACGCGAAACCGAAGCGGACCGCGTCCCTGCGCCGGCTCGCGAACGTGCGCGAGAACCCAGCCGTCGCGGTGCTCGTCGACCACTACGACGACGCCGACTGGGACGCCCTCTGGTGGGCGCGCGCCGACGGCCGCGGGCGGGTGCTCGAGCCCGACGATCCAGAGGCCCGCCGCGCGGTCGAGCTGCTGCGCGAGCGCTACCCACGGCAACGCGCGGTCGGGCAGGTGCTGGCCGTCGCCGTCGAGCGCTGGAGCGGCTGGTCGGCGAGCTAGGCAGGTGGGCGGACCCCGTCCGCGGGCCGGAAACGCCCGACCCGGCTGGTAGGAAGCCTCCTCGATGGAGGCGCACCGCTCCTTCGAGCGTTTCGAGCACGGCCATCACGCCAGCGGCGGCGATGCGGTCGGACCGCACTACGCGCGGCACGCGGCGCTTGCGGTGGCGGTGATGGCGGCCTTCCTCGCGGTCGCCACCCTGCTCGCCAACGAGGCGATGAAAGCGGTGGTCACCGAAGAGACGCATCGCGCCGACGCGACCTCCAGCCTCGACAGCAACCGGGTGCAGATCGACGTCGCCAACGGCAACGGGACGATGCTGCGGGCGCTGGGCGCCGGCGTCCCCGGCCAGCGGCGCGCGGTGCAGGTCGCTCGCGCGCACGAGCGCCGGATCGCCGAGGAGCTGCGGCCGGCCGATGCCCGGCTGCGGGAGGAGATCGCCCACGACGAGCACGAAGTCGAGCACGCCGACAATCAGCACGTCGTCTACGAGCTGGCCGAGGTGGCGCTCGAGGTCGGGATCGTCCTCGCCTCGGTCTCGATCATCGTCCGCCGCCGGTGGCTGCTGGGGCTGGGCGGCGGCTTCGGGGCCGCCGGCGTCGTCCTCCTGCTGGTCGGTCTGCTCGTCGTCTGAGCCACGACGAAGAAGTTTCACTTCCGGCGCTCCCGCGTCTTGTTCGGTCACACCTCCTTCGTGAGGATCGCGGCCGTGCACCTCATGCAGCCGATCAAGGGACGGATGACCCGCAACTACGAGCGCCCGGACTGGGAGCCACTGATCGAGCTCGCGCCCGAGCACGTCGACGATTTCATGTGGATGTTCGAACTCGAGCTGGAGAACGGTGTCGTCCTCCACGCCTACAAGCACTGGGAAACGCGCAACTACCTTCACCTCGACAACGCCGGCCGCGCCTTCGTCTACATCTGGAGCGAGAGGATCGCGGCCGACGACGACGGGCGCTACGAACAGGTGGACCCGGAGTGGCTGCTGCAGCTGGTTCTCGACCGAGAGCGCAGTGCCAGCTTCGTCAGCCGTAATGTGTTGTCTGACTACGAAAAGATGCGATGGGCACGCTCGGCGAGCAGGCACCGCGTTCGGCGACGGGCTATCCGCGAAGTCATTGCGAATTGCCGCTTGCGGTTCACCGAGCCGCCACCTGAGGGCGCGCCGGCTGGAACGAGCGAGCGACTCGTCTTCGTTGGCGACGACGAGTGCGGCCGGGCGCTCGAGGTGATGGCTGTCGAGGCGGGGAACGAGACGTTGTCGGTGATCCACGCGATGGAGTTGCGGGACCGCTACCGATTGGACTACGAGGAGGCGAAACGGTGGCAGGCAGCGCAGTGAAGAAGAGATATCCAAAAACGAAGGCGGGCGATGAGCTCACGCCTGAGGTGATTGAGGCCCTAGCCGACGAGGCGGAGAGGGGTTATGACCTTTCACAGGCCAAGCGGGTGTTCCTCAGTAAGCAAGCCTGGGCAGGCGATCTGGAAACCATGGGGCGGGTCGGATTCCGGATCGCCAACGACGAGCTGAGCCGCCTCTACAGGCAGGCGCGGGCGGAGGACCGGACGGTCAGCGACCTCGTGCACAGGGCGACGATGCTGTACCTGGAGTCGAAAGGGGCCTGAGCTCCGGCGACGGCGGCCAACGATTCGTCGGTGTGGCGCCTCGGGTTCGCGGTACCGTTCCCCGCATGGAACGGGACGCGGCGCTGGAGGCGGTGTTCATGCCGGTGCGGCCGCCGAGCACCTTCGAGGAGACGGTCGAGCGGCTGGGAGGGGCGATTCGGCTCGGGCTGCTGCCGCCGGGCAGCAAGCTGCCGCCGGAGCGTGAGCTGGCGCGGCAGCTGCGGATCTCCCGCTCGACCCTGCGCCAGGCGCTGACCACGCTGGTCCAGAGCGGCCATCTGATCTCGCAGCGGGGGCGCAAGGGCGGCACCTTCGTCGCCGCCGAGCCGCCGCTGGCCGACCACGACGGCGAGCCGCTCGGCCAGAGCGCCTGGGCGGCGCTCGACTACCGGGTGGCGATCGAGTCCGGCTGCGCGCTGCTGGCGGCGGAGCGGGGGAGCGAGGCGCAATTCGGGCGGCTCGAGGAGCTGGTGGCGAAGATGGACGGCGAGATCGAGGACTTCGAGGAGTACCGGCGCACCGACACCCGCTTCCACCTCGGCATCGCCGAGGCGGCCGGCTCGCCCCGCCTGCTCAGCGCGATGACCGACGTGCAGGCGCAGATGACCGACCTGATCGCGCTGATCGCCCATCCGCCCGAAGTCCTCGCCCGCGCCAACGAGCAGCACGCCCGGATCGTCAAGGCGCTGCGCAAGGGCGACGGCGCTCGCGCCGCGCAAGCACTGCGCGAGCACAGCGAGGGCACCGAGCACATCCTCGCCGGCCTGCTGCCGGCCCCGGCGCGGCTCGAACCGGCCCCGGCATGAGCTGACGCGCCGGACGGAATCCGGCCTGGCATTGACAGCGGCATCGCGGACGATCTAGGCTCGCCTGGAATCCCATAGGTTCGCTCAGCACACCTTTTTGCCAAGGCTCGATCGCAGGAAGTGAGGTCCCATGGAGAGCAGCGTTTCTTCCCCGGATCGTGACGAGCAGAGACTCGCGGAGCTCGGTTACAAACAGAGCCTGGACCGCGCCTGGAGCGGATTCTCCAACTTCGCGATCTCGTTCACGATCATCTCGGTTCTCGCCGGGTGCTTCACCACCTACTTCGTCGCCTGGAACAACGGCGGCCCGATCGCGATCTCCTGGGGCTGGCCGATCATCTGCGGCCTGATCCTGCTGGTCGCGTTCTCGATGTCGGAGCTGGTCTCCAAGTTCCCCACGGCCGGCGGGATCTACTACTGGTCCTCGCATCTCGGCGGCAGGACCTGGGGCTGGTTCACCGGCTGGTTCAACCTGATCGGCCTGGTCGGGATCATCGCCTCGGTCGTCTACGCCTCGGCCCAGTTCCTCTACGCCCTGCTCAGCCTCTACGGGCTCGACCTCGGCTTCATCGACTTCGGCGACGGCAGCCACGTGCTGCTGGAGACCTTCGTCCTCTTCACCCTGATCCTTACCGTGCACGCGCTGATCAACATCTACTCCTCACCGCTGGTCGCGAGGCTGAACAACGTCTCGGTCGGGTGGCACGTGCTCGGCGTCGCGGTGATCATCGGGATCCTCGTCTTCGTCCCCTCCCATCACCAGAGCGTCAGCTTCGTCTTCGGCCACACGATCAACAACTCGGGTTTCGGCCACGGCATGTTCTGGTTCTACGTGCTGCCGCTGGGCTTCCTGCTGACCATGTACACGCAGACCGGGTATGACGCCTCGGCCCACATCAGCGAGGAGACGAAGGGCGCCTCGCTGGGCGCCGCCAAGGGCGTCTGGCGATCGGTCTTCTGGGCCGGCGCGATCGGCTGGCTGGTGCTGCTGGCGATCACCTTCGCCGCCACCGACACCGGGTTCGTCAACGACGCCGAAAACGGCATCGGGCTCGGCTCGTCACTGGCGATCTTCGACAGCGCGCTCGATCCCTGGGCGGCGAAGATGGTGATCCTGATCGCGACGATCGGACAGCTCTTCTGCGGGATGTCCTGCCTGACCAGCGCCTCGCGGATGAACTACGCCTTCTCGCGCGACCGGGCGGTGCCGGGGCACCGTCTCTGGACCCGGCTCAACCACCACAAAATCCCCCACCTCTCGGTGCTGTTCATGGCCTTCATCTCGTGGCTGATCACCCTGCCGGCGCTGGTCGGCGACGAAAACAACTACACCTACGCCTTCGTCGCGGTCGTCTCGATCGCGGTGATCGGCCTCTACATCGCCTACGTGATCCCGGTCTACCTGCGCTGGCGTCAGGGAGACGACTTCGAACCCGGACCCTGGACGCTGGGCAGGAAGTACAGGTGGGTGAATCCCGCGGCGGTGGTCTGGGTGGCGATCTGCGTGATCATCTTCAGCCTGCCGACCGCCCCGGTGGCCGTTCCCTGGGACTCTTCCTTCGACTGGAAGTACTTCAACTACGCCCCGCTGACGGTGCTGGTGGTGATAGTCGGCGTCGGCCTCTGGTGGCTGGTCAGCGCCCGGCGCAGCTTCACCGGCCCGATCCGCGAGGTGTCGGTGGACGAGGCGATCGGCGCGCCGCCGCCGTTCCCGGAGGCGCCGTGACGCTCCCCTCGCTCTGCGTGCGGGCGACGAGCGCGTAAGTTTTCCCGGGTGACGGTGGAGGAGCTGAGAAAGGCGGTCGCCGAGGGCGCGGTCGACACCGTGTTGCTGGCGATCGCCGACATGGAGGGGCGGCTGCAGGGCAAGCGGCTGACCGCCTCGCACTTCCTCGACCAGGTGCTGGAGCACGGGGCCGAGGGCTGCAACTACCTGCTCGCCGTCGACGTCGAGATGGAAACCGTCGGCGGCTACGCGATGGCCTCCTGGGACACCGGCTACGGCGACTTCGAGCTGGTGCCCGACCTCGGGACCCTCCGTCCGGTGCCCTGGCAGCCCGGGACGGCGATGCTGATGGCCGACCTGCGGTGGGCGGATGGCCGCGACGTCCTCGCCTCGCCGCGGCAGATCCTTCGCCGCCAGCTCGCCCGCCTCGCCGAGCGCGGCCTTCTCGCCAAGGCCGCCACCGAGCTGGAGTTCATCGTCTTCCGCGACACCTACGAGGAGGCCTGGAAGCGGGGTTTCCGCGACCTCGAGCCGGCCAACCTCTACAACGTCGACTACTCGCTGCTCGGCAGCGCCCGGGTCGAGCCGCTGATCCGCCGCATCCGCAACGAGATGGCCGGGGCGGAGATGGTCGTGGAGAACTCGAAGGGGGAGTGCAACCTCGGCCAGCACGAGATCAACTTCCGCTATGACGAGGCGTTGCGCAGCGCTGACAACCACGCGATCTACAAGAACGGCGCCAAGGAGATCGCCGCCCAGGAGGGGCAGGCGATCACCTTCATGGCGAAGTTCGACGAGCGCGAGGGGAGCTCGTGCCACCTCCACTGCTCGCTGGCCCGCGAGGACGGCGCCAACGCCTTCTCCGCCGACCGGGCGCTGTTCGAGCGCTTCCTCGCCGGCCAGCTCGCCTGCATGCGCGAGCTGACCCTCCTCTACGCGCCCCACGTCAACTCCTACAAGCGTTTCGTCCCCGGCTCCTTCGCCCCGACCGCGATCGCCTGGGGGCGCGACAACCGCACCTGCTCGCTGCGGGTGGTCGGCGAGGGCGAGGGCCTGCGGGTCGAGAACCGGCTGCCGGGCGCCGACGTCAACCCCTACCTGGCGCTGAGCGCGACGATCGCCGCCGGCCTGCACGGGATCGAGCGCGAACTGCCGCTGGAGCCGGTCTTCGAGGGCGACGCCTACAAGTCCGACAAGCCGCGCGTTCCCCACAACATCTACGACGCCCGCGACGCCTTCGCCGCCAGCGAGGTCGCCGCCGCGGCCTTCGGCTCCGAGGTCGTCGACCACTACCTGAACCGGGCGGGGGTCGAGATCGCCGCCTTCGAGGCGGCGGTCACCGACTGGGAGCGCTACCGGGGATTCGAGAGGCTGTGATGGATCGGCGCGGCAGGAGGAGGGGCGCTTTTGTCAACCATGGGTTTGCAAAGGCGCCCTTGGAGGGCTCATGAGGGCGCCCGCGATCGGCATCTGCGCCGCGATCGAGCGCGTTTCGTGGGGCGTCTGGGACGGCTATGAGGTGACGCTGGCGCCGCGGGCCTACGTCTCCGCGGTGCAGCGGGCCGGTGGCATCGGCCTCGTGCTGCCGCCCGACGACGCCGCGGCGCGAGATCCCGATCTCCTCCTCGACCGCGTCGACGGGCTGATCCTCGCCGGCGGCGCCGACCTCGACCCGGCGAGCTACGGCGCCGAGGCCCACCCCGAGACGCGCGGCACCTGGCCCGAGCGCGACCGCTTCGAGCTGGCGCTGGCCCGCCGGGCCCTGGAGCGCGACCTGCCCGTGCTGGGGATCTGCCGCGGCATGCAGCTGCTCAACGTCGCCCTCGGCGGCACCCTCGACCAGCACCTGCCGGAGTCGACCGGCAGCGGGGCCCACCGCTCCGTGGCCGGCACCTTCAGCGAGCACCGGGTGCGGCTCGAGCCCGGTTCGCTGGCTCGCGCCGTCGCCGGCAGCGAGACTTTCACCGTCTCCTCGCACCACCACCAGGGCGTCGAACGGGTCGGCGAGGGGCTGCTCGTCAGCGGCTGGGCCGAGGACGATCTCGTCGAGGCGATCGAGCTGCCGGATCATGAGTTCTGCCTCGGCGTCGGCTGGCATCCCGAGGAGGACGCGCGCAGCCAGGTGATCGGCGCCTTCGTCGAGGCGGCCCGCCGACAAACTGTCCCGTCGGGAGATCGGGGATGAGCGTGCTGCGGGTGATCGAGCCGGGGACCGAGCAGGTGATGGCCGAGCTGCCGCGGGCCGGCGCCGCCGAGGTCGACGAGGCGGTGGCCCGAGCCAGGGTCGCCTTCCCGGCCTGGCGCGCGCTCGGGCCGGGCGAGCGAGCGGGGCTGATGCGCGCCCTCGCCGACGCGATCGAGGGCCGGGCCGAGGACCTGGCGGTGCTGGAGGCCCGCAACGCCGGCAAGCCGATCGCCGACGCCCGCGGCGAGATCGGAATGGTGGTGGAGACCTTCCGCTATTACGCCGGGGCGCCTGAGCGGCTGCTGGGGCGGACGATCCCGGTCGCCGGCGGCGTCGACATGACCTTCCGCGAGCCGCTCGGCGTCGTCGGCCTGATCGTGCCCTGGAACTTCCCGCTGACGATCGCCTCCTGGAAGGTCGCGCCGGCGCTGGCGGCGGGCAACGCGATCGTCCTCAAGCCGGCTGAGCTGACGCCGCTGACGGCGCTCGAGCTGGAGCGGATCGCCCTGGAAGCCGGGCTGCCGGAAGGGGTCCTCAACGTCGTCGCCGGACCCGGCAGCGTCTGCGGCCAGCGACTGGTCGAGCACCCCGACGTCGCCAAGATCGCCTTCACCGGCTCGACCGAGGTCGGGCGGGAGGTCGCCGCCGGGGCCGCTCGGACGATCAAGCGGGTGACCCTGGAGCTGGGGGGCAAGTCGGCCAACGTCGTCTTCGCCGACGCTGACCTGGCGGCCGCCGCCGCGGCGGCCCCGGCGGCCGTCTTCGGCAACGCCGGCCAGGACTGCTGCGCTCGCTCGCGGATCCTCGTCGAGCGCTCGGCCGTCGAGGATTTCCTCGCCGCGCTGTTCCCGCACGTGAAGTCGCTGCGGGTCGGCGATCCCCTGGCCGAGGAGACGCAGATGGGGCCGCTGATCTCCGCCGGCCAGCGGGAGACCGTCGCCGGCTACGTCCCCGACGACGCCCCGGTGGCGATCCGCGGCACGGCGCCGGACGGGCCCGGCTACTGGTTCCCGCCGACCGTCCTCGGACCGATGTCGAACGGCGAGCGGGCAGCGCGGGAGGAGATCTTCGGCCCGGTCGCCTGCGTGATCCCCTTCGAGGGCGAGGCGGAGGCGATCGAGCTCGCCAACGAGACGATCTACGGCCTCTCCGGCTCGGTCTGGACCCGCGACGGGGCCAAGGCGCTGCGGGCGGCGCGGGCGATCGACACCGGCGTCCTCTCGATCAACTCCAACACCTCGGTCCGGGTCGCGACTCCGTTCGGCGGCTTCAAGCAGTCTGGCCTCGGCCGCGAGCTCGGCCCCGACGCGCTCGAGCACTACACCGAGCTGAAGAACGTCTACTACGCGACGGAGGGGTAGGGCACCGATGGCGGGACGGCTGGACGGCAAGGTCTGCGCGATCACCGGCACCGCGAGCGGGATCGGCGCCGCTTCGGCGCGGCTCTTCGCCGCCGAGGGCGCCGAGGTGGTCGGCATCGATCTCGACGCCGAGCAGGCGGTCGGGGCGCTGACGATCGCCGCCGACGTCGCCGACGAGGAACAGGTGCGCTCGGCCCTCGGCGAGGCGCGCGAGCGGTTCGGGCGCATCGACGTGCTGATGAACAACGCCGGCGTCAACCCGACCGACGACGGCTCGGTTCTCGAGACCTCGCTCGAGGCCTGGCAGCGGGTGCAGGACGTCAACCTGCGTGGCGTCTTCCTCTGCTGCAAGCACGGCATCCCGCACCTGCTGGAGGCCGGCGGCGGCTCGGTGATCAACGTCGCCTCCTTCGTCGCGACGGTGGGGGCCGCCGTCTCGCAGGCCTCCTACACCGCCTCCAAGGGCGGGGTGCTGTCGCTCTCCCGCGAGCTTGGGGTCGAGTTCGCCGCCCGCGGCGTCCGGGTCAACGCCCTCTGCCCGGGCCCGGTCAACACGCCGCTGCTGAAGGAGCTCTTCGCCAAGGACCCCGAGCGCGCCGCCAAGCGGATGGTCCACATCCCGATGGGCCGCTTCGGCGAGGCCGAGGAGATCGCCAGGTCCGCCCTCTTCCTCGCCAGCGACGACTCCAGCTTCATCACCGCCAGCACCTTCATGGTCGACGGCGGCCTCTCCGGCGCCTACCTCACGCCCGGGCAGG
The DNA here is from genome assembly GCA_036257815.1 of Solirubrobacterales bacterium. Taxonomy (GTDB): domain Bacteria; phylum Actinomycetota; class Thermoleophilia; order Solirubrobacterales; family 70-9; genus VAYN01. Next base: position 18,889 of record DATAEW010000021.1, read on the forward strand.
TGGAATGAGCTGGCGGAGAGTCTCGCTCGGCTCGTATCGGATGCCCGGACCGCGGCCGCGCTGGACGACGAGGCCGGCGTCGAGGAGACGGCGGAAGTCGGCACTCGCGGTCCCCGACGAGATCTCGGCCTCCGCGGCGTAGGCGGCACGGTCGGTCGCGCCCTGGAGGACCTGCTCCAGGGCGATCGTCAGGCGGTCGGGCCAGTGACGCTCCGCGACCATCCCTTCCAGTCGCTGCCAGCGGTCACCGGCCTGCTCGATCTGCTCCAGGCGCCGCCGTGCTTGGGAGAGGTGCGCGTCAATGCAGAACTCGATCCATCCCGTGGCGTCGCGCTCGGGGTGATAGCCGCCGCCCTGGGTCTCGCGCAGCGCCGCGTAGTAGGCGGGCGTGTGGGTTGCCAGGTGGTCCTCGATCGAGAAGAACTCGGGCGAGGTCATGCCGGCGCGGGCAAGGACCAGGGACTGGACGATGCGGGAGACGCGGCCATTGCCGTCGCGGAAGGGGTGCACCGAGGTGACGTGGAGGTGGGCCATCGCGGCGCGGGCGAACGGGTCGGCGTCCCGGTCGCCCGACTGCAGCCACCCGACCACCTCCCGCATCAGCCCCGGCACCTGGCGGGCCTCGGGTCCCTCGAACTCGAGTGAGCCGTCGGCGGCGGTGACCCCGACCGGCCCCGTGCGCCAGAGGCCGGGGTCCTTGTCGCGCTGAAACCAGCAGGCGTCGAAGTGGAGGTCGAGGATCACGCGGTCGAGCCAGCGGAAGGAGGAGTCGGCGGCCATTGCTCCCACGTGGTCCATCGCCCTCGCGTAGCAGGCCACCGCCTGGCGGTTCTGGTTGTCAGTCTCCGCCGTGACCGTCCCACTGACCAGGGCCGCGGCTTCCCCGGGGTCCACGCTGAACCCCTCGATCGAGGTCGAGCTGGCGACCGTGCTGGCCCGCACCTCGCGGCGCAACGACCCCATCCAGCGGAGGGGCTGCATCAGCTCGTCGCGTAGCGCGCTGCGCAGCTCCGCCAGCTGGGCCAGCTCCGACTGCAGTGGTTTGCCGAGGTGGGGAAGTTGGAACAACATTCGTTCCAGCTTAAACGATTATACGTTCAATCGTCTAAACGCCTACGCGCTACCGCCAGCAAGCGCCCGCACAGCGCCCGGCCGAGATCGCCCCAGGCGCCGATCTTGGCTTCGGTCTCCTCGCGCAGCGACACCGGGTCGATGCCGATCCGTACCGCGTCGGGGTCCGAGCGGTAGTCGTCGATCCAGTGCAGGGCGTCGGCGGCGCTGACCTCGGGGTGGAACTGCAGCGCCCAAGCGCGCCTGCCGATCCGCGCGGCTTGAAGGCAGGCCTCGCTGCGGGCGAGCGGCACGGCGCCGGGTGGCAGGTGGAACTCGTAGCCGTGCCACTGGAAGGCCTCGAAGCGGGGCGCGAGCGGTCCGAGCAGGGGATCGTCGCCGCCCTGCGCCGTCACCTCCACGCTGTGCCAGCCGATCTCCGGCCGGGCGGCGCGGCGCGGTATCGCGCTGGCGGCCTGGGCGACCATCTGGCCGCCGAGGCAGAGGCCGAGCAGAGGAACCTCGCGCGCCAGCAGCTCGCGCAGCATCGCCTGCTCCTCGGCGAGCCAGCCGTGACGCTCCCCCTCGTCGACGTTCATCGCCCCGCCGAGGGTGAAGACGGCGTCGTAGCCGAGCGGGTCGGCCGGCGGGCTCGGCCGCTCGGCCGGCGCCCACTCGTCGAGCTCGGCCCCGGCCTCACGGATCGCCGCGGCGAAGACGCCGGGACCGGCGTCACGCTGGTGGACGATCGCGAGCACCCGCATCGCGGCAGTCTCGCGCCTCGGCGCGAGTGCGGACGACTCTCGTACCATTGGGCGCCAGTCAACGATCAGGAGAAGACGACGACCCGATGAGCGCAAGCACCGCAACCCAGGACTACAAGGTCGCCGACATCGGCCTTGCCGACTTCGGTCGCAAGGAGATCTCGCTTGCCGAGGTCGAGATGCCGGGCCTGATGCAGACCCGCGAGGAGTACGGGGCCAGCCAGCCGCTGAAAGGCGCGCGGATCACCGGCTCCCTCCACATGACGGTGCAGACGGCGGTCCTGATCGAGACCCTCCGCGCCCTCGGCGCCGAGGTGCGCTGGGCCTCCTGCAACATCTTCTCCACCCAGGACCACGCCGCCGCGGCGATCGCCGCGGCCGGGATCCCGGTCTTCGCCTGGAAGGGCGAGACGCTGGAGGAGTACTGGTGGTGCACCGAGCAGGCGCTGCTCTGGCCCGACGGCGCGGGGCCGAACATGATCCTCGACGACGGCGGCGACGCGACGCTGCTGGTCCACAAGGGCGTCGAGTTCGAGCGCGCCGGCGCCGTGCCCGATCCCGCGACCGCCGAGTCGGAGGAGTTCCGGATCGTCCTGCAGACCCTGCGGCGCTCGCTGGAGGCCGACCCCCAGCGCTGGACCGGGGTCGCCGCCGGGATCAAGGGCGTTACCGAGGAGACGACCACCGGCGTGCACCGGCTCTACCAGCTGGCGGAGACCGGCGACCTGCTGTTCCCGGCGATCAACGTCAACGACTCGGTCACCAAGTCGAAGTTCGACAACCTCTACGGCTGCCGCCACTCGCTGATCGACGGGATCAACCGCGCCACCGACGTGATGATCGGCGGCAAGGTCGCCGTAGTCTGCGGCTACGGCGACGTCGGCAAGGGCTGCGCCTCCTCGCTGCGCGGCCAGGGGGCGCGGGTGATCGTCACCGAGATCGACCCGATCTGCGCTTTGCAGGCGGCGATGGAGGGATACGAGGTGCGCCGGCTCGACGAAGTGGTCGAGACCGCCGACGTCTTCGTCACCGCCACCGGCAACCGCGACATCATCACCGCCGACCACATGGCGCGGATGAAGCACAACGCGATCGTCGGCAACATCGGCCACTTCGACAACGAGATCGACATGGCCGGGCTGGAAGAGTCGGCAGCCGAGCGAACCAACATCAAGCCGCAGGTCGACGAGTGGCGCTTCCCCGACGGCCACTCGATCATCGTCCTCTCCGAGGGTCGGCTGCTGAACCTCGGCAACGCGACCGGGCACCCGAGCTTCGTGATGTCGAACTCGTTCACCAACCAGGTGATCGCCCAGATCGAGCTGTTCAGCGAGCCGGAGGGGTTCGCGGCGAAGCAGGTCTACGTGCTGCCCAAGCACCTCGACGAGAAAGTGGCGCGCCTGCACCTGGCCGCCCTCGGCGTCGAGCTGACCGAGCTGACGCCGGAGCAATCCGCCTACCTCGGCATCCCGGTCGAGGGGCCCTACAAGTCCAACCACTACCGCTACTAGCGCCGATCCCCCAGGCGTGGCAGAGGCTTCAGTCCCTATGGGACTGAAACCTCTGCCACGGTCGCTATACCGAGGCGTAGAGCGCCTCGAGCAGGGCGCGGTTGCGCGGGCTGCGCCAGCGCGGCCCGCCGCGGTTCATCAGGTAGGCGAAGGCGAGGCCGGCGTCGGGGTCGGCGAAGCCCAGCGAGCCGCCGGCGCCGAAGTGGCCGAAGGCGCGCGGGTTGGGGCCGAGCGGGCGCTCCGGCTCGGTCAGCTGGAAGCCGAGGCCGAAGCGCGAGGGGCGGCCGAGTACGAGGTCGGCCCCGCTGGAGGCCTCGGCGATCGCCTCAGCGAGGGTGGCCGGTTCGAGCAGCGGCCCCCTCGTCGCGGGGGGCGAGCCGGTGGGAGCGGTCGAGCCGGCTGCGGCGCCCGGGTCGGCCGCCACCGGGCCGAGCAGCGCCGCGTAGATCCGGGCCACGCCGCGGGCGGTGCCGTGGCCGTTGGCCGAAGGGATCACCGCCGCCCGCCAGGCCGGCGTGTTGACCGTGCCCTCGGTGCCGGAGATCCCGGGCGGGTTCCAGTAGGCGCGTTCGAGCAGCAACCGCGTGCCGGCGTGGCCGAGCGCCCGTTCGCGGTCCTCCTCGGTCGGCTCGGAGGTCCCGCCGCCAAAGCTGAACTCGGCGCAGCGCGCCTGCTCCTCCGGTCCCAGGCCGAAGCCGAAGTCGGCGTCGAGGGGGCCGGTGATCTCGCGCCGCAGGTACTCGGCGATGCCGACCCCGGCGGCGCGGCGGACGACCTCGCCGATCAGGAAGCCGAACGTGTTGACGTGGTAGCCGTGGGCGCTTCCCGGCTCCCACCACGGCTGCTCGGCGGCCAGCGCCGTGGCGATCCGCTCCCAGTCGAAGATCGCCTCCAGCGGCAGCAGGCGGCGGATCGCCGGCAGGCCGGCGCGGTGGGCGAGGATCATCCGCGCCGTGATCGCCTCCTTGCCGGCCGCGCCGAACTCCGGCCAGCGCTCGGCGACCGGCGCGTCGAGGTCGAGCGCACCGTGCTCGGCGAGGCGCAGGGCGCAGAGCGCGGCCATCGCCTTGCCGACCGAGAAGCCGTCGACGATCGTCTCCCGCGCCCAGGGCCGGGTCCGCGCCTCGTCGGCCCAGCCACCCCAGAGGTCGACGACCGGCCGTCCGTCGAGCACCACCGCCACCGCGGCACCCAGCTCGCCGCGGCTGGCGAAGTTCTCGCGCAGGGCGTCGGCCAGCGGCGCGAAGCGGGCGTCGCACTCTCCCTGGAGGGCCGGAGCGCCCATGCGTCTCAACCGGAATCCGCCCCGCTAGGAGCCGGACGGCGGCGGCAACCGCGAGGCCATCTGCTCGTAGCCGGTGGCGCTGGGGTGGATCCCGGTGTCACCGCCGATCACCCATTCCGGCCCCTTCGGCACCGGCCCGGAGCAGAACGACAGCGGGTGCAGCACCAGCAGCTCATCCTGGCTGGCCTCGGTCTGCACGCTCGGCCCGTCCACCTTGAAGCCGAGCCGCGAGCAGGAGTAGTGGGACGGGTAGACCGGCGAGATGTCGACGCCGACGTTGAAGTGGGGCGGCGCGATCACCTGCAGCCGCGCCTCGCTGACTTCCCCGGCGACCTTGGCGATTTCGCGGTTCAGCAGCTTGCCCATCTCGGCGATCTGGGTGGCGCTGTAGGCGAGGGCGATCGAAGGGATCGAGAGGTGGTACTGCATCAGGAAGATCGTCGCCTGGGTGTGCTGGACCAGATCGGTGTAGAGCTTCTTCAGTTCGCGCGGCAGGTGCACTTCGGCAAAGGCTTCTTCGATGCATTCCGAGTAGCCGCCGAAGATCTGGGAGAAGATCGCGCAGCCCATCTTGTCGATCCCGGTCAGCATTTCCGAGAGCAGCGGGTTGGCGCCGACCGTCATCAGGACGTAGTCGGGGTCTTCGGACTCGATCCGTGCCGTCGTTTCGTGCAGGCCGCCGCCGGGCGCCCAGTCCGCGGGTTCGGAGCCGCTGACCGCGAGGTTCTCGTAATTGGTGATCCCGTTCTCGTTCGTCCACTGGGCGGCCCAGGAGACGTTGTTCGAGAGCCCGTAGTCGGGGGCGTAGGCGAGCTTGCCGGCTTCGGCGTCGGTGTTGGGCGAGTTCGAGGAGCAGGCGTCGTTGTAGGGCTTCGCTCCCGGCCGGCATTCGAGCAGGCTGAGCAGCGGCATCGGCGAGCCGTCGTCGTAGTAGCCGTACCCGGCGGTGACCGAGTCGCCGAGCGCCCGCACGACAACGCCGCCGGCGTTGCCGACGGTGATCAGGATCTCGGGGTAGACGAGCGGTTCGAAGCCCGCGGCGCTGGCGCGGGGGCGGCGGCCGTGGAAGAGCCCGACCAGGGCCACCGTGTCGGTGCCGCGGAACCCCTTCGCCGGCCGGTAGATCAGCCGCCCGTGGCCGATCCGAGCCGATCCGTGACGCGGCCGGTCCAGCAGATCCCAATCCCGGCGGGAGCCGCAGATCGGCAGCGGCAGCGAGATCCGCTGCCCGGGCCGGAGGCGCACCTGCGGTGAGCTGCTGCAGAGGCCTCCGTCCGCCGGAGCGGCGGCGGACTGGGCGTTGCTGTCGCTGGAGCTCAGCTCCGGCTTGCCGTCGCCGTTGGCATCGAGCCGGCCCAGCGCCGTCACCCGCACGCCGAGGCCGGCGCGCAGGCGCCGCGCCAAGGACGGCCGCAGGCCGATCCGGTGGACGAAGGTGAAGCTGCGGCGGCGCTCGGGAAGCTGCCTCCTGCCGGCGCCGAGGCGTTCGTGCAGGGTCCAGGCCTGGACCGTCCTGCCGCCGCCGATCAGCCGGACCCGCGTCTCGACCAGGCGCCCGGCAAGCTGGATCGGGTAGCGCACCGGGATCAGCAGCGCCGCCGGCCCCTGGTCGGGGGACGCGAGCTCGGCCCGACCGACCTCGACGTCTGGCGGGGGGGAGAGCGAGGCCGCGGCGGCGGGGCCGGCGGAACCGCCGAGCAGGCAGGCGAGGGCGCAGGCGACGGCCGATGGTCCGGCTCCCCAACTCCGTCTCCAGCGCAGCCCCATCCTCGCAACCTAGCGGACGCGAGCGCGGCTGCGGACGGCCTTCTGAGCCCGCGCATTGCACCTACCATCCGGTCGATGCCCCGCGAGATCGAGCGCAAGTTCCTGGTCGAGGAGTTGCCGCCCGGCCTGGAGGATTGCGAGCGGATCGAGGTCGAGCAGGGCTACCTGGCGCTCGCCGAGGACGCCGAGGTGCGGCTGCGCCGCGCCGCTGAGGATCTGACGCTGACCGTCAAGCTCGGCGCCGGCGAGGACCGGGGCGAGTATGAGGTCCAGCTGAGCGCCGCCCAGATGGATGCGCTCTGGGAGGCCTGCGAGGGCCGGCGGCTGCGCAAGCGGCGCCACCGGCTGCCGCTCGAGGGAGGTCTGCGGGCCGAGCTCGACGTCTACCTCGGGGAGCTCGACGGCCTGCGCGTGGTCGAGGTCGAGTTCCCCTCCGAGCGCAGCGCCGGCGAGTTCGCGCCGCCGCCGTGGTTCGGCCGCGAGCTGACCGGCGATCGCCGCTTCGCCAACCGCTCCCTGGCGGTCGACGGGGCGCCGCCTGGCGTGTACGGTGGCGGCGACCGGGAAGGGCGATGAGGATGGACGTGACCGCAACCGAACAGAGCGGTGCCTACCGCCTGCGCGGGGATGAGGGGGCTGCCGAGGGCCTGCGCCGGATCGCCGTCGGCCGGGTGGCCAAGGCGCGCGAGCGCCTGGGGGGAGTCCGGCCGGACGAGAACGGCTTTGCCGAGGCGGTGCACGGCGCCCGCAAAGACCTGAAGAAGCTGCGCGCCGTGGTCCGCCTGTTGCGAAAGGAGCTGGGCGACGAGCTCTACCGGGCGGAAAACTCGCGCTACCGCGACGCCGGCCGGGCGCTCTCGGAGAGTCGCGATGCGCAGGTGAAGGTGGAGACGCTGGCGGCGCTCGAGGAGCGGGCGGCCGGCGATCGGGCGGCGGCAAGCGCAGCCACCGACCTGCCGGCCGCTGCCCTCGACGCCTGGCGGGGCGCGCTCGAGCGCGAGCGGGATGCGGCCACGGGGAACGAGGCCGGGGGCGTCGAGCGGGCGCTGGCGCTGCTCGAGCCGGGTCCGCGGGCGATCGCCGCCTGGCCGCTGCTCGCCGACGAGTGGAGTCTCCTCGACGCCGGCCTCCTCCGCGCCTACCGGCAGGGGCGGCGGGCGATGGCGGGGGCGCGCGAGGCGGGCGACGCGGCGAGCTTCCACCGGTGGCGCAAACGGGGCAAGGACCTCTGGTACCAGCAGCGACTCCTGGCCGACGCCTGGCCCGCGGTGCTCGGTGAGACGGCCGAGCAGGCGCACGCGCTGTCGGAACTGCTCGGCGACCACCATGACCTCGCCGTGCTCGCCGAAGATCTCGCCGAGCGGGGCTTCGAACCAGCCTGGAGCGCCCCGCTGGGCGAGGCGATCGCAGCTCGCCAGGACGAGCTGGCGGGCGAGGCCTTCGCGCTCGGCCGCCGCCTCTACGCCGAGAAGCCGAAGGCCTATCGCCGCCGCCTGCGCGCCTACTGGCGAGCCTGGCGGGACTGAGTCGGAGGCGAGCGGGTACTCGGACCGCATGGCTACCGAGAAGCAGCGGGCGGCCGCGCGCCGCAACGTGAAGAAGGCGCAGGCCGGGGCCCGCGGGAAGAAAACGCTGAAATCGCTGCCGAAACGGACCAGGACGGCGCTCGGCAAAGAGGCCAACAAAGTCCGCAGGGGAGAAGCGAAGACCCGCAAGCAGCTGAACGAAGAGGCGAGCCGGCTCGGCATCGAAGGGCGCTCGAAGATGGGCAAGGACGAGTTGCGCCGGGCGGTCGCGCGGGCGGGTTAGGGTTGATCCGGACCGGGCGCTGGGCGTACGATCGGCTTCATGGAGAAAGTGGCGCCGGCCAACGAGGAGGCGACGGAAGCCTGGAGCGGGCCGCTGTTCGAGAGCTTCGTCCGCTTCCGTGACCTGGCGACCGCGGGCCTGGGGCGCCACGGGGAGCGGGCGATGCAGGTCCACCCGCCGCGCCCCGGCGACCGGGTGCTCGACGTCGGCTGCGGCTTCGGCGACACCAGCCAGCAGCTGGCGGCGCTGGTCGGGCGCGACGGCGAGGTGGTCGGGGTCGACGTCTCCAAGCCGTTCGTCGAGCTGGCGCGGCGCGAGGCCGCGGAGGCGGGGACCGAGAACGTCAGCTTCGAGGTCGGCGATGCCCAGGTCGCCGAGCTGGGCCAGGACTTCGACTACGTCTTCTCCCGCATGGGGGTGATGTTCTTCGCCAACCCGGTGGCGGCGCTGCGCAACATCGGCTCGGCGATGGCGCCGGGTGGCCGCCTCTGCATGGTGGTCTGGCGGCGCAAGCTCGACAACGAGTGGATCCACCGCGCCGAGCTGGTGGTCGATCGCTACCTCGACCGGCCGGAGGAGAGCGACGTGCCGACCTGCGGGCCGGGGCCGTTCTCGATGGCCAACGCCGACACGGTCGGCGAACAGCTCGTCCTCGCCGGCTTCGAGGACATCTCCTTCCACCGCTGCGACCTGCCGATCAAGATCGGCAACGACCTCGACCACGCGGTCGAGTTCAACATGGCGCTCGGCCCGGCGGCCGAGGTTCTTCGACTGTGGGGCGACCGGGTCGACGAGCTGCGCCCGCGGCTGGGCGGGGAGATCCGCGAGGCGATCGCCGATTGGGACGGCCCCGACGGCGTCATCGGCCCGGCGGGGACCTGGATCATCGGCGCCCGCGCCGCCGCCGTCTGAGCAAGCTGATTGGCGCATTTGTTCGCCTATGGCGAACAAATGCGCCACACACCGGACGGGGCGATCATCTGCGTGGCTTGCCGGGCTGGTAGAGCCAGCGCTGAAATAGCCGGCCGAGGCGCTGGCCGGAGACCTCTTCGGCCAGCGCCTGAAACTGGTCGATGCCGGCGGTGCCGTAGCGGTGCTCGGTCGCCCAGCGGCGGAGGATCTTCAGCTCCGTCCTGGTGCCAACCTCGAGCCGCAGCGCCTCCAGGGCCATCCCGCCGCGGACGTAGGTCGAGGTGGCGAAGAGGTTGGCGGGCCGGCCGGGATGTCCGGGCGGGGGGTCCCAGAAGCCCTTCTTCGTGGCCGGGGTCCGGTAGAGGCGCCGGAAGACCTGGCGCACGCTGGGGCCGCCGTGGCGCTCGGCGTAGAACCATTCGGCGAAGGTCGCGAAGCCCTCGTTGAGCCAGATGTCGGGCCAGCGCTCGAGGCCGACCGAGTCTCCGAACCACTGGTGGGCCGTCTCGTGGACGACCGTCGGCAGGTCGGGGACGAAGGCGTAGATCGGCCGCGTCTGGGTCTCCAGCGCGTAGCCGAGGTCGGCCCGGTCGACGACCGAGCCGACGGCGTCGTATGGGTACGGGCCGAAGAGCCCGCGCTCGAAGCGGAGGACCTCCGGCAGCCGGGCCAGCACCGGAGCCGTGCGGGCGGCAAGCGATGGGTCGACCAGCGTCCACGCGGGCAGGCCGTCGATCGTCCCGCGCCGCAGCTGCCCGCGGCCGATGTCGAGGAGCGCCAGGTAGGGGGTCATCGGCTCCGACTCGACCCAGCGGAAGGTGCGCTGGCCGCCGTGGCGGGAGACCGAGGTCAGGCGCCCGTTGGCGACCGCCCGCAGCCGCGCCGGGACGGTCAGCTCGAAGCTGAAGCTCGCCTTGTCGGGCAGGGTGTTGTCGCAGGGCAGCCAGCCGGCGGTGCCGACCGGCTCGCCGACCGCGACCGCCCCGTCGGGCGTCCGGTTCCAGCCCTCGGGTGAGCCGTCGGGGTCGGTCACCCGGCGCGGGTGCCCCTGGTAGTGGACGACGACGGTGAATTCCTCGCCCTTGCGCGGCGCCGTGCTTGGCACGATCTTCAGCTTCCCGCGGCCGCGGTTGAAGGTGGCCGGCTCGCCGTCGACGCCGACCGCGGTGACCCGAAGCCCGTCGAGGTCGAGCGAGAAGCGGCTCAGCCGCTGGCTGGCCGTCGCCCTGACCAGCGCCGAGCCGCGCAGCCAGCCGGCGGCGGGCCGGTAGGCGAGGCTGACGGCGTAGTGGGAGACGTCGTAGCCGGGATTGCCGGTGCGGGGGAAGAAGGTTTCGCTGGCGGCGACGCTGGCCGCCGCGGGGCTCGCCGTGGTGACGGCGAGGAAGAGGGCTAGCGCGCCGAGGCGGCTCGCGCGGCAAATCGGGCGTCTCCTGGCCAAGCACGCATCGTACGCATGGCCAGCGCGCCACCGGGTAACAGGTTCCTGTCAGGAACGACCACGGGAGATGGAGGAGAAATGAACAGCAGAGCTGAGAGAGGATCAGGCGTCGGCGGCATTTCGCTCGGCGGCATCCTCGTGATCGTCGGGATCGTGTTGATGATCGTCTGGAGCTTCTGGGTGGGCCTGATCGTCGCCCTGATCGGGCTGATCGCCTTCGGGGGCTTCGCCCGCGGCCGCTGGTACTAGCTTCACCTCCTGTCCGAGACGCGCCCGCGGCGCCTGGTCGCCGCGGGCGCACCCTGTTGGCGGCCCGCGGGCGCACCCTGTTTGGCGGCCCGCGGGCGCACCCTGTTTGGCGGTCGTATCCGAGGTTGACCACAGCCTGGTGTGGTGAAGGTCTGCCGCGCGATCTACGGCAGGCCGCCGTGGTGCGGCACCTCGACCCGGGTCACGTACAGCGAGGCCCGCGGCTTCTCGTTTCCCATCCCCAGGCGCCAGTCGGGTGCCACGCACATCAGCAGGTCGCGGCCGTCCTCGCCGCCGAGCATCGTCGCGTAGACCGCGCAGCCCTCCTCCGGCGAGGGAACCCGCTCGAGGATCTCGCCGCCGGGGGCGACTCGGGCGATGTAGGTGTCGAGCGAGTTGCCGGCCCAGACGCAGCCCTCGGCGTCGAGCGTGCAGCCGTCGGGGCCGTAGCCGACCTTGGTGTAGGCGGCGTCGATCTCCTCCAGCGGCGGGGTGGGGGCGATCTGGGCGTAGACGCGGCGGTCGCTCAGCCCCCCGTCCTCGCCGATCGCGAACGAGCTGAGGCGGGCGGCGATCGTCTCGGCGACGATCAGCCGCTCGCCCGGTGGCGGGACGATGATCGAGTTCGGGAAGTGCAGCCCCTCGGCCGCGGCGTGGACGCTGCCGTCGGGGTCGACCCGCATCAGCGTCGCCCCCTGGGCCCGCTCGCCGGCGTAGAGGTCATAGCCGAAGCTGTCGACCCAGGCGCGGCCGTGCGCGTCGACGCACATGTCGTTGGCCTCGCCGCGCGAGAACCGCGAGAGGTCGGCGTACTCGCTGGCCCGGCCGGTGGCGTCGACCCGCCACAGCTCGTGCCCGGTCATCGAGACCGCCAGCAGGTCGCCGTTCGGCAGCCAGCCGAGCCCCGAGGGCTGCTCGAGCGGAATCACCCGCTCGATCGCGCCCTCCGGGTCGACGGCGAGGATGCGGCCGCCGTCGGTGTAGAAGTCCGACACCCACCAGCGGCCCTCGTGCCAGCGCGGGCTCTCGAAGAAGGACCCGCCGCCGAGCAGCTTCCTCACCTCGCGCATCGCTCCGAGCGTAGGGCGGTGAGGGCGGCACGCAGCGATTCGGCCGCGAAGGAGTTGGAGGATCTACCGGTTGCTCTTCTCAGCTGCACGGCGACCGTCGCGGCTGAGCTCCCAGATCCCTCGAGCCGAGCCACTCTTGAGCAGTCCCCGTTCTTTGAGACGAAGACGCGTGAAGTGAACTCGGTTTTCCCAGCGCACGTCGCCGCTGTCGAGCACCTCCCGGTCGCGGTCGGTCAGCTTGGCCACGAGGCGTTCTCCAACCGCTGCGGTGATCTCTTTGGCTGGAGCGCTTCCCCCGCGGGAGAGCAACTCCTGCAGCAACGGCAACTCGTACTCGCTCTCTGGCAAGAGGCTCCCGGCAGGAGCGCGGCCCCTTCCACTCACGCCGTTGCTGCGCTCACCGCCACCGGGGTCCAGTCCGATCATCCGCCTCAAGACCGAATTGGGAGTGTCCACGAACGGCTCCGCTCGTTCCTTGATAACACCGAACAGCTCGTCGTCGATCTCTATCTTTTTCATTGCAACCCTCCCAATAAAGATTTAAGAGATTGCAATCTATCAGAAAGAAGCAGCGATCGCCAGTTTCACCGGAGTGGCGCTCAGCCCTCTGCGCGGGCGCGGTCGATCTCGGCCTGGAAGCGCTGCATGCCGCCGAGCCAGCGCTCGGGGTCGGCGGCTTTGCGCTCCATGTAGGTGCTGACCTCCGCATGGGAGAGGATCAGGAAGCGGTCGGCGGTGAGGCCGGCGAGGAGGGCCTCGGCGGCCGCCTCGGGGGAGATCGTCTCACCCGACTTGGCGGCGAGGCGCGCGGCCGGGTCCTCTTCGCGCCAGGTTTCCAGCATCGGCGTGGCGACGCCCTGGGGACAGAAGCAGGAGAACGTGACGCCGGTTCCCCTGCCATAGGTGATCGCCAGCCACTCGGCGACCGCGACCGCCGCGTGCTTGCTCACCGAGTAGGGCATCAGGCCGGGATTGGCCAGCAGGCCGGCCGCCGAGGCGGTCGAGTTGAGGTGGCCGTGGCGGCGCGCCAGCATCCCCGGCAGCAGTCGCCGCGCCGCCCAGACGTGGGACATCACGTTGATCTCCCAGGTGCGCTGCCACTCCCCGTCGGCGACCTCGGGTCCGCCGTGCGGTCCGGCGATTCCGGCGTTGGAGCAGAAGAGGTCGATGGGCCCAAAGCGCTGCTCGGCGCTGGAGACGAGGCGGTCGATCTCCTCGGCGCGGCCGACGTCGACCCGCAGGCCGAGGCATTCGGTCGCGCCCGTTCCCACGGGCTCCGCCGCGGCGCCCCCGCTGGTCCGCCCCGCGATCTCGCGCGCCACCCCCTCCGCGCCGTCGCCGTCGAGGTCGGCGACGACCACCGCCCGCGCCCCGGCCGCCGCCAGCCGCCGCGCCACCGCCGCGCCGATGCCCTGGGCGGCGCCGGTGACCACGCAGTGCGCGCCGGCGAGCTCCATCGCTCCTCCTACCGCGCCGCCGTGGCGCCGGCCTCCTCCGGAGCATGCGCCCGCATCGTCTCGGCAACCGCCCGGGCCAACCGCTCGCTGCTCAGCTCGCCGGACGCTTCGCGCATCAACCCGCCGAGCAGGGTGCGGCAGAATTGGCCGGCGATCCGCTCCGCCGGCCACCGCCCCTCGGGCTCGAACCAGGTCCAGGACCAGTTGCACGTCCCAAACAGCTGCAGCGCCGCCAGCGCCGGGTCGACCTCCTCGAAGACCCCCTGCTCGACCCCGCGGCGGACGATGTCGCGGACCAGCTCCGAGTAGCCGTCGCGCATCGAGCGCACCTCGGCCATCGATTCCTCGGCGGCGAAACGGACGATCTCGCGGGCGAAGGCGACGGTCGCGGCCCGGTCGTCCTGCTGGGCGAGCATCAGCTGGTAGACGATCAGCTGCAGCTGATCGACGGGGTCGGCGTGGGCGGCGAGCAGCTCGTGCGCCTCGGCGAGCCGGCGCCGCATGTAGTCGCCGTGCAGCTCCTCGAGCAGGCTTTCCTTGCTGCGGAAGTGGTGGAGGATCGTCCCCTTGCTGATCCCCAGCGCTTCGGCGACGTCGCGGACGCTGACCTCGTCGTAGCCGCGTTCGGCGACCATCTCGGTGAAGCAGCGGAGGATCTCGCCGCGCCTGCTCTTGCGTTCCGCCGCCAATCAGGTCACCAGCGGGGACTCGACTCGCATGGAGGTAGACTAACCGTACGGACGGTCAGTCAGCTTTCGAGATCCTGAAGGGTGGAGAGGTGGACAGAGACGCCGAGATCGCGCCCGACAACCAGGCGGTCGCGCTCGATCTCTACCGCGAGGTCGCCCGGATCCGCGCGATCGAGCTGCTGCTCAACCGCCACATCTCCGAGCACGGCTTCGGCGGCTTCTGGCACCCCGGCCTCGGCCAGGAGGGGGTGCAGGCCGGCGCCGTCTCCGCCCTGCGCGAGGACGACTACCTCTTCTACGCGCACCGCGGCCTCGGCTACGCGCTGGCCAAGGGGATGTCGCCGGTCACCCTGCTCGCCGACCTCTTCGGCCGCAGCGGCGGCAGCGTTGGCGGCAAGGGCGGCGGGACCGTCCACTTCGTCGACCCCGAGCGCGGCGTGCTCGGCCAGGGCGGCACCGTCGGCTCCAGCTTCGTGCTCGGCGCGGGGGCGGGGATCTCCGCCCAGATGCTCGGCAGCGACCGGGTGGTGGCGATCTTCTTCGGCGACGGCGCCGCCGCCCGCGGCACCTTCCACGAGGCGGCGCTGACCGCGGCGGTCTGGAAGCTGCCGCTGGTCTGGGTCTGCGAGAACAACGGCTGGGCGATCTCGGTTCCGATCGCCGAGCAGAGCCCGACCGAGGACATCGCCGACCGCGCCGCCGCCTACGGCGTCCCCGGGGTCGTGGTCGACGGCCAGGACGCGCTGGCGGTCAGGGAGGTGACGGCCGAGGCGGTCGCGCGGGCGCGGGCGGGGGAGGGGCCGACGCTGATCGAGGCGAAGACGCTGCGTGTGCGCGGGCATTTCGAGGGCGACAAACAGGCCTACCGCGAGGACCTCGCCGACGGGCTCGAGGTGCCGCGCGATCCACTGAAGATCCTCCGCGAGACGGTCGACGCCGCGGCCGCCGACCGCCTTGACGAGGCGGCGCGCGAGGAGGCCGAGGCCGCGCTGGCCGAGGTGCTGGCGATGCCCGAGCCCGACCCGGACGTGGTTACCGAGGGGGTGTGGGTGTGAGCCCGACCAGCCCCTCGACCTGCCTTTTGTCACCCTCTGGGTTACAAAAGGCAGGGGGTGGGCGATGAGGAAGGCCGGCCTCGGCGCGCCGCCGCCCGATTCCCGCCCCGCGACGCCGACGCTCGGTTACGCGCGGGCGATCAACCAGGCGCTGGGCGAGGAGATGCGCCGCGACGAACGGGTCTGGATCCTGGGCCAGGACGTCGGCAGGATGGGCGGCGTCTTCGGCCTCACCCGCGGCCTCCACGAGGAGTTCGGGCCGGGCCGGGTGCGCGACACGACTCTGAACGAGACCTTCATCGTCGGCGCCGCGGTCGGGGCGGCGATGACCGGCACGGTCCCGGTCGCCGAGCTGCAGTTCGCGGACTTCATGATGATCGCCGGCGATGAGGTCTTCCACAAGATGGCCAAGTGGCGTTACATGCACGGCGGCCAGCTCTCGGTGCCGATGGTCCTGCGCCTGCCGACCGGCATCCTCGGCGGCGTCGGCGCCGAACACTCGCAGTCGCTGGAGGCGCTGGGGATGCATTTCCCCGGCCTCAAAGTCGCTCTGCCGGCGACCCCCGCAGACGCCAAGGGCCTGCTGAAGACGGCGATCCGCGATCCCAACCCGGTGCTGTTCTTCGAGCACAAGGGGATGTACCGGACGAAGGGGCCGGTGCCGGAGGACCCGGAGCTCCTCGTCCCCTTCGGGGAGGCCGCGGTGCGGCGCCAGGGTCGCCACCTGACCGTCGTCGCCACCGGCCTGATGGTGCCGCGGGCGCTCGAAGCCGCCGACCGCCTGACCGCCGACGGCGTCGAGCTGGAGGTGATCGACCCCCGCACCCTCGTCCCCCTCGACATGGAGACGATCGTCGGCTCGGTCGAGCGCACCGGCCGCGCCCTCGTCGTCCACGAGGCCGTCCGCACCGCCGGCGCCGGCGCCGAGATCGCCGCCCGGATCCAGGAAGCCGCCTTCTTCTGCCTCGAAGCCCCCGTCTGGCGGCTCGGCGCCCTCGACACCTCCGTCCCCCAGAGTCCCACCCTCGAGCAGCTGGTCATTCCCAGCGCCGACCAGATCGAGGCTGCGGCCCGCGAGCTGGTCGCTCTCTGAGCGTCTGGCGCCGGCGCATCGCACGCGCCGATCCGCACGCGCGACAGGCCAAGCGGCGATGTTTGCAGGCAAAACGGCCGCCCCGCGCCACGTCCGGCCCGGATTCGAGCCGAGTTGGTTGACGCATGCCCGTCGCCAGAGCTATCCCTGCGGAGATGGTTGGGAGGTTGAGAACGGCTGGACTTGTCCTGGCGGCGACCATGGTGCTCTGGGCTGCCGCGGCGCCGCTCGCCAAAGCCGCGTTCGTGGCCGAAAGCTACCCGACGACGATCTCCGGGACGCAGATCGAAGGCAAACACCGTTTCAAAACCGCCGCCAACGAACTGTTCTGCAGCACATACGACTTCCAGGGGGAACTGACCGAAGCGACGAAAGAAATCGCCCTCAGCGCCAGTCCGTCAGGATGTTCCACACTGGAAATCGTGGTGATGACGGTGAACATGAACGGCT
>DATAEW010000085.1:0-6746 GCA_036257815.1 Solirubrobacterales bacterium
CCGGACACTCTGCGTGGAGCGTCATTCCCCACCCGGGCCGCCAATGCGGAATCTCGCGGAGTCGCGTCCGGGGAACCCGCCACGACGCCCCCATCCTCCTCCGTGGATATTTCGGCAAGCGGGCCACCGACCGGCACGACCTCATCCACCTCGATCAGGATCTTCGTCAGCACGCCACCGACCGGTGCCACCACCTCGGTGTCGACCTTATCCGTCGCGATCGCGCAGATCGCCTCCTCCGCCGCAACCGAATCCCCGACCTGCTTCAGCCACTCGACCACCGTCCCCTCCTCGACCGATACCCCCATGTGGGGCATCGGCACGACGACCGTCGT
The DNA here is from genome assembly GCA_036257815.1 of Solirubrobacterales bacterium. Classification (GTDB taxonomy): domain Bacteria; phylum Actinomycetota; class Thermoleophilia; order Solirubrobacterales; family 70-9; genus VAYN01. The sequence goes on from DATAEW010000085.1 coordinate 336, forward strand.
CCCGGCCTCAGTCACCGCCCACCTCGATCAGCACCTTGACGTCGTCGCCGGGGTCCTCGGCCAGCCGCGCGATCTCCGCCGGCGTCTCGGCCAGCGGCGCCCGCCGGGTGATCATGCTCTGCGGCCGCAGGTTGCCGGCGGCGATCATCGCCGCCACCCGCGGCAGGTCGTTGGCGTAGCCGAGCGTCGCCAGCAGCGTCCGCTCGTAGAGCACCATCCGCCCGGCGTCGACCTGGAGCGGCTGCTTTGGGATCCCCGCAACCACGATCCGGCCGCCCCGCGTCGTCATCTCCAGCGCCGCTTCCAGCGCCGGGGCGGCGCCGCTGCAGTCGACGACGAGCTCGGCGCCGCTCTCCGCCCCGCGCGCGGCGATCCCGCGCACCGCCTTCGCCACCTCGCGCGGCTCGCCGACCGGCTCCAGGGTCGCGAGCCCCTCCGCCGCGGCTCGCGCCCGCCGCCCGGGGTGCGGCTCGACCACCAGCGGCTCGAGCCCGATCGCCCGCGCGACAAGCGCCGTGCAGGCCCCGATCGGGCCGTAGCCGATCACCGCCAGCCGTTCGCCCGGCCGCGCGCCGCCGCGATCGAGCGCGTGCAGCCCCACCGCCAGCGGCTCCAGCAGCGCCCCGGCCTCGTCGCTGACCCCATCGGGCAGCGGCACCGCGCAGTAGGCGGGGAAGCGGACCAGCGGCGCGAAGCCGCCGTCGGAGGAGAGCCCGATCGAGCCGCTGAGCCGGCAGAGGTTGTAGCGGCCCGAGACGCAGGCCTCGCAGACCCCGCAGCGCCAGCAGGCGTCGGCCGCGACCCGGTCGCCGACCGACACCTCGCTCACCCCCTCGCCGACCGCGGTGACCACGGCCGAAAACTCGTGCCCCAGGGTGACCGGCGGCTCCTGCCCGGTCAGCGGGTGCGGCCGCCCGGGGCGGATCGCGAAAGGCCTGCGGTACTCGCCGACGTCGGAGCCGCAGATGCCGCAGAAGCGGACCTCGGCCTCGACCATCCCCGGCCCGAGCGGCAGCGCCAGCTCGACCTCGTCGAGCCGCACGTCACCAGCAGCGTGCCAGCGCACAGCCTCCACCGAAGCCGACTGTAGCCGCGTGACCGAACGCCCGGCCGGTCCGGCGGAACCCCCGTTGGGAAGACCCATAAAGGCCCGGCGCGAGGCGCCCACGAGCCGGGCGGGCCGGAGCTAGGTTCGATCCGTGGCTGGACTCGTTTGCGGCGTCGACATCGGCGGCACCTTCACCGACTGCGTGCTGATCGGCGAGGACGGCCGGGTCGCCTACGGCAAGGCGCTCTCCTCGCCCGCCGACTCCTTCCAGTCCGGCTTCTTCGGCTCGATCGAGTCGGCGGGGGAGGTCCTGGGCGTCTCCGCCGAGGACCTCTACACGAGGCTGGAGCGGCTGATCTCGCACGGCTCGACCGTCGCCACCAACATCGTCGTCGAGCGCAAGGGCGCGCGGATCGGCCTGATCACCACCCGCGGCTTCGAGGACACGGTGCGGACGATGCGCGGCCTCGGCCGGCCGACCGGCGAGCCGCCGGAGAACCTGCTGCGCTTCGCCGCGACCCGCAAGCCGGAGCCGCTGGTTCCGCTCGAGCGCACCCACGGGGTCAGCGAGCGGATCGACTCCGACGGCGAGGTCGTCGTGGCGCTGAACGAGGGGGAGGTCGCCGCCGCCGCGGACGCCCTGCTCGAGGCCGGAGTCGAGACGATCGCGATCGCCTTCCTCTGGTCGGTCCGCAACCCCGAGCACGAGCGGCGCGCCCGCGAGATCGTCGAAGGGCAAGCGCCGGGCGTCTTCGTGACGATCTCCTCCGACGTCTCGAAAGCGGTCGGCGAGTATGAGCGCTTCGTCGCCACCCTGATCAACTCCTACGTCGGCCCGGTCACCAGCACCTACCTGCACGGGGTCCAGGCCCGGCTCACCGAGGTCGGCTTCGACGGCGAGCTCCACATCATGCAGTGCCACGGCGGCATGGTCCCGCTCGGCCTCGGCGCCGAGCGGCCGATCTTCACGATCGGCTCCGGGCCGGTCGGCGGCCTGATCGGCTGCGCCCGCGTCGCCGGCGACCTCGGCCGCCACGACATCATCGCCTCCGACATGGGCGGCACCTCCTTCGACGTCGGGATCGTCAGGGACGGCGAGCCGCTGGCGGCCGACGACACCCTGCTCGGCAAGTGGCGTTACCGGGTGCCGGCGGTCGAGGTGATCTCGATCGGCGCCGGCGGCGGCTCGGTCGCCTGGATCGACGAGCTCGGCGGCGGCCTGCGGGTCGGCCCCCAGAGCGCCTCCTCGCTGCCGGGCCCGGCCTGCTATGACCGCGGCGGCGGCGAGCCGACGGTCACCGACGCCGACCTCGTCCTCGGCTACATCGCCCCCGAGGCGACCTTCGGGTCCAGGCACGGCGGCTTCAGGCCGCGCCGCGACCTGGCGGAACGCGCGATCGGCGAGAGGATCGCCGAGCCGCTCGGCCTCTCGCTGACCGACGCCGCGCTCGGGATCGTCGAGGTGGCCAACGCGAAGATGGCGGCGGCGCTGGAGAACGAGGTGATCGGCCGCGGCTTCGACCCGCGCGACTTCGTCCTCATGTCCTACGGCGGCGCCGGTCCCTTCCACGCCGCCGGCTACGCCGCCGACCTCGGCGTCGAGACGATCGTCGTCCCCGGCGAGGCGGCCTCGGTCTGGTCGGCCTTCGGGATCTCCCAGGCCGACATCCGCTACCAGCACGAATCCTCGGTGGTCCTGATCGAGCCCTTCGACCCGGCCGCCGTGCGGGCCGCCTTCGACCAGCTCGACGCCCAGGCACGCGCCGCGCTGGCCGAGCGCGAGGACGTCGCCGCCTTCGAGTTTCGCCGCTACGCCCGGATGCGCTTCCAGTGGCAGCGCCACGAGCTGGAGATGCGCTTCCCCGACGGCCCGATCGACGCCGCCCGGCTCGAGCAGGTGAAGCGCCGCTTCGTCGAGATCTACACCGAACGCTACGGCGAGGTGGCGCTGCTGCCGGGGGCGAGCGTCGAGATCGTCTCGATCCGGCTCGAGCCGGCGATCGCCATGGGCTCGGCCAACCTCGACCGCCTCGACGTCTCCCGGCAGGAGTTCCGCAAGGGCGCCCGCGAGGTCCACTTCGAGCGCGGCGCCGGCCCGGTGCGGGCCGAGACCTACCACGGCGACGCGATGCCGCTCGGCGAGGTGGTCGAGGGCCCGGCGGTGATCGACCTGGCGATCACCGGCATCGTCGTCCCGCCCGGCGCCCGCTGCGAACGGCGCCAGTCCGGCGACTTCGTGCTGACCCTCGACACCGCCGGCGAAGGGAACCCGTTCGCATGAGGGAGTCAGAGAGATGAATCCCGCCACCGCAGCCCCCAGCGCCGACGCGGAGCGCCCCCGCCGCCCGCCCGGGTTCTGGGACGGCGTCGACCACGCCTTCAACCCGACCGGCCCGGTCGAGGCGCCGCCGAATCTGACCCTCTCGACCGGGGCCGCGACCGACGTCGACCCGATCACCTACGAGGTCGTCCGCCACGGGCTCTGGAACGCCAACGCCGAGCACGTGCGGGAGATCGAGAACCTCGCCGTCTCCCAGATCACGGTCGAGATCCGCGACTTCCAGCCCTGCATCCTCACCGAGGACGCCGAGCTCCTCTACTTCGGCCCCTGCCTCCAGTACATGTCGGGGATGCTCGACATGATGACCCGCTACGTCCTCGAACACCGCGGGGAACGGGTCCGCGACGGCGACATGTGGCTGTGCAACGACCCGATCGTCGGCACCGCCCACCAGCCCGACGTCGGCCTGATCTGCCCGGTCTTCGTCGCCGGCGAGCTGTTCTGCTGGGTCGCCAACATCTCCCACCAGAACGACATCGGCGGCACCGTCCCCGGCTCCTTCTGCCCCAACGCCGAGGACGCCTTCTGGGACCCGCCGAGCTTCCCGCCCTTCAAGATCGTCGAGGGAGGCCAGATCGTCCCCGACATGGAGGCGCTCTACCGGCGCTGCTCGCGCACCCCGGAGAACCTCTCGCTCGACCTGCGGGCGACGATCGCCGGCAACAACGCCGCCCGGGCGCGGATCCTCGGCCTGGTCGAGAGGTACGGGCCAGAGGTGGTGAAGGGCGTGATGCGGCGCGCCCTCGACGCCAGCCAGCGCGCCTTCGAAGCGGCGCTGGAGACGATCCCCGACGGCGTCTATTCCGACCGCCTGATCCAGGAGGTGGCCCGCAGCGGCGACCGCGGCACCTACCCGGTCCAGACGACCGTGCGCAAGCGCGGCCGCGAGCTGATCTGGGACAACGTCGGCACCCACGACCAGGTCGGCTCGATCAATGTCGGCTTCGCCGCCTGGCGCGGGGCGATCCTCGGCTCGATCAACGTGCTGATGCTGCCCGGGCAGATGGGCTGCATCGGCGGCGCGGCGCGGCTCTGCAGGTTCGAGCCCGAACCGGGCAAGATCACCTCGCCCGATTGGGGCGCCGCGGTCAGCCCGGCCGGCGTCTACGCGACCGAGACCGCGATCTCGCTCGGCAACGCGCTGGTCTCGAAGATGATGCTGGCCTCCAGCGACCCGGCGCTGCGGGCCGGCGCGGTCACCCCCGATGGCGCCCAGTGGCCCTGCCACTTCGTCGCCGGCGACAACCAGCGCGGCGACTACTACGTCGGCGGGATGGGCGACAACATGCTCGGCGGCGGCGGCGCCACCGCCCAGCGCGACGGCGAATTCGCCAACGGGCATTTCTGGATCCCCGAGGGCCGCGGCCCCAACGTCGAGGCCTATGAGGCCGACTGGCCGATCCTCTACCTGTTCCGCCGCGAGCACCCCGACTCGGGCGGCGCCGGCCGTCGCCGCGCCGGCAACGGAGGCGAGATCGCCTACGTCCCGCACAAGGGCTCCTCCTTCCTCGGCCTCTACACCAACGAGGGGATCCCGAAGACGCCGGGCCTCCTGGGCGGCGACCCGGGCTCGATCATGGTCACCCGGATCGTCCAGGGCTCCGACATCCGCGCCCGCTTCGCCGCCGGCGAGCTGCCGCAGGACCTCGACGCGCTGGAGGGGAGCGAGCTGGAGCTGCCCGGCAAGGGCGACGGCTTCCCGCTCACCGACGACGACGTCCTCTACTGGAACTGGCTCGGCCCGGGCGGCTACGGCGACCCGCTGACCCGCGACCCCGCGGCGGTGGTGGAGGACGTCGCCGCCGGCGCGGTCAGCCGCGAGGCCGCCGACCGGCTCTACGCGGTGAAGCTGCGCGACGACCGAAGCGTCGATCCCGAGGCGACCGCGAAGCTGCGCGAGCGCCGTTTGCTGGAACGGCTGCGCGAGGCTGGTGCCGAGCGCGAGGCGGCGGCGGCGCCACGGGCGGTGCCGGAGGGCGCGGAGACGATCGGCGACGCCTACCTGATCGACCGCGAGGCGGGCGTCCTGCGCTGCCACCGCTGCGCCACCGATCTCGGCCCGCTGGCCGGCAACGCCAAGCAGCGGATGGCGATGCTCGAGCGCCCGACCGCCTCGCTCTCGCCTCACCATCCCGACCCGGCGCGCTTCGTCGACCAGGAGGTCGTCTGGCGCGACTTCCTCTGCCCCGGCTGCGGCGTGCGGCTGGCGACCGAAGTCGCCTACCCGGGCGAGCCGCCGTTCCAAGAGCTGCGGCTGGACTGACGATGACGATCGCCGCGCCCGGCATCTCCCACTGGGTCCCGGACCCCGGCGAGACGCCGGAGCTGCGCGACCTCACGGTCGGCCAGCTGCTCGACGAGGCCGCCGCGCGCTGGCCCGACCACGAGGCGATCGTCTTCTCCGCCTACGAGGACGTCGGGATCGCCGCCCGCTGGAGCTACGCCGAGCTGCGGCGGCGGGCGCGGCGGGCCGGCCGGGCGCTGGTCGCCTCGGGGATCGAGCCCGGCGAGCGGATCGGGATCTGGGCGACCAACGTCCCCGAGTGGCTGGAGCTGCAGTTCGGCGCCGCCTACGCCGGCGCGATCGTCGTCCCGCTGAACCCGCTCTACCGCCAGGGCGAGGTCGAGTTCGTGCTCGGCAAGGCCGGCGCGGCGGCCTGCTTCGTGCTGCCGGAGAACCGCGGCGCCAGTCTCTGGGAGATCGCCGGCGCGGCGACCGCCGACCTCGACCGGGTGCGGCTGATGGTGCCGATCGGCGAGGTCGCGGACGGCCCGGGCCGGCCCGGGTCCCTCTCTTCCTGGGAGGAATGGCTGGCCGCCGGCGACCGGGTCGACGAGGAGGCGCTGGAGCGCCGCCACCGCGCCGTCCGCTCGACCGACACCTCGCAGATCCAGTTCACCTCCGGCACCACCGGCTTCCCCAAGGGGGCCGAGCTCTCCCACGGAGGCATCGTCAACGACGCCCGCCTCTTCGTCCACCGCGCGGCCCTGCCCCGGCACGGCCGCCACTGCAACCCGATGC
>DATAEW010000023.1:0-48427 GCA_036257815.1 Solirubrobacterales bacterium
CGGGTGCCGCGTCCGGCGGGCTTCCTCTGGACCGACCTCCGCGGTCTGGCATGTTTAGTCCCAGCCCAAGCAGAAACGCAAGGAGATCCGATGATCGGCAAGCTCGACTTCGTCGCCGTTCCCTCGACCGACGCCGAGCGCTCGCGCGCCTTCTACGTCGAGACGCTCGGACTGCGTCCCGACGACCACGGTCGCTTCGAGTTCTGGATCGGTGAGACCTGCTGCAGCATCTGGGAACCGGCGAAACTCGGCTGGACCTTCGCCCCGCAGAAGAACGGCCACCTGGCGATGCACGTCGACGACGTCGCCGCCTCCCGTCAGGAGCTGGAAGGCAAGGGCATCGAGTTTCTCGGCGACACCTTCGACACCGGCGTCTGCCACATGGCCTTCTTCACCGACCCCGACGGCAACGACCTGATGCTGCACAGCCGCTACGCCCCGTACGAGTAACCGCAGCGCCGCGGCAGAGGTTTCCTCCCCTATGGGACGGAAACCTCTGCCGCGGCGCCTCAGGCGCGCGCCGCGATCTCCTCGCGGATCTCCTTCGGCAGCATGAAGCGCACGTCCTCGTGGACGGTGCGCAGCTCGGAGACCTCCTCGGCGCCGCGCTCGCGGAAGAAGGTGACGAGCCGCTCGACCAGCTCCTCGGGGGCGCTGGCGCCGGAGGTGATGCCGACGGTCTCCACCCCCTGCAGCCACTCCTCGCGCACCTGGGTGTGGTTGTCGATCAGGTGCGAGGCGGCGCCGTGTTCGCGGGCAACCTCGACCAGCCGGTTGGAGTTGGAGGAGTTGGTGGAGCCGATCACCAGCACCAGCTCGCATTCGCGGGCCAGTTGCTTGACGGCGATCTGGCGGTTGGTGGTCGCGTAACAGATGTCGTCGGACTTGGAGCTGACGATGCCGGGGAACTTGGCCCGCAGGGCGGCGATCACCTCGGCGGTCTCGTCGACCGAGAGCGTGGTCTGGGTGATGAAGGCGACTCGCCCGGGATCCGGGACCTCCAGCGTCGCGACTTCGTCGGCGGTTTCGATCAGCACGATGCTGTCGGGCGCCTCGCCGGTCGTCCCTTCGACCTCCTCGTGACCCTCGTGGCCGATCATCACGATCGTGTAGCCCTGGGCGGCGAAACGGCGGGCGGAGACGTGGACCTTGGTTACCAGCGGGCAGGTCGCGTCGATCGTCCGCAGCTCGCGGGCGGCGGCGTTCTCGTGCACCGCGGGGGCAACGCCGTGGGCGGAGAAGACGACGATCGCGCCCTCCGGCACCTCGGTCTCCTGCTCGACGAAGATCGCCCCCCGCTCGGCCAGCTCCTCGACCACGTGCTTGTTGTGGACGATCTCCTTGCGGACGTAGACCGGCGCCCCGTGCAGCTCGAGCGCCCGCTCGACCGTCTGCACGGCGCGGTCGACGCCGGCGCAGTAGCCGCGCGGCGCGGCCAGCAGGACCCGCCTGGGGGCGGCGAGAACGGTTGAGGACATGCCTGCAGGGTAGCGGTGGCAGCTAGCCTTGCAGCGATGAGCACCGACGGGAGACACCTCGACCGGCTGACCGCGCTGGACGCCTCGTTCCTGAGCAACGAGACGGGGACCAGCCACATGCACATCGGCGGCATCCTGATCTTCGAGGGGCCGCCGCCGAAATACGTCGATCTGGTCGAGCACGTGCGGGGGCGCCTGGCCCGGGTCCCCCGCTTCCGGCAGCGGCTGGTGACGCCGCCGCTGGAGGCCGGGCGGCCGCTGTGGGCCGACGACGTCAACTTCAACCTCACCTACCACATCCGCCACACCGCGCTGCCCGACCCGGGCGGCGAGGCGGAGCTGAAACGGCTCGCCGGGCGGATCTTCTCGCAGCAGCTCGACCGCTCCAAGCCGCTCTGGGAGCTGTGGCTGGCGCAGGGCCTCGAGCGCGACCGCTTCGCGATCCTGACCAAGACTCACCACGCGATGGTCGACGGCATCTCCGGCGTCGACCTCGGCACGGTGCTGTTCGACCTCGAGCCGGTGCCCGAGCCGGCGCCGGTCGAAGACGACTGGGTGCCGCAGCCCGAGCCGGGAACGACCGAGCTGGTCGCCCGCGGGGTCAGCGACGCGGTCGGGCTGCCGGTGAAGATCGCCGAGCGGACGGTCGAGGCGGTGCGCCGTCCGGAGGCCACGGCGCGCAGGGCGGTTGAGGCGCTGGAGGGGCTGACCGAGGTGATCAGCGCCTTCGCCGACCCCGCCCCCGACGTGCCACTGAACCAGGCGATCGGGCCGCACCGGCGCTACGTCTGGGCGCGCGAGGAGCTGGCTACCTTCAAAGCGATCAAGAACGCGTTCGGGGGCACGGTCAACGACGTCGTGCTGGCGGTCGTCACCGGCTCGCTGCGCGACTGGCTGCAGCGGCACGGCGTGCGCACCGAGGGGCTGGAGCTGCGGGCGCTGGTACCGGTCTCGATTCGGGCCGAAGACGAGCGCGGCAACCTCGGCAACCGGATCGCCCTGATGCGCGGCCCGCTGCCGGTCTACGTCGCCGACCCGGTGCGGCGGCTGCAGGTGATCAGCGAGGCGATGGAGGGGCTGAAGCGCTCCAAGCAGGCCCTCGGCGCCGAGGTGATCTCCCGCTTCAACGACTTCGCGCCGCCGACCCTGCTCGCCCAGGCCTCCCGGATCAACTTCACGACCAGGCTGTTCAACCTGATCGTCACCAACGTGCCCGGGCCGCAGATCCCCCTCTACGTGCTCGGCCGTGAGCTGCAGGAGGTCTTCCCGGTCGCCTTCCTGCCGCCGAACCACGCCCTCGCGGTGGCGATCATGAGCTACCACGGCAAGGTGGGGTTCGGCCTGCTCGCCGACTACGACGCGGTAGAGGACGTCGAAGCGGTCGCCGAGGGGATCGATGCCTCGCTGGCCGAGCTCGCCGCGGCGGCCGGAGAAGCCGGCACCGCCGCCGCCGAGCCGCAGCGCGCCTAGCCGAGCGGCGCTGGGACGGGCGCGGCGACCATCTACGCTTGGCCGATGCTTCTCCTGATCGGCCTCTTCATCGTCGTCCCGATCGCCGAGCTGTTCGTGATCATCAAGGTCGGCGAGCTGATCGGCGTCTGGCCCACCCTGGCCCTGCTCCTGGCCGACGCGCTGCTCGGCTCGCTGCTCCTGCGCCACCAGGGCCGCGGTGCCTGGCGACGCTTCAGCGAAGCGCTGGCGCAGCGCCGCTTCCCCGGCACGGAGGTTGCCGATGGCGTGCTGATCGTGGTCGGCGGCACCCTCCTGCTCACCCCGGGCTTCATCACCGACGTCTTCGGCCTCTTCCTGCTGATCCCGCCCACGCGGGCGATCGCTCGCGGCCTGCTGCGCCGCTGGACGGTGGGCCGGTTCACCGTCATCGGCTTCCCCGGCGGCGGCGCGTTCGGCCAGCGCCGCGGTCCGGGCGGCTCCGGCGGCCCTGGCCCCGAACCGAAGCCCGGTTCCCCCGGTCCCGGCACCAGGCCCTACGACTTCGATGCCAATGCCGAAGAGGTGCCGAACAACGGCAACGGTGAGCGCCGCCTGCCGCGCATCGACGAGTAGGGGTCAGCGACCCCGGACGGACGGCCGATTGCGCTCAGCGGCTGACGGTGCGGGGCGCGGGCTGCGCAGCTTCCTCGAGGACCGCCGCCCCGGCTTGGCTACGCCGACTTGCGGATCCGCAGCATCGGCGCGGTCGACCCGACTGTGGCAGCGGTCATGGGGGTCACCTCCCTTTTGGGTTCATGATTACTGATTGATCAAGTTTTCCTTATTTTGGGTACCTCCGGTGTTTTCCTGGAGCCCCCCCAGCAGTGGGGCTAGGGTCGAGACGGCCAGTGACCACGGGGGTGAATGGCAGACAGGGAGAGTCAAATAGGGAGGACGAGATGGGCCAACGCAAATGCGAGCAGCCGGGAATGTCGGCGCGAGAGGTGCTCGGACATCCGCTGCGAATACGAATCGTCTCTGCCTGCACCCTGCGGGAGATGACGGTCGCCGAGCTCGCGAGACGATTCAAAGTTTCGGTCAGCACGATGAACCGCCACCTTCGCCGGCTGGTCGAAGCCGGTTACCTGCGGCTCCGCGTCGAGTCCAGGCGTGGGGTGCGGAAGCACATGTACAGAGCGTCTCGCCGGGCAACCATCGCCGATGAGGAATTCGCCCAGATGACGATGAAGCAGCGCCGGCGGGCCAGCGTGGAAGTCCTCCGTGACTTCTTCCGCCACACCTGGCAGTCCTGGGAAGCGGGGACGCTTGACGAGCGTCCCGACAGCCACCTGACCTGGACCCTGATGCGCCTCGACGAGCAGGGCTGGACGGACGTCATGAGCGAGCTGGCAACGCTCCTGGAGGCCTGCATCGAAATCCAGGCCGCGTCTCTGGTTCGGCTGGGGGAAAGCGGCGGGGAACCGATCCCTACAACGATCGCCCTCGCCGGGTTCAAGGACGCTCGCGAGAGGCCCGGCCAGATCACCTAGCTCCAAGGCGCGGCGGCGGCCCGCCGTCGCGCCTGAAGCCCGGCGCGGTCGCACCCCTACCCCGAGTCAGGCGGGTTCGGCGGCCGAGCGTCCGGCGTCCCGCCGCGCGGCAGGTGCCTGTCTGCCAAGACGCCCAGACAGGCGATCAGCACGCTGAGCGGAAGCAGCAGGGGGTTGGCGATGAACGCGGCGATGCTGAGGCCGATTACGACCAGGGTGACAAGGACGATCGAGCGGCGCCTGACGGCTCGGTCCTTGGACTCGTCCCGGGTGCTGTCGCGCGCTCGCTCATCGCCGCGGAGCGTTCGAGCAGGCCGATGATCTGACTGGCCGGCTCGAAGCTCCTGGCTGACGCACACGTGCGCCGACATTCGCCCTGCCGAGGGGCGACGCTCAGGAGAGGCCAGACCGATCCCTGTCTCTTCGGTAGAACTGGCCAGTTGGCCAGTTTCACCGAACGTAACTGAGTATCAGGCCGACTGTCAAGGAACCGGCTGCCGCCTTCTGGACGCAGGGCGGCAAGCAGGACGCCACGCCATAAATCCTCATCATTCACCCCCTTCACGGCTTGCCGGTGCGACTGGGCACCCGCACGAAATGCCCGCCGAGGTGAGGGGCAGGAAACGGGCGATAGCGCTCGACGTAAACCCACTCGTATCCCTCGCCGGCGGGCTGGCCCGTCAAGGGCGGACACTGCGCCCACGCCAGTACCAATACCGCGGCAATCGCCGGGGGACAGCCGAGCACGAACAGGACATCGCGGCCCGCGGAAGTCGACGCCAGGTAGCCGCTCCAGGAGACGACGTCCGGGATCAGCCACTTGGAGAGGCCGTAGACGATCGCCGCGTCGATCAGCGCGTCACGTCGGCGTCCCAACCAGCCTCTCACGGCTTCTCATCTATGACCGGCGCGGCCTAGAACCCCAGGGCGAACTTCGCGTCCTCGGTCATCATTTCGGGTGACCAGGGGGGGTCGAAGACCATCTTCGGGTGGACGGCGGAGACGCCGGGGAGGTCGCCGACGAACTCGCGCATCTGCTCGGAGACCTGGGGGCCGATCGGGCAGGCGGGGGTGGTGAGGGTGAAGGTGACGTAGACCTCCGTGTTCTCGATGTTGACGTCGTAGACGAGGCCGAGGGAGACGAAGTCGAGGCCGAGCTCGGGGTCGATGACCTCCTCCAGGGCCTCGTAGACGTCCTCCTCGGTGAGGGCTTCGTCGTGCTCCTGACTGTGCGCGTGGGCGGCTGCTGCGTGCTCTTCGGACATGGCCCAATGGTAGCCAGGTGGCGAGTCAGCCCACTGGGCGCGGCTCCGGCGGCGGATCCTGCGCCCCCGGCGAGAGCCGCAGCTGGTACCAGCCGACGTCGCGCCAGGCCCCGTGCTTCCAGCCGATCCCGCGGGCGACGCCGATCGCGCTGAAGCCGACGCGCTCGTGCAGGGCGACGCTGGCGGGGTTGGGCAGGGTGATGCCGGCGAAGGCGACGCGGAAGCCGCGCTCGCGCAGGCGCTCGAACAGCGCTCGGTAGAGCGCGGCGCCAGCGCCCCTCCCCCGCGCGGCCTCGGCGACGTAGACCGAGACGTCGACCGCCCAGCGGTAGGCGGGGCGCTCGCGGTGGGGGCAGGCGTAGGCATAGCCGATGACCTCGCCACCCTGCTCGGCCACCAGCCAGGCGTGGCTCGCCGCCAGGCGCTCGATCCGCGCCGCCATCTCCTCGGCGCCCGGCGCGCGCTCCTCGAAGGAGGTCGGGCTGTCCTCGACGTGGGGCGCGTAGATCGCCGCGCAGGCGGCGGCGTCGCGCTGGGGATCGGCGTCGCGAATCGTCATCGGGCCCATCGAGGCACGCAAATCTACGGCCCCCACGACGCGCCCGCCGGACGGGCGTCACCAGTGACCTCAGGACACTAGGCTCTCGGGCGGATGGGCTCCAAGGGTCAGATCGTGCGCCGGTCGATCGGCATCGTCTTCGACGACGGCGGCCTGCTGGCGCTCATCGCCTCACGGCCGCAGGACGGCCGCGAGCACGGCGACGAGCAGGTCTCGGCCGTGCTCTGCGATCCCGACGCGGCGCCGATCGAGTTCGAGGAGGCGCTGCTCTCGACCGAGTACGGCGAGGACGGCGTGCAGCGGCGGGCGACGCTGGAGCTGTGGCCCGACACCGAGGACCTGCATCCGCTGCGCGGCGCCGGCACGCTGATCAGCTCGATCGCCGTCGATCGCGGCGGGCTCGACTCGCAGATCGCCTTCTTCCGCTGGTCGGTCGAGGGCCGCCAGGGCCTCGGTCACTACGAGGTGGCGCGCGCCGATGGCTGAGCCGGGAGGCACCTCGATCGAGGCGGTGGTCTGCGACTTCGGCGGCGTCCTGACGACGCCGCTGCTGGGCTCCTTCCTGGCCCTGCAGGACGAGATCGGGATCTCGCCGGAGCACTTCGCCAACGCGATGCGACAGCTCCGCGAGGAAGGCGGCGAGGTGCCGCTGTTCGCGCTCGAGCGGGGCGAGATCAGCGAGGAGGCCTTCCTCGAGCGGCTGATGGGCGCCCTCGAGCCCGAGCTCGGCCACCGACCTCACCTGCACCGCTTCCGCGAGGTCTTCTTCGGCGGCCTGCGGCCGAACGAGCCGATGATCGCGCTGATGCGCGAGCTGAAGGCCTGCGGGCTGCGGATGGCGATGCTGACCAACAACGTGCGCGAGTGGGAGCCGCTGTGGCGGCCGATGCTGCCGGTCGACGAGATCTTCGAGACCGTCATCGACTCCGCCTTCGTCGGCGCCCGCAAGCCGGAAGCGCGGATCTACGAGCTGACCGTGGAGCGAATCGGCGTGCCGGCCGACCGCTGCCTCTTCATCGACGACATGGCGCCCAACTGCGAGGGCGCCCGCACCGTCGGCATGACCGCCGTCCACTTCGAGAGCAACGAGCAGGCGATCCCGGAGATCCGCGCCGCGCTGACCGGAGGGTCCGAAAACCAAGCAGTTCGGGGGACGCAGGGAGCGAGGTGAGGGCAGCGCACCACTGGTGCGTGACCGATCCGAGCGACCGAGGATCGAAATGCGCCGGTTTGCAGGACCCGACTAATTGTCGCTGCCGGCGCGGTCCCAGACGTACAGCTCGACCGCCTCGACGGCGAGCTGCATCAGCCGCGGCGGGGCGAGCAGACCGAGGACCAGCTCGAGGGCGTCCTCTTCGGTGACCCCGGCGTCCACCGCCTCCTCGCCACGGAAGCCGGCGGCGAGCTTGAGAGCCTCGCGGCGGTTCTCGCCCAACGAGCCGAAGGCACCCATCAGGAAGTCGCGATTGGGGATCGGCTGGCCGACCTCGAGCGAGCCGTGCCAGGCGGCGAGCATCGAGAGGTCGTGCTCGTCGAGCTCGGCGATCGCCTTCGCGTAGTGGACCTCCAGCTCCGAGTCGGGGATCTCGTCGACCCAGGCGCGGACCGCCTCGCCGAGCAGCTGGCGACGCGCTTCGCGGCCGACCGAGTCGGCGATGGCTCTGATTGCGTCGGCGGGATCTACGAAGCAGAGGGACATTGGCTGGGGAGGAATTTAGAGACGCCAGATGACGACAAAGAGGCGCCGCGATTGCCCAGTTTGCGGAGTGATACGGATCGCGCGCCGGGGACGTTCGTAGGCTGGACGGTGTGCCGCTGAAACTGATCTACGGCCCGCCCAACTCGGGCCGCGCGGGAGTCGTCCGCCGCGACTTCCTCGCCGCTCTGGAGCGCGATCCGATCCTCGTCGTGCCGACGGTCGACGACGTCTTCGCCTTCGAGCGCGAGCTGGCCGGCGAGGGGGCGATCCTGGGTGGGGCGGCGATGACCTTCGGGGCGCTCTTCCGCACCGTCGCGACCGCGGCCGGGGCCCCGCCCGGGCGTGAGCTCTCGCCGGCGCAGCGGCTGCGCGCGGTGGCGGTGGCGATCGACTCCCGCCGCCAGCGGCTGGGGCCGCTGCGCCGCGCGGCGGGCCGGCCGCGCTTCGCCGCCGCCCTGGAGCGGCTGCTCGGCGAGCTGCAGGCAGCGGGAGTCGAGCCGCAGCAGGTCGAGGCCAGCGCCCGCACGCTGGAGGGCTCCGCCTACCTCAGCGACCTGGCGACGCTGTTTGCCGCCTACGAGGAGGTCCGCGACCGCAGCGGCCGCACCGATGCCCACGGAATCGCCCGCAAGGCAATCGCCCAGCTCCGGGACGACGCCGCGCTGTGGAGCGACCGCCCGGTCCTCCTCTACGGGTTCGACGACCTGACCGAAAACCAGTTCCAGCTGCTCGCCGCGCTCGCCACGCGGACGCAGGTCACGGTCGCCCTGCCCTACGAGGAGGGCAGCGCCGCGCTGGCGGCCCGCCGCCGACTGCTGGACCGCCTGCGCGAGCGAATCGGCGTCGCCGAGGAGCTGCGGACCGAGCCCGACCCCGCCAACACCGAGAGCCCGCTGCTCTTCCACCTCAGCCGCGGCTTCGGCGCACCGCGCCCCGGCCGCGGGGAGTCGGACGGCAGCCTCACGCTCCTGCGCTCGGCGGGGACGCGGGCAGAGGCGGAGGCGATCGCCGCCCATGTCTCGCGGCTGATCCAGGACGGCGCCGACCCGGAGCGGATCGCGGTCGCCCTGCGCGACCCGGCGCGGCGCGGCGAGGCGGTGCGGGCGGCGCTGGAGGCGAACGGGATCGCGACCGCGCTGGAGGCTGAGGTGCCGGTCGCCGGGACCAGCGTCGGCGGTGCCCTGATCGCCCTCCTGGAAGCCGAGTTCGGCGGCGGTCGCGCCGGCGACTTCCTCCGCTACCTGCGCGGCCCCTCGGGCTTCTCCCCCGGCCGCGTCGACTGGTTCGAGCGCCGGCTGCGGCGGCGGCGGGTGCGCGACGCCGAGACCGCGTTGCTGCTCTGGCGGGGCGAGGACGACGAGCCGCCTCGCGACCTGCTGCGGCTGCGCGAGGCCGCCGGGCGCTCGCCGGCCGAGCTGGCGGGCGAGGTGGGGGCGCTGGCGGCGAGGATGGCGGCGCGACCCCTGCGCGACACCGAGGACGGGCCGCCGCTGCGCCAGGGCGACGGGCTGGAGCTGCGGGCCGCGGCGACGATCGCCTCCTCGCTCGCTGAGCTCGCCGAGCTGGGGTCGCTGGCACCGGCGGCCGAGGAGCTGGCGGGCGTGATCGGCGAACTCGACTTCCGCGTCTGGTCAGGGCCGGTCGAGGGTCGGGTCAGGATCGCCAGCCCCTACCGGCTGCGCGCCGCCCGCTTCGACCACGTCCTCGTCGGCTCGCTGCAGGACGGCGAGTTCCCGCGCCGCGATCGCGGCGCCGATCCCTTCCTCTCCGACCGGCAACGCGAGCTGCTCGGCCTCGACCCCCGGCGCGAGGGCGAGGACGAGGAGCGCTACCTGTTCGGGACCTGCCTCGCCCTGCCCCGCCGCGGCCTCGTCCTCTCCTACCGCGACAGCGACGAGGACGGCGCCGCGGCCGCGCGCTCGCCGCTGCTCGACGAGGTGCGGGCGCTGCTCGCGCCCGCTCCCGACGGCTCCGCGCCGGACGGGCTGGAGGAGGCGATCACGGTGACCCGTGACCTAGCCCAGGTGGTGGCGCCGCTGGCCGAGGCACCCTCCGAGGGGGAGCTGGCGCGGGCGCTCGCCGCGCACGGCCCGGCCGCCGACGCGCCGGGCCTGCTGCGCGAGGTCGGGGTCGAGGGCGAGCTGGCGAGCCGGCTCCTCGGGCGCGTGGCCGCGGCCCAGCTGGCCGACGCCGCCTCTCGCGCCCCGGGCCCGCTGCGCAACCCCGCTGTCCTGGACTTCCTCGCCGCCGTCGCGGCCTACGGCGGCACGACCCTGGAGGAGTTCGACCTCTGCTCCTACCGCTGGTTCGCCGGCCACGAGCTCGACCCCCAGCCGCTCGACCCGGTGCCCGACCCGCTCGTCCAGGGGGGGCTGATGCACGAGGCGCTCGACCGCCTCTACCGCGAGCGCCCGGGCGGCGACGCGCTGCCGCGCCCCGGCTCGCTGGCCATCTGGCGAACCCGCGGGCGCGAGCTCGTGGCCGAGATCGTCGCCGAGCGCGAGCTCGGCTCCCACCCGGCGGAGCGGGCGATCGCCCGCCGGGTCGAGCGCCTCCTGGATCGCTTCCTCGCCGAGGAGGCCGAGCGCGAGACCGGCGGCTTCGAGCCCTGGTTGCTGGAGGCGCGCTTCGGCGAGCAGCCGGACGCCGAGCGCCCGGTCCTCGACCTCGGCGGCTGGGGCCTGCACGGGGCGGTCGACCGGGTCGACCGCTCGCCCGACGGCCGCGCGGTCGTCGTCGACTACAAGCTCGCCAGCCAGGTCACCCCGCGCGAGAAGTTCGAGGAGCGGGCGAAGCTGCAGCTGCCGCTGTACCTGTTGGCGGTCGCCGAGCACTGGGGCGCGAGGCCGATCGGCGGCCTCTACCACCCGCTGCGGGGGACCTCGGCGCGGCGCCCGCGCGGGGTCGTCGCCGCCGAGGTCGCCGGGGAGCTGGCCGGCTACGGCCTCTACGCCAACGACGTCGTCGAGGCGGAGGAGTTCGAGGCACTGCTCGAGGACTCGCGGCGCCGCGGCAGCGAGATCGTCAGCCGGATGCGGCGCGGCGAGATCCGCCGCGACCCCGGCCCGCGGCCCGGCCTGCGCGGCCACGACGTCTGCCCCACCTACTGCACCTTCGCGCCGATCTGCCGCCGCGACCGGGCGCCGCGCCACGAGCAAGACCGCGCCGAGGAGGAGAACGGTGAGCGCTGAGTTGGGCATGGCGAGGGCGCGCCAGCTCACTCCCGAGCAGGCGGCAGCGGTCGCCGCTCGCGGCGGCGACGTGCTGCTCGAAGCCGGTGCCGGAACCGGCAAGACCGGGGTGATGGTCGAGCGCTACTGCCGCCTCGTCTGCGACTCCGGGACCGCGCCCGACGCGATCCTCGCCTTCACCTTCACCGACAAGGCGGCGGCGGAGCTGCGGGGGCGGATCCGCGCCGAGCTGGCGCGGCGGGCCGAGGCGGGCTCCGAGCGTGCGGCCGGGGCGCTGGCGGCGGTCGGCGGCTCCTGGGTGACGACGATCCACGGCTTCTGCAACCGAATCCTCGCGGCGCATCCGGTCGCCGCCGGAGTCGATCCGGGATTCCGGGTCCTCGACGCTCCCGAGACGGCGCGCGCCGCCCGGGAGGCCTTCGACGACGCTCTGGTGGACTTCCTCGCCGGCGATGACCCGGAGCGCGAGGAAACCGTCGCCGCCTACGACGTCGAAGGCCTGCGGACGCTGATCGCCGGCGTCCACGACGAGCTGCGCAGCCGCGGCGTCGCCGCTCCGCGGCTGCCCGAGCCACCGGCCCCCGACCCGCGAGCGGCGCTGCGCCGCGCCGGCGAGGCGGCGCGTGAGTGCCTGGCGGAGCTGGAGGAGGGCAACGGCAGGCGCGAGCTGCTGGAGCGGGCGCTGGCGCGGCTCGCGGAGGACGACCCGCCTCCCGGCGTCGATGAGTTGCGCGCTCTCGCCACGACGAGCAAAGCCAAGGCGCTCGGCCCCTACAGGGAGGCGATCGAGGCGGCGGTCGCCCGGGTCGCCGAGGCGGGCGAGGGCGGCCGAACCTACCGCCACCTCGCCGAGCTGCTGGAGCTGTTCGGCGCCCGCTTCGCGGCGGCGAAGGAGCGGCGGACCGGAATCGACTTCGAGGACCTGCAGATCCTCGCCGCGCGGTTGCTGGAGCGGGCGGAGATCGGCGAGCACTACCGCGGCCGCTTCCGCCAGATCCTGGTCGACGAGTTCCAGGACACCAACCGCCTGCAGCTGCGGCTGATCGAGGCGCTGCGCGGGCCGAAAACCGAGCTGGTGGTGGTCGGCGACGAACTGCAGTCGATCTACGGCTTCCGTCACGCCGACCTCGACGTCTTCCGCCGCCGGCGGCAGGAGGTCGAGCACCGCGCCGACGCCGAGCTGATGCGCCTCAGCGGCAACTTCCGCTCCCGGCCCGAGGTGATCGGCGCGGTCAACCTCTTCGGCGAGGCGCTGCTCGGGGAGCCGTACCGACCGCTGCGGGTGGGAGAGGTCTCGCCGCAGACGCGAGAGGTCGCCGCTTCGGAATCAGCCGGGACCGCGGCACCTGGCTCCGCGGTAGAGCTGCTGCTGACCGCGCGCGACGGCTGGGAGGAGGAGGGGATCGAGCTCGAACCGGCAATCGACGGGGCGACGCCGATCAACTGCCTGGCCGAGGCGCGCTTCGTCGCCGAGCGGTTGGCGGAGCTGGCCGACGCCGGCGTGCCGCGGGGCGAGATGGTCGTGCTGCTGCGTGCCTTCACCCACCTCGACGCCTACGAGGATTCGCTTTGGCGCGCCGGCCTGCGTCCCTACGTGGTCGGCGGCCGCGGCTACTGGTCCCAACAGCAGGTCGCCGACGTCTGCGCGCTGCTGGCGACGATCGCCAACCCGCTCGACGACCACGCCCTGTTCGGCGCCCTGGCCTCGCCCGCCTGCGGCGCCGCCCCCGACACGCTCTGGCTGCTGCGGACGGCGGCCGGGAAGCGGCGCCACGTCTGGCCGGCGCTCGAGCGGGCGGCCGGGGCCGGCGAGGCCGAGCTGAGCGAGCCGGAGCGGCTGGAGGCGATCCCCGCCCCTGAGCGCGAGCTGCTGCGGACCTTCGTCTCCCGGATCGGCTCGCTGCGCGAGCGGGGGCCGCGGCTCTCGTTGCCGGCGCTGATCGAGGCGGCGGTGAGCGAGACCGGCTACGACCTGGCCGTGCTCAGCCGGCCCTCCGGGGAGGCGAGGTTCGCCAACGTCCGCAAGCTGGGCCGGCTGGCGGCCGAGTTCGAGGCGCGCGAGGGGCGTGACCTGCGCGGCTTCCTCGACTTCCTCGCCGCCCGGGCGGAGGGCGACGCCGAGGCGCAGGCGGCGACCGCCGCCGAGGGCCACGACGGCGTCCGGATCATGACCGTGCACAACGCCAAGGGGCTGGAGTTCGGGGTCGTCGCCGTGCCGGACCTCTCGCGCCGGCTGCTCGGCGGCGGCCGCCCACCGCTGCTGGCGATCGGCCGCGAGGAGGAGCCGCGGGTCGGTCTGCGGCTGGTCCGCCTCGGCAGCCCGAAGATCGACCTATTCGATTACGCGGCGCTGTGCGAGGAGGCGCAGGACCGGGAAGCCGAGGAGGAGCTGCGACTCTTCCACGTCGCCGCGACCCGCGCCCGCCAGCGGCTGATCCTCAGCGGGGTCGTCAACCCGAAACCGGCCGGCGACAGCAGGGGCAAGCCGGTCGTCGAGCGATTGGTGGAGGCGCTGGGGGTGCCGCGGGACGAGGACTCCAGCGTGCCGGTGGCGGCGCCGGCGCCGCGGCCCGGCCTGGAGGCGGAGTTCGCGCCGTCGCGGCTCGAGGTGCGCGTCAACCTGCCCTCGCCCGAGCGCGCCGCCGAGCTGCGCAGGGCCCGCCGTCGGGCGGCGGCCGAGCGCCCGCTGGGCGAAGGCCCGCCACCGCTGGTCGAACGCCAGCCGCCGGTCGTCCCCGCGCGCCCCCTCTCCTACACCGCGATCTCCGCCTACGAGGAATGCCCCTACCGCTTCTATATGGAGCGTGTCCTCGGCCTCGCCCCGCGTGGCAGAGCTTTCCGTCCCTATGGGACGGAAAGCTCTGCCACGGTCCGGGGAGCCGGGGAAGCCGGCCCTGGAGACCTCGGGAACGCCGGCGGACCGGCGGGCGCTGAGGACGAGTCGGCCGGATTGCCTTCGGCGCGGGAGGAGCGCACGGCGCGGGGGGCGGTGGTCCATGCGCTGCTG
The DNA here is from genome assembly GCA_036257815.1 of Solirubrobacterales bacterium. Classification (GTDB taxonomy): domain Bacteria; phylum Actinomycetota; class Thermoleophilia; order Solirubrobacterales; family 70-9; genus VAYN01. Next base: position 14,181 of record DATAEW010000023.1, read on the forward strand.
GAGTGGAGCCAGGCGCACGGGTGGAGCGAGCCGAGCGCCGAGCTGGCGCTGCGCCACGGGGTCGCCGCGGGCCTCGCCTCCGAGACGCCGAAACCGCGAGAGAGCGCCGTGTCGACGCACGCTCGCGGTTTCGCGGAGGAGCTGCTGGAGCCGGTGCGGCGTTGGATCGCCTCGCCGTTGCGCGAGCGGCTGGCGTCCGGGGGGAGCCGCGTCCGGGCCGAGGTGCCGATCCTCCTGCCGGTCGGCGGCACCGTCCTGCGCGGCTCGATCGACCTGCTGGTCGAGCGCGAGGGCGCGCCGCCGCTGGTCCTCGACTACAAGACCGACCGCCTCGACGGCGGCAGCCCGGCCGAGAAGGCCGCCGGCTACGAGGTCCAGCGGACGATCTACGCCCTGGCGGTCGCCGAGGCGCTGGGAGTGGATGAGGTAGAGGTCGCCTACGTCTTCCTCGAGCGCGCCGAGGACCCGGTCCTCGTGACCCTCGGCCCCGCCGAGATGGCCGCCGGCCTCCAGCACCTCGAATCGGTGATCGCCCGCATCGCCCGCGGCGAGTTCCCCGTCGCCCCCGAAACCCAGCGCACCTGGGGGCTGTGCCAAGGCTGCCCAGCCCTAGGAAGCCTCTGCTCAGGCCCACCCGAGTAACCCCATTCAGCCGTGCGGCCCTTGGTAGTAACGCCGGTAAGCCAGGCGGCCCTTGGACCCTTCCGCTCGGAACCGCCGAGCAGCGCCGGTCCCGGCAGGGGTGGAGCGTCTTGTACTTTTTGCGCCCCCCGCGCCGGGCGCCAGCCGTCCCCCTCCGCTTCGCAAAAAGTTAAGCGGAACCCCTGCCGGGACCGGCGCTTCAGCCGCCCATCTCAGCGGAAGAGTCCAACCGCGCCGCCAGCTCGTCCAACCGCAGCTCCTTCAGCCCCTCCCCCACGGCGTCCAGCTCGGCCGCGCAGTACCCGACCAGCTCACGCCCCTCGCGGCAGAGGTCAAGCGTCTCGCGCAGGCCGGCCTGGCCGGAGTCGAGCCGGTCGATGATCTCCTCGAGGCGCTCGACCGCGTCCTCATAGGAGTCAGGCGCCGTCGGCGTGCTCGGGTCTCGCTCGGACTCGTCCATCGCTGAAGCGAAGGCTAATGCGCTCCGCGGCGCGCGCCTCGGCAGCCCTGGTCAGCGGCTCCCCGCCCTCCCCCTCGACCAGCGCGTAGCCGCGCTCCAGGGTGCGCTCGGGCTCGTGCGCGCGCAGGGCGACGGCGGCGCGGTGCAGCGCCTCCCGCCGCTTCTCCATGTCGGCGCCGACGGCCCGCCGCCGGGCGCGCTCCAGGACGACGCCGGCGATCCGCCGCTGGTAGCCCGCGCGCGCGGCAACCCCGCGTTCGGAGGCGGCGCGGATCTCGCGGATCTTCTGGTTGAGGCCGCCGCGCTGGCGCTGCAGCGCCCGTGCCGGCCCCCGCGCCAGCGCGCCGAGGTGCCGGGCGCGGGCCTCGATCGCCCCCTCCCCGGCGCGCCGCAGCGCGTTCGCGTCGCGCCAGAGGCTGCGCCGGGCCGCCAGGCAGTCGAGCGGCACCGCCGCCTCGGCGGCGTGGGTGGGGGTCGAGCAGGCGACGGCGGCGACGTCGTCGAGCAGCGTCGTGTCGCGCTCGTGGCCGATCGCGCTGATCACCGGCACCCGCAGCAGCGCCACCGTGCGGCAGAGCGTCTCGTCGCAGAAGGCCCAGAGGTCGGCGAGGCTGCCGCCGCCGCGGGTGACGACGATCGCCTCCACCTCCGGCCGCGCCGCGAGGCCCTGCAGGGCGGCGCCGATCGCCGGAGCGGCGTGGCGGTCCTGGACCGGCGCAAAGCCCCAGACGACTGTGCCGCCCCAACCGCGGCGGGCGAGCCCGGCGAGGAGGTCGCGGCGCGCCGCCCCCGCCTCCGCGGTGACGACGCCGATCGCCTTCGGCAGCGCCGGCCGCGAGAGCTGCTTCTGCAGCTCGAACAGGCCCTCCGCCCGCAGCTGCTTGCGCAGCGCCTGCAGCCGCGCCAGCAGGTCGCCTTCGCCGGCCAGCCGCACGTCGGTGGCGCGGAAGCAGAAGCTCGGCGAGGCCTGGCCGCCGCCGGGGTAGTAGTCGGGACCGCCGGCGATCACCACCTCCGCCCCGTCGCGCAAGCCGCCCTCCGGCAGGCCCGCCTTCTCGAGGTCGGCGAGCCAGATCGCGCAGGGCACCGCCCCCTCCCCGTCACGCAGCTCGAAGTAGGCCTGCACCTTGCTGCGGCTGGCCCCGGTCACCTCGCCGATCAGCTGCACGCGCGCCCGCTTGCGCATCTCCTCCTGCAGCTTGCGCGCGTAGCGGCCGACGGGAAATGGCCCCGGCAGGTCCATGGCCCGAGGCTATCCCCTACTCCTGACGCGCCTGCGCCGGCGCAGGCGCGTCAGGAGCGCCAGCGACGGGCCCAGATCTGGAGCTCGCGGATGGCGGGGTCGAGATCGCTGCCCTTCTCGGTCAGCGAGTATGTGACGCGCACCGGCGTCCCGGCTTCGACCTCGCGCTGCACCAGCCCCTCCTCCTCGAGCTCGCGCAGGCGCTGCGAGAGCAGGCGGTCGGAGAGTCCCGGCACGGCGCGCGCGACCTCGCGAAACCGCATCGGCCGCTCGCTCAGGGTGCAGATGATCGCCCCGGTCCAGCGCTTGCCGATCAGCTCGATCGCCGCGTGGAAATGCGGACAGACCGCGCCCGGGGCGCCGGGCGGTCCGGCCTGGACCTCGGTGGACGTACCCTCTTCCACGGCCCTTCGAGCTTACCGAACGTAAGCGCTGGGTCTCGCGAGCTCATCCCGTGCAGGGGCCGGTGTCGACCGATTCGCGCGTCCGGCCGAGAGCCTGGCTGACCAGCTCGACCGGCACCGCGAAGCCGCCGTGCGGGCCCTCGGTGGTGGCGGCGAAGACCGTCCCCAGCACCCGTCCGTCGGGACCGACGAGCGGGCCCCCGGAGTTGCCGCTGCGGACGTCGCCACTGAGCGCGGTGATCGTGCGGTCCACCGGTCCGTTGCCGTAGGAGTCGTCGCTGACCGTTTCGCGGGTCTCCCCGACTCGCGCCGGCTCCAGCGCGTAGGGGCCGTTTTCGGGATAGCCGAGAACAGCCGCGTCGCCACCGGCTTCCCGCACCGGGGCGATCGGCAGCGTCGGCAGGTTGGCGCCGACCCGCAGCAGCGCCAGGTCCTGGTCGGGTCGGTAGTAGACCGGCGTCGCGTCCAGCTCGACCCCACCGCGGGTGGTGACGGTGGTGTCGTCGGCGCCGGCGACGACGTGCGCGTTGGTCACGATCAGGCCCGGTTCCACCGCCCAGCCCGAGCCCTCGACCCCGAGGCCGCAGGCGGTGCTCAGGACCCGCACGACCGAGTCGCCGGCCCGCAGCACGTCGGGGTCGCTGGCGATCGCCTCGCCTGGCGGCCGGGAGGGAGTCGCGGGGCCGATCACCGAGGGCGCCGGATCGACCCGGTCCAGCGCGTTCAGCAGCGGCCCCGAGGGCGGCAGGACTTCGTTCAGGCTGCGCAGGATCAGCGATTCCTGCAGGTCGGCGCGCAGCTGCGCGGTCGCCGGCGCCTGCAGGGCGACGGCGCCGAAGACCCAGACCAGCCCGAGTGCGACGGCGGCGATCAGCGCCGCCCCGCCGGCCCCGTCGGCGAGATGGAGGAAGGGCCTGCGAACCAGCCGCTCCCGCAGCCCGAGGGCGACGCTCTCGACCGCGACCGCGGTCAGCGCCCCGGCGATCAGCGCCCCCAGGGCCGCGAACAGAGGCGCGTACGGCGACTCGGCGCCGCGCGCCAGCGCCAGCGGCGCGACCCGGCTGCCGGCGAAGGCCCCGGTGGCGAAGCCGACCAGCGTCATCGCCCCGACGATCAGCCCCTGGCGGTAACCCCAGAGCCCGAGGGCAAGCGTGAAAGCCAGGATCGCGAAGTCGAGGACGGTCACCGGTCAAATAAAGCATGCCGAAGATCGCTTCATTACCTTTCCGGCAGTGAAGAAGATGCCACCCGAGGTGGAGCGGCGTCGTCGCCTCATCACTCGCACCCTCCCCCTCGCGCTGGTCGCGATCGTCAGCTTCGTCGTCGGCGCCGCCACCGGTGCCCCCGGCTCGCCGGAGAAGGACACGGCCGACCGCTTCGTGCAGGCATGGGCGGCCGGCAACTACGGGGCGATGTACCGGGAGCTGAACGACGCCTCGCGGGCCGCCACCAGCGTCGGCGACTTCCGCGACGCCTATCGCGAAGCGGCGCAGGCGGCGACGATGCGTGGCTTGGCAATCGGCTCCGCGCACGATCCGACGACGGTCGAGGGCCGCGAGGTGGTGCCGGTGCCGCTGACGATCGCCACCGTCGCCTTCGGCGACCTCGAAGAGGAGCTGGCGCTGCCGATCTCCGACGGTGGCGTCGACTGGGACCCCAGCCTGGTCTTCCCCGGCCTGCGCCGCGGCGAGCACCTGGAGAACCAGATCGAACTGGCGCCGCGGGCGCCGATCCTCGCCGCCGACGGCACGCCCCTGGCCACGGGCCCAGCCGAGGAACGCGAACACCCGCTGGGCAGCGCGGCGATCGACGTCACCGGCGAAGTCGGCACGCCCGACGAGGAAGAAGTCGAAGAGCTCGCCCGCCGCGGCTTCTCGGCCGACACCCCGGTCGGAATCAGCGGCCTGGAGCAGGCCTTCAACGCGCGGCTCGCCGGCAAGCCGGGCGGCTCGCTGCTGGCCGTCGACTCCTCCGGGTCGAGGATCCGCGTCCTCGCCCAGGCCAAGCCGGAAGCCGGCGCGCCGGTGAAGACGACGATCGACCCCGCCCTGCAGGAATCGGCGGTCGCCGCGCTGGCCGGCCGCGCCGGCGGGGTCGCCCTCCTCGATTCGCGCAGCGGCGACGTGCGGGCGCTGGCCGGGCAGGCCTTCTCCGCCCCCCAGCCACCGGGTTCGACCTTCAAGATCGTCACCACGACGGCCGCCCTGCAGAAGAACCTCGTCTCGCTCGACGACGAATTCGAAGTCACCAACGGGGTCAGCGTCGGCGGTCGCTTCATCAACAACGCGAACGGCGAGTACTGCGGCGGCACCTTCCGCCAGGCCTTCGCCGAGTCCTGCAACGCCGACTTCGCGCCGCTGGGGCCCCAAATCGGCAACGACGACTTCGTCGCCACGGCGGAACGCTTCGGCTTCAACTCGCCGCCGACGCTCTACGCGCCCAGGATCGTCGAAGAAGTCGAACCGCCCGAAGCGACGATCCCGGCCGAAATCGGCGAAGAAATCGACCTCGCGGTCTCGGCGATCGGCCAGGGGGAGGTGCTGGCGACGCCGCTGGAGATGGCCAGCGTCGCCCAGACGATCGGCAACGGCGGCGTCCGCATGCCGACCTCGATCGTCAAGAACAAGAAGCTGCGCCCCGATGCCGAACCGGTGCGGGTGATGTCGAAGCAGATCGCCGACGAACTGACCGAGCTGATGGTCGGCGTGGTGACCGAAGGCACGGGCACGGCGGGGGCGATCCCCGAGGCCCAGGTCGCCGGCAAGACCGGGACCGCCGAGCTGGGACCGAAGCCGGGCCAGGAGAACAAGGAAAACCCGGAGCAGATCAAGGACGCCTGGTTCGCCGCCTTCACGCCGGCGGAAAAGGCGCGGTTGGCGATCGGAGTGCTGCTGATCGAAGCCGAAGCGGCGGGCGGCGAAGTCGCTGCCCCGGCCGCCTCGCAGGTGCTCTCGGCCGGCCTCGGTTAGGACCGCACTCCGCTAGAGGTCGAGCGTGACTTCGGCTTCTTCCCCGGTGGCGGCGGGGATGTGCAGGGTCAGCGGCCGGTTGTTGTCCGCTGCGGTGGGCAGCAGGAAGAGCGCCAACGAGCCCTCGATCGGGCCCTGCTGGGGGGTCGTGTCGAGGACCGGGATCTGTTCCTGGGATTCCACTTCGCCGCCGAACGGGAAGACGTAGAGGCTTTCGCTGGGGACCAGCCGGAAGGTCTCGTTGTCGGCGTCGGTGATCGTCAGCGTTTCCGGCAGCCGCTGGGAGTCGTCGCTTTCGTTCTGGACCTGGAAGAAGACGCCGAAGTAGGTGGAGCCGGCCGGCGGTTCGGGCTGGCCGACGAGGTAGGCGGAGTCCTCGTTGTCGTTGGGGTTCAGGAAGCGGGAGAAGACCACCTGGAACTGCAGGTCCCCCAGGTTCACCGCCTCGCCCTCGGCGACCTCCTTGGAGTCGCTGCTGTAGCCGCAGGCGGAGAGCCCCAGCGCGAGCCCGCCGAGCGCCAGGGCGGCGATCAGCGGCAGGACGAGCTTGCGGGCGTTCCAGGACATCGGGCGGCGAGAGTCTATAAAGAGGCGGGTCCTACGGGATGCCGGTCGCGTAGCGGTTGCCGCCCGCGACGGCGATTCGCGCGGCGGGGGCGTCGGCCTCGACCAGCTCGCGCAGCCGGCGCAGCGCCTCGCGCCAGCCGCGGCCCTGCCAGAAGGAGGCGCCGCTGGCGATCTCCGCCGCCCGGTCGAGCGGGTTGCCCGGCTCGGTCCAGTGGGTGAGGCGGACGGCGGTCAACGAGCCGGGGGTTGCGGCCAGCTCCCAGACCGTGTTGGTCGGGATCCGGTTGGCGCGGCCGGTCCGGCCGCGCTCGACGATCCGCAACGGCTCCTCGACCTCGACGATCGCCGTGTCCGCCCAGGGCGAGCGCAGGGGCGTGGCGAGACGGAAGCGGACGCCGGCGCCGACCCCGCTGGCGTCGATCCGCGTGAGGCGGAACTCGCCGAGGAAGTGGTCGGTGAAGGAGGGCCGCAGCGAGAGGTCGGAGAGCACGGCGTAGATCCGCTCGCGCGGCGCGTCGATCTCCGTCTCGGCCCGGATCGGTCCCATCGGCGGCGGCGATTCTATTCGCCGCCTGAGCGCCGAGGGGACATCCGCGAAATTGCGAGGCGCGATCATCGAAATTGGGGTGACGCGGAGAGAGCCAGCCGCTAGGATCAAATGTGACGCAGGAAGGAGGCCCCCCGATCTTCAACAGCGTCAGCAGCAGCCCGCTCGACGATACTTTCAGGACCGGCTTCATCCCCGGCACCGGGACGTTCTTCTGCCTCGGCTGCGGTTCCCAGTTGGCGCTCCGGGAGACCGAGCACCTGCCAACCTGTCCGCGCTGCCATGGCTCCCGCTTCCGCCGCGACTCGATCTTCGAGTCGATGCAGGACCACGGCGCGACGACGGCGGAAATGCCGATCCCGGAGCCCCACGGGCCGCCGGAGTGGCTCGAGGAGGTTCGCGAATCGCTTGAGACAGCGGGCGACCACCTCGTGTACCGCGACGACGACGAGCAGCTCATCAGCTTCCGGATCGAACGCGGCTGGACCCGGATCGGCCGCAGCGCCACCGCCGACCTGCGCCTCGACGACCCCAGCGTCTCCCGCCGCCACGCGCTGGTCGTCGCCGAGCCCGGCAAGAACCTGCGGGTGCTCGACGACCGCAGCCTGAACGGCGTCCTGGTCAACGGCAAGCCGGTCGAGTGGGGCGCCCTGCGCGACGGCGACGAGCTCGCGGTCGGCCGCTACAAGCTCTACGCCCTGCGCTCCTAACCGCACGCGCAGCGAAACGTACTTTGACCCCACCCTGATGTGGTCAAAGTACGAAACGATGGTCGCGCGGCCGTTTCCGGCCACCGCCGATCCTAGGATGGGTGCGGTGAATGCAGTGCCCAGCCCGCTAGAGCCACCGGGGCGACCCGGCCCGCCCCCCGAGCCCTCGATCTCCGCCGCCGCCGACCGCGCCCGCGCCCAGCTCCACGAGGAGATCGAGCGGGTCCGCCGCGGCGTCGAAGAGATGCTCGCCGAGCAGAACCAGCCCCTCGACGCCGACCTGCGCCGCGAGCTCGACAACCTGCGCGAGGACACCCGCCTCTACGTCAAAAAGCGCGTCCGCCGCAGCGAGAAGAAGCTCGAGCGCTCGGTGCGCCAGCTCGACCAGCGCACGAAACAGCTGGAGGAGCGGATCGACCAGGTCGAGGCCGACCGCGCCGCCGCCGAGGTCCGCATCCACAACGACACCGAGCGCCTGCTCGACGGCCTCCTGCAGGAGGTCCGCGCGATCGCCGACATGCTGACCCGCGGGACGAGCGGCAGCTGAGCCCCTCGCTGAATTTTGCCCCCTATGGGGGCTCTTTTTCAGCTCTCGCTGAGTTTCGCCCTCACTCGGTCGAGATGCTCGGGTCCGCCTGGACCCTCTGCGGAATGATCATCATGAAGTTGCTGGTCGCGTCGGCGGCCATCTCGAGGATCCGCACTGCCTCCTCGGACTGGCCGGTCGCCTTCAGCTCCTCGGCGTAGGCGCTGAGCAGGTCGTCGATGTCGAGCAGGCCCTCGGCGTCGAGGTCCTTCAGCTCAACCTTGGCGCCCTCGCCGAGGCGGCGTTCGATCGCCGCCCGGTCGATGCCGAAGGCGTTGTGGCGGACGTAGACGCGGCCACCGGTCATCCCCGCGCAGGCCCAGGGGCCGATGTCGCCGAGGACGATCGCGCGGCCGGAGGTCATGTACTCGAAGGCGAAGCCCTTTGCGTTGGCGCGGTCGACGAGGCAGCCGCGGCTGTCGTCGATCGGCCGCTCGGGCTCGCCTGCGAGGACGACGTCGGCGCCGGAGAGGCGGATGCAGAAGCGCGAGTCGGCCGAGCCCTGGACGAACAGCCGCCCGCGCTGGGCGCCGTAGGCGAAGGACTTGCCGACCGAGCCGTTGAGCCGCTTGCCGCGGGCCCCCTTGCCCTTGAGGATCGCGATCGTGCCGCCGAGCATCGCCTTGCCCACGCCGTCCTGGGCGCCGCCCTCGATGCGGATCGCGACCCCGTAGGAGTTGAAGGCGCCGAGGCCCTGGCCGGCGACCGAGCCGCCGTTGAACTCGAGGCTGGCCAGCACCTCGTCGCTGGGCTCGGGGCCGTCTTCGAAGATTCGCGAGCGGGCGATCGCCCCCGCCAGCTCGGTCCCGAGAACGCGGTCGCTGGCGTCGGTGGCGCGCGGGAACTCGTTGCGGAGCGTCTGCCCGGAGCAGACTTCCGGCGCCAGCGCGGCAATCTGGTGGGAGGCCTGCTTCTCCTCCATGCGAATCGGCCGGGCGACGACGAGGCCGGCCTCGGCCCGCACCTCCTCCAGCTCCTCGGCGACCGGCAGGTCGATCGGCTCCAGGTCGAGGAACTCCTCCAGCGGCGTGATCAGCGGCGCCAGGTCGATCCGGTCCCTGTAGGCGACCTGCTCGAGCAGGTCGTAGCGGCCGACCAGCTCCTGGGCGCGCTCGTAGCCGAGCGAGGCGACCACCTGCTTGACCTCCTCGCCCATCGCGGCGAAGAAGCGGGCGCAGCTCTCCGCCGCCCGGTCGACCTCCTGCGGGGTGAACTTCTTCAGCCCGTGCTGCTGGGCCTGTTCGACGGTCTCGATCTGGGTGGCGATGCCGACGTGACAGGTGTCGAGCTGGCAGCCGCGGCAGATCGTGCAGCCGAGGCTGACCATCGCCAGGGTGCCGAAACCCACCCGGTTGGCCCCCAGGCAGTGCAGCTTGACGACGTCGTGGCCGGTTCGGTAGCCGCCGTCGGCCCAGATCTCGACCCGGTTGCGCAGCCCGGCCTCCATCAGCGCCCGGTGCACGGCGCGGGTGCCGATGTCGGAGGGCAGGCCGACGTGGCGCAGCGCGTGCTGGCGGGCGGCGCCGGTGCCGCCCTCGAAGCCCGAGAGGGTGATGATGTCGGCGCCGGCCTTGGCGATCCCGAGGCCGATCGTGCCGATGTTCGGCACCACCGGCACCTTGACCGAGACGCGGACGTCGGGGTTGACCGTCTTCAGCTCGTCGACCAGCTCGGCGAGGTCCTCGATCGAGTAGAGGTCGTGGTTGTTGGAGGGCGAGATCAGATCGGTTCCGGGCGCGGCGTTACGCGCCGCGGCGACCTTCTCGGAGACCTTCTTGCCCGGCAGGTGGCCGCCCTCGCCGGGCTTGGCGCCCTGGCCGATCTTGATCTCGGCCACGTAGGAGGAGTTGATCATCTCCGCCGAGACGCCGAAGCGGCCGGAGGCGACCTGCTGCCCGCGCCACTTGCGGTACCGCCCGTACATGTCGCGGATCTCGCCGCCCTCGCCGTTGACGCAGAGGATGTTGATCGCCTTCGCCGCCTCCGCGTAGGCGCGGAAGGCCGGCTCGGACTGCGAGCCGAAGCTCATCGAGGAGATCACGATCGGGTAGTCGTGGTGGCCGACGCCGGCGTCGACGCCGCTCGGGTCGACCGGGTCCCGGTCGCCCCTCAGGCCCATGATGTGGCGCATCGAGATCGGGTTCTGCTTCTCCAGCTCGCGGACTTTCTCGGAGTAGTCCTCGTAGCTGCCGCTGCCGTTGGCGGTGGCGATCGCCGCCTTGTAGACCTTCGGGTAGAAGCGGAACGTCTTCGCCGGTTTGGCCGCCTCGTCGTCGCCGGAGAGCGCCCGAGCGCGGGCGTTGGTGTCCTCGTCCAGCTCGGCGAAGCCGGTGCCGCCCTTGGCCGAGGAGGCGAAGGCCTCGCACTGGAAGATCTCCGCCAGCTCGGGCTTGATCCCGATCGAGGAGAACTGGCGCGCGTAGCCGCGCACCTCGTGGATCCCGATCGTCGAGATCACTTTCTCGATCCCTTTGCGCAGCGCCGCGCAGAGGTTGGAGACGTCGCTCTCGTATTCCTCGACGCAGATCACCTCGACCATCGTGTACGGGCAGACGCCGTTGGCGCCGAGCCCGAGCGCCAGCATCACGTCGTGGACGTTGCGGATCGCCGCCGAGCGCAGGACGACTCCGCAGCGGCGACGCAGGTTCTCTTCGCCGCGCTCGACCTTGAACTGCTTCAGCGCCTGGTCGACCGCCGAGGTCGCCAGGTGCGGGTCGAGGTAGCGCCGGTCGGCGTCGTAGACGGTGCGGTCGGTGAGGATCAGCAGCTCGGCCCCGTCGCGGACCTTCTTCACCGCCTCCTGCTTGATCCGCTCGATCGCCCCGGCCGTCGTCTCCGACTCCAGCAGCGAGATGTCAACCGCCGAGGCGCGGCCGCGGAACTCCTCCCAGAGGTCCTCGAGCAGGTAGGTCCTGTGCTCGCGGGCGATCCGGCGGTAGGTCTTGTCGGAGAGCGGGGCGAGCCCGTGGTGCCCGCCGAGGATCACCGGGAACGACGCTTCCACCGTGCCGGTGTCCTCGTCGGCGGCGTCGAGCGAGGGGCGGCGGCCGAACAGCGTCCGGGTCGAGAAATGCTCGAGCTCGCGTTCCCGGTCGAGCGCCGGGTTGGTGACCACGGCGACCGTCTCCTTGAAGTAGTCGGCGAGGTTTTGGCGCTCGGGCGAGAGCGCGGCCAGCGGCCCGTCGTAGCCGAGCGAGCCGACCGGCTCGGCCCCGTTGGAAGCCATCTGCTGGACGAGTTTGACGTCGTCGCGCTGCCAGCCGAAGCCGGCGAGGACGCGGTCTGGGACCTTGACCGGCTCCTCGGGGCCGGCGTCGTTGTAGCCGGGAACGTCCTGACCCTCCAGCGGCCCGCCGGTCTCCAGGGCGCGCTCGTAGCCGGCGACCGCCTCGACGCCGTTGCGGCGCAGCCATTTCTCGCGGACGATCCGCAGCATCTCGTCGTGCGGGTGCAGGCTGGCGCGGCGCTCGGCACGGTCGATCTGCACCAGCACCTTCTCGCCCGGGGCGAGCGGCTTCGGCTCGGCGACCATCTTGCCGACCGGGACCACGCCGGGCTCGGAGCTGAAGACGTAGTCGTCCTCGGTCTCGACCTGCCAGAGCGGACGCAGGCCCATCGCGTCAGCCGAGAAGACGCATTCGTCGGCATGGCGGGAGATCAGCGCAACCGGGCCCTGAGCGAAGGGTCCCATCGCCTGCCTCAGGTACATGTAGAAGCCGCGCAGCTCGGCCGGCAGGGTCTCGATCTCGGCGACGATCGGCGGCACCACCATCTCCATCGCCTCGGCGAGGCTGAGGCCCTCGCGGCTGACCAGCGTGTCGATCGTCCGGTTGAGGTCCTGGGAGTCGGAGCCGTCGCTGTGGATCGGCACCGCCAGCATCCGCGCCTCCTGGCGCAACTGCTCGATCGTGTTGATCTCGCCGTTGTGGCCGAGCGCCGAGAACGGCTGCACGCGCTTGAACGAAGGCCAGGTGTTGGTCGAGTAGCGGTTGTGGCCGAAGCAGCCGATCGTCTCGAAGCGCTCGTCGCGCAGGTCCGGGTAGTACTCGCCGAGCACGCTCGGCGCCCCCATCACCTTGTAGACGCAGGTCGTCGCCGAGAAGGACGGCACGTGGACGTCGAGCTGCTGCTCGAGCTCGATCATCAGGCCGAAGAGGACCGCGTCGCGGGTCTTGGCGTCGGGGACGAGCCCGGCGACCTGCCAGAAGATCGGCTCCTCCTCGCGCGCGGTCGGGCCGAGGGCCGGGGAGTTGACCATCCCCTCGCGCTCGGCGAGCACGCGGAAGCCGCCCTGGGCCAAGAGCTCGCGGGCGTCGTGCTGGATCTTCTCGCGGTTCTGCGAGCGCTCGACGAAGACGTGGGCGACGGCGAAGGCGTCGCTGAGGGTCAGCGAGGGGTCGTGGCCGCCGGCGCGGACCTCCTCGGCCCAGATCTTGCGCGGGATGTCGAGCAGGACCCCGCAGCCATCCCCCTCGCCGTCGACGTTGCCCGCCCGGTGGAGCATCTTCTGCAGCGCCGGGATCGCCAGCTCGATCGACTCGTGGCTCGGCGTCCCGTCCCTGCGAACCGAGGCATAGATCGCGCAGGCGTCCTTGTCCTCGACGCTCGGCGGTGAGACCAGTGGCTTGTAGGGGCGCTCCGGCGAGTACCGCTCGGCGGCGGCGCCGGCTGCGGACTGGGGTTTATTCATGTGACCTCCCGGGATCCGCGCCTTCTTCGAGCGGGCGCGCGACGGGTTGACGAGTCGGAGAATTATACGGCCGCCACGAGCCCCCGCCAAAGCGGCCGCAATTTCCCTGCAACCCCCAACTTTGGGTGGCAGTCATTTGGGACGCCGAGCGTCCCAAATGACTGCCACCCGGGGTAGCGGAGGTGGATGACTCAGGCCCAGGACATCGGCTCGTAGCCGCCCTCGGCCTGGACGCCGATCATCAGCGCGGTCAGCGGCTGCTCGGAGCGGTTGAGGATCGTCCGCGTCGCGGATGGCTCGATCGAGGCGAAGGTGCCGGCCGGCGCCGGGTGGTCCTCGCCCTCGATCCGCAGCACCGCCTCGCCCTCGAGGATCGCGTACAGCTCGACCTGCCCACTCTGAGCCTCGTCGTGCTCGGGAATCTGACCGCCCGGCTCGATTTCCACCAGGTTGAAGCCGAAGGCGGAGGTGCCGAGCGCCTTGCGGGCAAGCCTCCAGGTGCAATCCCCCGAGCCCTGCATCGACTCGAACTCGTCGCGGTGCTTGATCGTGTAGCCGGCCATGGAAACGACCCTAACCCGGATCAACCCGAACTGCATCAAATTTCCACCCCGCTGGGGTGGAAATTTGATGCAGTTCCCGGGAGGGGGATCGGCGGCGCCCGCTCGGCCTGCTGAGCTGGCTATTTGCTCCAGTCGGCTTCGGAGGCGTTCTTGACCAGGACCTTGATCTTGCCGCCCCCGTACGGCGCCGTGGCGACGTTGTGATTGGGCCCCGGTTCGAAGCCGCCGGTCCAGCCGAGGACCGTCCTGCCGTCGCCGGAGATCGCGGTGCCGACGAAGCCCTGCTCGCCCTGGTTCCTCTTGTCGATCGCCCGTTCGGCCCCGGTCCGCGGGTTGACGGTGACGGCGTAGCTGGTGTCCTGGCCCTCGTACTCGGTCAGCAGCTGGTTGCCGCTGTCCGACCACTGGGTCGGGAAGAGGCCCTGGGTCAGCGGCGTGACCTGGGTATGGGTGAGGCGCTTGACGCCGCTGCCGTCGGGGTCGATCAGGTAGAGGTCGTTCCTCGGCACGCCCATGCGGCCCTTGATCACCGACTGCTTCGCCAGGACGATCCGGTTCTGCGGTCCCCACAGCGGGTCCAGGGACTTGTGGTCGTGGGTGATCGCGACCGGGGTGCCGCCCGCCACCGGCGCCCGGAAGACGTCGCTGCGCAGCGGGTACCTTTCGCTCGTCGCCCGCGAGTAGACGATTTCGCCGCTGTCCGGAGAGAAGCTGAGGCCGCTGAAGAAGCCGCGGGCGACGGTGCGCACCGAACCGCTGGCGAGGTTGATCAGGACCAGCGCTTCCTTGCCGATTTCCGGTCCCTGCAGGGCCGCGATCGTCGTCGAGTCGGGTGAGAAAGCGAGGTAGAAGCCGCCGCGCAGGTTGGTGAGGATCGTTTTGACGCTCGAGCCGTTGGCCGCCGCGAGCTTCAGTTCGTCGTGACCCGGCTTGGCTTCGCGGTCGAAGGCGATCAGCTGACCGTCAGGCGAGACTTTGGGGCTCCGTCCCGGGCCGATCTTTTTCTGCCCTTGGCCGTTGTCCTGGGCTGAATAGACGACCGGTTTGAAGAGGCCGCGGGTGTAGGCGAGCGTCGCCTGGGCGGCCGCCGGGAGCGCCAGCAGCGTGACCACGGCAAGAAGGAGCGGAACGGGCAGTGACTTCGGCTTGATCCCCATGGCGGCGATCGTATCCGCGCCCGCCGGACGCCGCCAGCCGCGAAATCGGGAGTTAGCCCGCGAAATTCAGGCTCAAAGTTCGGGCACGTCGGCGCCGAGCGGGCTGAACGGCATCCGCCTCACCTGCGCCCAGCCCTCGCAGCGCTGCTCCAGGGCCGCGGCGACGTTGCCCGCCTCCTGCCAGGTGGTCCAGACCAGGACGGTCGGGCCGGCGCCGGAGATCGTCGCCCCCAGCGCCCCCAGCTCGCGGGCCGCGTCGACGATCTCCATCGAGCGCGGGTAGAGCTCCCGGCGCCGCCGCTGGTGGATGCGGTCGGCGAGACCGCGGGCGACCAGGTCGAGGTCGGCGCTGCGCAGGCCGAGGACCAGCAGCGCCGCGGCGGAGACGTTGGCGACCGCGTCGGCGAGCGGGATCTCGGCCGGGATCGCCTCGCGGGCGCGCTCGGTCGAGACCTCCTCGGGCGGGATCGCGACGATCCCCTCCAGCCCCTCCGGCGGGTCGAAGCGCGCGGCAACAGGGGCGCCGTCCTCGCCGGCCCCGCAGACGACGAAGCCGCCGTAGATCGCCGCCGCGACGTTGTCGGGGTGTCCCTCGATCTCGGTCGCCCTGACCAGCATCTCCTCGCGCGAGAGCGCCAGCTCGAAGAGGTGGTCGGCGGCGAACAGCCCGGCGACGATCGCCGCGGCGCTGGAGCCGAGCCCCCGTGCCAGCGGGATCTCTCCCCGCAGGCGGAAGGCGATCCCGTCGGCCGGGTGGAGGGTCTCGAAGGCGCGGACGATCAGGTTGTCGCGGCCGGTCGACACCTCCAGGCCGCCCGGGTCGAAGGAGAACTCCCCCGTCTCCTCGACCTCCAGCTCGAGGAACAGCGAGACCGCCGCCGCCATCGCGTCGTACCCCGGCCCGAGGTTGGCCGAGGAGGCGGGAACGCGGACAAGTCGGTGGCGGGCGGTCAACCGAACACCGCTCGCTCGACGGCCGTCAGGTCGTTCTCGCAGTTGATCACCGAGGGGGCCTTGCCGAGCGCGGTGTCGGGATCCTTGAGGCCGTGGCCGGTGAGCACGCAGACGACGGTCTCGGGCGGCGCCATTCCCTCGAGCGCCGGCAGGCCATGGGCGAGCAGGCCGGCGACCGAGGCCGCCGAGGCGGGCTCGCAGAAGACGCCTTCGGCGGCGGCGAGCCAGCGGTAGGCATCGAGGATCTGCTCGTCGGAGACGGCGGCGACGCGGCCGCGCGAGGCGGTGAAGGCCGCCATCGCCTCCTCCCAGCGGGCCGGGTTGCCGATCCGGATCGCCGAGGCGACGGTCTCCGGGTTGGCGACCGGCTCGCCGACGACCAGCGGCGCCGCGCCCTCGGCCTGGAAGCCGTAGAGGATTGGTTTCGAACCAGCGTTCTCGAGCGGTCCACCTTCGGCCAGCTCCGTGAACCCGCGCCAGTAGGCGGTCACGTTGCCGGCGTTCCCCACCGGGATCGCCAGGGCGCCGGGCATCCCGCCCAGCTCCTCGACCACCTCGAAGGCGCCGGTCTTCTGGCCTTCGATCCGGTGCGGGTTGACCGAGTTGACGAGCTCGATCGGGTGCTTCTGCGAGAGCTCGCGGACGATCCGCAGCGCGTCGTCGAAGTTGCCCTGCAGGGCAACCACCCGCGCTCCGTGCATCAGCGCCTGGGCGAGCTTGCCGATCGCGATCTTGCCCTCGGGGACGATCACCGCGCCGCGCAGCCCCGCCCGCGCCGCGTAGGCGGCGGCGCTGGCCGCCGTGTTGCCGGTCGAGGCGCAGATCACCGCCTCGGCCCCCCGCCCCTTGGCCCGCGAGACGGCCACCGTCATTCCGCGATCCTTGAAGGAGCCCGTCGGGTTGGCGCCCTCGAACTTCAGGAAGGCCCGGGCGCCGATCCGCTCCGAGAGCCGCGACGCCTCGATCAGCGGGGTCGACCCCTCGTTGAGGCTGACCACCGGATCGCCCGGCTCCAGCGAGAGCCGCTCGCGGTAGCGCTCGATCAGCGGCGCCGCCACCTCAGCGACCGCCCCGCTCCCCGCGACGGCTCAAAACTGCTCCTCGATGACCCGGATGGCGCGCGGGGTGGCGCGCACCTCGTCCAGCTCGCCGAGCGCCTCGACGGCGGCCGCGAAGCGCGACTCCAGGCACTCGTGGACGACCATCACCAGGCGCGCGTCCTCGCCGATGCCGCGCTGGACGACGCTCTTCACCGAAACCTCGTGGTCGCCGAGCACCTGGGCGATCTGGGCCAGCACGCCGGGCTGGTCGGCCACCTCGAGGTAGAGGTAGAAGGAGGAGCTGACGTCGGCGACGATCGGCAGCTCCGTGCGCGTCTCGTGCACGGGAGCGTCGCCGGCGAGGATCGAGACGACGTCGCCGAGCACCGCTGAGGCGGTCTGCACGCCACCGGCCCCGGGACCCGACATCGTCACCTCGGTGATCGCCGGGGCCTCGACCATCACCGCGTTGAACGGCCCCTCGATCGGCGCCAGCGGGTGGCCGCGGTAGAGGAAGCAGGGGAAGACGCGGACGCTGATCCCGCCGTCGCGGCGTTCGGCGGCGCCGAGCAGCTTCAGCGACAGCCCCAGCTCCTTGGCGTAGGCGAGGTCGTCGGGCCGGATGTTCTCGATCCCCTCGAAGGCGACCTCGGAGAGCGTCACCGGCGTGTGGAAGGCGAGGCGGGCGAGGATCGCCATCTTCGCCGCCGCGTCGGCGCCGCTGACGTCGTCGGAGGGGTCGGCCTCGGCGTAGCCGAGCGCCTGCGCCTGCGCCAGCACCTCGCCGTAGCCGGCACCGCTCGCCGCCATCTCGCTGAGGATGAAGTTGGTGGTGCCGTTGACGATCCCGAAGACCTTGCTGATCTCGGTGACGCCGAAGCTCTCCTGGATCGTGCGGACGATCGGGATCACGCCCGCCACGGCGGCCTCGAAGCGCAGCTGAACCCCCTGCTCGCGGGCGATCTCGAACAGCTCGTCGCCGTGCTGGGCCAGCAGCTGCTTGTTGGCGGTGACCAGGGGGCGGCCGGCGCGCATCGCGTCGATCGCGAACCGCCGCGCCGGATCGGTCCCGCCGATCAGCTCGACGATCAGGTCAGAGCGCTCGAGGATCTCGCCGAAGTCGCCCTCGTCGCGGGTCAGCACGCCGGCGATCTCCGGCCGCCGGCCGGTCGCCGCCTCGACGGCGTCGGCCCGCTCCGCCACCAGCTCGGCGAAGGCGGCCCCGACGGTGCCGCGGCCGAGCAGGCCGATGCGGACGGATTTGGAGCCCTCGTCAGGCATCGCGCGCGGTGAGGTCGTCGTAGGTCTCCCGCCTGACCACGACCCGCGCCTCGCCGTCGCGGCAGAAGACGACCGGCGGTCGCGGCACGCCGTTGTAATTGCTGGCCATCGCGTGGCCGTAGGCACCGGTCGCCGGCGTGACCAGGACGTCGCCGACCGCCGGCGCGGCGAGGCTGGCGTCGCGGACCAGGATGTCGCCGGACTCGCAGTGCATGCCGGCGACGGTGACCAGGGTGTCGGGCGGGGCGGCGGCGCGGTCGGCGATCAGCGCTTCGTAGCGGGAGCCGTACAGCATCGGCCGCAGATTGTCGGACATGCCGCCGTCGACGGCGACGTAGGTGCGCACGCCCGGGATCTCCTTCACGGTGCCGATCCGGTAGGCGGTGATGCCCGGGTTGGCGACCAGCGAACGGCCCGGCTCGACGAGAATCCGCACGCCTTCTCCGAAGACCTCGGCGACGCCGCGCACCTTGACGTCGACGTAGGCGTCGATCGAGGGCGGCTCGTCCTCGGCGGTGTAGGCGACGCCGAGGCCGCCGCCGACGTTGACGACCCGGCACCACTCGCCCGCCAGCTCGCCCAGCGCCTGGATCGCCAGCGTGTAGGGCTCGAGCTCGAAGATCTGCGAGCCGATGTGGGCGTGCAACCCGACCAGCTCCAGCCTCTCGGAGGCGAGCACGCGCTCGATGGCCTTCGCCGCCAGGCCGTCCTCGAGCCCGAAGCCGAACTTCGAGTCGAGCTGTCCGGTGGTGATGTAGTCGTGGGTCGAGGGCTTGATCCCGGGCGTCACCCGGATCAGCACCCGCTGGGGGGCATCGAGCAGCCGCTCGCAGCGCTCGATCTCGTCGAAGGAATCGAGGATCAGGTGACGGATCCCGGCGCGCGTCGCCAGCAGGATCTCCTCGTCGCTCTTGTTGTTGCCGTGCATGTGGATCCGTCCGGGATCGAAGCCGGCCCGCAGCGCCATGTGCAGCTCGCCGCCGGAGGCGACGTCGACCGAGAGGCCCTCCGCGGCGAACAGGCGGTAGGCGGCGGTGCAGGGAAACGACTTGCTGGCGAAGACGACCTCGAACTCGCCGCCGCGGCACTCGAAGGCCTCGCGGTAGGCGCGGGCGCGAGCCCGCAGGTCGTCCTCGGCGTAGACGTAGGCGGGGGTGCCGACCTTCGCGGCCAGCTCGACCACGTCGCAGCCGCCCAGCTCGAGGTGGCCGCGCTCGTTGACGCGGCTGCCGGCCGGGTAGACCGCCGACCCGGCGATCGGATCGCTGCTCGCGACTGAGCCCGCCTGTTCTCGCTCCGCCATCGGACCGGCATTCTGACTGGCGGCGTGGGACCGCGCAGTACGGCGTCCTGCGCTCTACCTCAGCGTCCGCCGCCGAGCAGGCCTTCGACCGTGTGGACGGTTCCATCGACCGCCTGGCCGACGGCCGATTCCGGGCCGGCGACGCCGTTGACGGCGCCTTCGGTGGCGCCGCTTACGCCGGTTTCTTCCAGCGTCCCGCCGAGCACGCCTTCGTCGACCTGATCGACCGTGCCGTTGACGGTTTCGGTGACCGTCGCCGAGGCCGAGCTGGCCGGGGCCGAACCGCTCCCACCGGAGTCTCCTTTGCCCGTGCTGCCGCCCGAAGAGCCCGCCGGCGCGGAGGCGGGCTGCGGGGTCGAGTCCTGGGGGCTGCCGCCGCTGCCAGCGCCGCCACCGGAGCCGCCGCTGCCGCCGCCTTGATTGGCGGCCGAGGGCTCGCCGGAGGTGGGCGCGCCGCCGCGGACCGCTGCCGTGGTCCTGCCGCCACCGGCGCCGCTCCGCGCCGGGCTGCCGCCCCGCTGGCCGCTGGCCGTCGTCCCACCCTGGCCGGCTTCCGGGCCGCCGCCGCCCGGGCCGCCCGCGGGTTGGGCGCCGGAGACGGCGGCGCCGTCGCCGCCCCTATCGCCGAGCGCGGCGATCGGCCAGTCGCGGAAGACCTGCACCGAGACCAGCAGCACGAAGACGGCGATGGCGATCGCGATCAGAGTCGCTCCCGACATCGCGCCCACCAGGTAGGTGTGCGCTTGGCGAATCATCCCGCTTCATTGCTAAAGGTAACCCATCGGGTCGGTGACCTGGCCGCCTATCCGGACCTCGAAGTGGACGTGCGGGCCAAGGCAGTACCCGGTGCAGCCGCTGTAGCCGATGATCTCGCCCTGCGTCACCGCCTGGCCGGCCGAGACCGCGAAGGAGCTCTGGTGCGCGTAGCAGGTCGAGAGCCCGCCGCCGTGGTCGACGCAGGTGTAGTTGCCGTAGCCGCCGCTGCTCGCCTCCGGCTCGGTGAAGATCACCGTCCCGTCGGCCGCGGCGCGGATCGGGGTCCCTTCCGGCACCGCGATGTCGATCCCGGGGTGGAACTCGTAGCTGCCGTTGATCGTCCGCGGCCCGAAGCCGGAAACGACCGGGCCGTCGACGGGCCAGATCAGGCCGCCGCTGCCGCCCTGGATCGGCCCGGCGGGCAGCGGCGCCGAGCCGGTCGCCGCGAGCTGGGCGGCGATCTTCGCCTGGATCGCCGCCACCGAGCCGTCGAGCTCTTCCTCGTGTTCGGTGATTCGCGCCAGCGCCGCTTCCCGTCCCTCGCGCGCCCGCGCCAGCCGGCGCTGGTGGGACTGCAGGGCGGTGCGGGTGCTCGCCAGCTTCCGCTCCTGGGCGGCGACCTGGTCGCGGGCCGCTTCAATCGTCCGTTTGGCGCCGCGCAGGCGCGAGACGATGCGGCTCACCTCGTCGCGCAGCTCGCGCACCCGGCCGACCACCGCTTCGTCCATGCCGTGCAGGCGGTCGAGGTATTCGGTGCGCGCGGCGAGGTCGTCGAGGCCACTGGAACCGACGAGGACGCTGAGCAAATCCGGGCTGCCGGTCTCATACATCGCGACCAGGCGTTCGCGCAACGCGACCAAGGCTCGCCGCAGATGGCCGCGGACCCGCCGCAGGCGCTCCTTGGCGACGCCGAGCCGGGCGGTCGCCCGATCGAGCTGGGCCTGTTTGACGGCCAGGCGGGTGCGCACGGCGGCCTCGCGGGTGCGGATCGCCGCCACCTCGCCGGTCAGGCGGTCGATCCGGTCCTTGAAGCCGGAGATCGTCGTCGTCAGGACCCCCTTGCGTTCCTGCACCTCTGCCAGCTTCGATTGCTTGGCTTCG
Organism: Solirubrobacterales bacterium; assembly: GCA_036257815.1. Classification (GTDB taxonomy): domain Bacteria; phylum Actinomycetota; class Thermoleophilia; order Solirubrobacterales; family 70-9; genus VAYN01. Next base: position 35,154 of record DATAEW010000023.1, read on the forward strand.
AGCTTGGACTGCAGGTCCTGCGCCGGCGCGGGTCCGGCGGCGAGCAGGCTGAGGAGCGCGAGGGCCGCTGCGCAGAGGGCCATCGCCAGACGGCGATCGGAGAACATCGACCGGCGAGGCTAACCAAGGGCCCCACAACCCGTCAGCTACCGAAAATCGCTGCAATCGAGGTTGCGACCCGGGCGCGCGGGGCAAGAAAGGGGCCGGGTGCCCCTGCCAAAACACTCAAAAGCGAGCGCAGCGAGCGGGTTTTGGCAGGGGCACCCGGCCCCTTTCAGGACCTCGGGGTGGTTTCCACGCGCAAGAGCTCCTGCTCGGCCTCCTCCTCCATCTGCAGCGTCGTGTGCTCGATCCCGAAGCGCTCGGCCAGCGCCACCTCGAGCCGGCGGCGGATCAGGTCGCGGTCGGCGTCGCGGGCGACGACGACGTGGGCGGCGATCGCCCCGAAGCCGGCGGTCACCGTCCAGACGTGCAGGTCGTGGACCGAGCGCACGCCCTGCTCGGCGCAGATCGTCGTCCCGACCGCGTCCACGTCGAAACCGGCGGGGGCGGCCTCCATCAGCACGTCGACGGGCTCCTTGATCAGCCGCCAGGAGGAGACGAGGACGAGCGCGGAGATGAAGAGGCTGACGATCGGGTCGACGACGTCGGAGCCGCCGGCGAGGACGAAGGCGCCGGCGACGATCACCCCGAGCGAGCCGAGCGCGTCGGCGGCGCTGTGGCGCAGCACGCCCTCGAGGTTGACGTCCTCGCGCTGACCGCCGGCCAGCACGAGGGCCGCGGCGGCGTTGCCGAGCAGCCCGAGGACGCCGAGCGCCAGGACGCCGGCTCCATCGATCCCGGGCGGATCGGAAAAGCGCCCGATCGCCTCGACGGCGATCGCGACGCTGACCGCGACCAGGAGCAGGCCGTTTACCAGCGCCGCCAGGACCTCCGAGCGCTGGTAGCCGAAGGTGCGCCGCCCGGCCGCCGGCAGCCCGGCGAGGCGGGCGGCGATCAGGGCGAGGGCGATCGAACCGACGTCGGAGAGCAGGTGCCCGGCGTCGGCGAGCACGGCCAGCGACCCGGTGAGGACGCCGCCGAGCGCCTCGACCAGCAGCAGCCCCACGTTGATCGCCAAGGCCACCGACATCCGCCGGCGGCTGTCGCTGCGCCTCGCGTCGAGCGCGTGGCTCTGGCCGTGGGGCCCGTGCACGGATCGAGCTTAGGACCTATCCCGATAGGGGTGGAACGTCTTGTACTTTTTCGCCGCCAACCATCGTCGGTAGCTTCAACCGCGGCTCGAAAAAGTTAAGTGGAACCCCTATCGGGATAGGTCCTCAGGGACCCTACGCGGGAACAGCCTCCTTCTCGACCTTCGCCTCCACGGCCTTCGCGGCGACTTCGGCGCCGTAACCGAGGCGCTCGGCGTATTCGCGCGCCTGCATGCGCGAGATGACCATCCGCTGGATCTCCGCCGTGCCCTCGAAGAGCTGGTAGATCTTGGCGTCGCGGAACCACTTCTCCAGCGGGCACTCGCGGTCCCAGGCGAAGGGACCGACCAGGTCCATCAGCGTCGTCGTCGCCCACATCGTCACGTCGCCGGCCTTCAGCTTCGACATCGATCCCTGGCCGCCGGTCATCGGGACGCCGTTGCGGCCCATCCAGGAGGCCCGCTGGACGAGCAGCCGCGCCGCCTCGATCTCGGTCGCGACGTCGGCCAGCACCTGCTGGTAGCGCTGCAGTTGCAGCACGGGCTTGCCGCCCTCGGCCCGACCGTCCAGGTACTCGAGCGTCCACTCGTAGGCCGCCTGGGCGATGCCGAGCGCCGAGGCGCCGACGATCGGCCGGGTCATCTCGAAGGTCGCGAGGGCGTCGGCGCCGCGCGATTTCTTGCCTTCGCGGCCACGCTGCAGCTTGCGCTCGAGCTTCTCCTCGCCACCGAGCAGGTTCTCCGCCGGAATCCGGCAGTCCTCCAGCACCACCTCGGCGGTGTGGGAGGCGCGGATCCCGAGCTTGGACTCCTTCTTGCCCTGGCTGATTCCCGGCGTCCCCTTCTCGATCACGAAGGAGGCCTGGCCACGGGTCCCCAGCTCCGGGTCGACGGTGGCGACGACGACATGGACGTCGGCGATTCCGCCATTGGTGATGAAGACCTTGGTCCCGTTGAGGATCCACTCGTCGCCGTCGCGCCTGGCCGTCGTCTTCAGGCTCTTGACGTCGGAGCCGGCCTGCGGCTCGGTGACGGCGTAGGCGCCGAGCTTGATCTCCTCGCCGACCCCGAAGCACTCCGGGACCCACCTGGCGATCTGCTCCGGGGTGCCGGAGGCGGCGATGCCGGCCGCGGCGAGGCCGGAGCCGTTGATCGCCAGCGCCGTGCCGGCGCACCCCCAGTGCATCTCTTCGGCGCCGATCGCGCCCATCTGGCCGTCGCCGTCGGCGGCGGTCGTCTGCAGGTAGTCGATCCCGTTCAGGCCCTGCTTGCGCGCCTCCTTGATCACCTCCCAGGGGGTGCTCTCCTCTTCGTCGTGCTGGCGGGCGACCGGGCGGATCACCTCGCGAGCGAAGTCGCGGCACTTCTTCTTGAAGGCAAGCTGCTCGTCGTTGAGTTCGAAGTTCATGCGGTTCCTCTCGCCGTCGGACTGATTGACTGGTCAATCAGCCAGTCGACGGACACTTTAACTGACCAGCCAGCCAGGCCCTGCCACCGCCGGTTGCTCACCAGGCGAGTTTTCGGACAGATCACGTAGCGTTTGCGGGGGTGAGCGCCAACCGACCGATCAACGCGGACGTGCCGGAGCCGCCGCCTCCGGAGCCGGCCGGGGAGGAGCCGAAGGGCGCGGCGCGGGGAGCACAGGGCCGCGAGCCGGAGCGGCCCTCACCGGCCCCGTCCCCTCCGAAGCGGCCGAGGCGCCGCCGGCGCCAGCCGATGCCGGGAGCGCTAAAGCTCGTCCTCAGCCTAGTCGCGGTGGCGATCGTCTTCATCGTCGCGGCGATCCTCGGTGGCAGCGGCGGCTCCGGCGAGAAGGCCTCGCAGAGCGCTCCAGCCCCCGTGCCCCAACCCCGCGCGGAAACCCCGAGCGGCGACGAGACGGCCTCCAGCCAGCCCGCCGAAGAACTCGGCTATCCAGCCTTCGCGACCAACAACACGACCCGGATCGGCGGTTCCGATCCGGCCGCCAACGCCGCCGCGGTCGCCCTCGCCGTGTTCCCCGGGACCAGCGCCTCGCAGCGGCCGGCGGCGGTGGCGCTGGCCAGCGAAGAAGACTGGGCGGGGGCGATCGCGGCGGCGGTCCTGATGGCGCCGCCGGTGCGGGCGCCGCTGCTCTTCTCGGCGGCGGACGGGCTGCCGGACGCGACCACCGAAGCGCTCGCCGCGCTGAGCCCGGGGGGCGACCACTCGACCGGCGGCGCGGCGGCGTTTCGGATCGGCGCCGTCGCGGCTCCCGACGGCGTCAAGGACACCGCGGTGAGGGCGGGATCGGCGCCCGCCGAGGCGGCGGCGATCGCGAAGCTGCGCGAGCGCCTCGTCGGCTCGCCGCCCGAGCACGTCCTGATCGCCTCCAGCGAACAGGCCGGAATGGCGATGCCCGCCGCCGCCTGGGCGGCCCGCTCGGGGGATCCGGTCCTGTTCGCCGAAGCGAAGCAGCTGCCGGCGGAGACGGCCGCGGCGCTGAAGCGGCACCCGAAAGCACCGGTCTACGTGCTTGGACCCGCGAGCGCGGTCTCCGCCGCGGTGCTGCGCGAAATCGCCGCCATCGATCCGCGCGTCAAGCGGGTCTCGGGCCCGGGCCCGGTCGCGAGCGCGATCGCCTTCGCCCGCTTCGCCGACGGCAGCTTCGGCTGGAACGTCAACGATCCCGGCCACGGCTTCGTGCTGGCCCGCGATGACTCGCCGCTCAGCGCCGCCGCGGCGGCGCCACTATCGGCCTCAGGCACCTGGGGGCCATTGCTGCTCACCGACAGCGCCGGTAGCCTGCCTGCGGAACTGCGCAGCTACTTCCTCGACGTGAAGCCCGGCTACACCACCAACCCCACCCGCGCCTTCTACAACCACGTGTGGGTGATCGGCGACCAGGAGGCCATCGACGTGAACCAGCAGGCGGAAGTGAACGAGCTGGCCGAACTGGCCAAGATCGGCGGCGGCGAGGAATGAGCGAGTCGGAGAACCCGGCCCTGCTCTCCGGCCAGCGGGAGCTGAGCGCCGAGGACATCCGCGCCCTAGCCGGCGCCGTCACGCCCCACTTCGCGCTGCAGGTCCGCAACCGCGTCCGCCGCCTGATCGAGCCGCTGCCCGCCGGCCATCCCGCCCGGCTCGAGGGCGAACGCCAGATCGCCCGGCTCGAGGAGCTCGCCCAGCACAGCGGCGAGCCGCGGGGCACGCTCGGGATCTCCCATTGAGGCATCTGGCCCCAGGCGTCTGGCGGCTGAAGGAGCTGCCCGCCCCGGCGATCAACGTCTACCTGGCCGAGGACGTGCTGATCGATGCCGGGCGGCGCTGGGACCGGCGACGGATCTTCGGCGAGCTGGAGGGGCGCGAGATCTCGCTGGTCGCGCTGACCCACGTCCACCCCGACCACCAGGGAGTGGCGAAGGACGTCTGCGAGGCCCGCGGGGTGCCGCTGGCCTGCCACCGCGACGACGTCGAGGCGATGGAAGGCAAGCGCCCGGTCCAGGAGGCGGCGACCAACCACCCGGTGAACCGGCTAATTCGCAAGCTCTGGGAGGGTCCGCCCTACCGGGTCGAGAGGGTGCTGGAGGACGGCGATGAGGTCGCCGGCTTCCGCGTCGTCCACGCGCCCGGGCACGCGCGGGGCGAGGTGATCTTCTTCCGCGAGTCCGATCGGGTGGCGATCTGCGGCGACGTGATCCGCAACATGAGCTACGCCACCGGCTTGCCGGGAATCAAGGAGCCGCCGGACATCTTCACCTACGACCCGCCGGAGAACCGCCGCTCGATCCGCAGGCTGGCCGAGCTCAACCCGTCGCTGATCCTGCCCGGCCACGGGCCGGCGGTCACCGACATCGCCGCCTTCGAGCGCTTCGTCACCGCCCTGCCGGCCTGAGCGCCGCACCGCATCCGCGGACCTCGAGCGGGGTTACCTGATCTGACTGCCCGCTCGCGGCGGCCGGCTCGACGGTGGCGCCCCGGGTGGTGCAGCCCCAACGCCACACCGGAAGGGAGCCCAGAGATGAGCAGACTGAGGAGCCACCGCCCCTCGCCCGCGATGGTTGTTGCCGTGGTCGCCCTGATCGTCGCCCTCGCGGGGACGGCCTACGCGGCGCAGACGATCAACGGCGGCGCGATCATCAAGCAGACGATCGGCGCCGGCAAGCTGAAGCACAAGACGCTGACCGGCTACCAGATCAACACCAACAAGCTCGGGGTCGTGCCGGCCGCGGCGCGCGCCGCGCACACCTACTGGGCGGTGGTGAACAACCCCGGCAATCCGGGCAACGCGACCCTCGCCCGGGCCAGCGACGCCGGCATCGCCGCGACCGAGGCCGGCGGCGCCGTCACCGTCACCTTCCCGGTCAACGTGCAGGGCTGCGCCGACGTGGCCGGCCGCAACAACGCCGGCACCTCGGTGCCGAACCCCGGCTACGCGCAGACCAACAGCTCGGCCGCGAACCCGAACGCGATCGAAGTCCACACCCGCGACAAAGCCGGCGCCAACGAGGACGCCGACTTCCAGCTGATCGTCGTCTGCCCGTAGCAGGCGGAAATGTGCCATCGGCGGTCGGCGGCGAGTTACGATCATCGCCATGACCGACACGCCGATGGCACCCGAGGAAGGCATCTACAAGCCGGAGGACGCCCGCGAGCTGGCGATCCAGCGCCTGAAGATGAAGCGCGACTTCAAGGGCACGGTGGCCGGCGGCACGCTCGCGATCGTCGTCACCATCGTCATCTGGGCGATGGGCGAAGGCGGCTATTTCTGGCCGATGTGGGTGATCCTCGGCGTCGCGATCTCCCTGGTGGTCAGCGGCTGGAAAGCCTACGGCCCGGACAGCCGGATCACCGAGGACGAGGTCCAGCGCGAGATGGGCCGGGACCGGGGCTGAGGGCTCCTCCCGAGCCTGAGACCGCGGTGCTCGCCTACCTGTTCTGGCACCGGCCGGGGCCGGGCGTGGAGGCGGGCGACTACGAGGAGGCTCAGCGCGCCTTCCACGCCGAGCTGGGCATCGAGTCGGCGTGCTTCCAGGTCGCGGATCTGCCCTTCGAGGCGGGCCCGGGCTACGAGGACTGGTACCTGGTCGCCGACTGGCGCGGGCTCGGCGAGCTGAACGCCGCCGCGGTGGACGCGCGGCGAGGTCCCCACCATGACCTCGCGGCGGCGATGGCTGGCCAGGGCTGGGGCGGTGTCTACGCCCCCATCGGCGGGCCGCCGGCGATCCCCTCGGAGGCAAGCTGGGCGACGAAGCGGCCGGGTCAACCGCTCGACGAGCTGCTGGCGCCGGTCACCGCGGAGACCCCGGTCTGGCGCCGCCAGCTGGTCCTCGGCCCGGCGCCGGAGATCTGCGTCGGCTCCGGCGGCGTGCCGCGCACCCGCGTCTGGCCTTAGGTGACAGCGCGGGCTTTCACCATGTCCACTCGCTCGCCGCTGAAGGGGACTCCCTCGGCGAGCAGCAGACGTTTCTGGCGCGGGCCCTTGGCCAGCGAGCCGTCGGCGCGGACGACCCGCCACCAGGGCAGGTCGGGCTCGTCGACCGCGAACAGGACCGTGCCGGCGAACCGAGGCGCCCCCGGCGAGACGTCCCCGTAGCTGCGCACGAAACCAGCCGGAATCGAGCGCACGCGCTCCAACACTTCAAGCGCGCGAGTCACGCCAGATCACGCCGCCGGACCGAAGGCGTCGATGATGCGGCGCTGGTACTCGCTCAGCTCCTCGGCGGAGATGAAGTAGGTCGGCGGGGTGAGGAAGAGCCCATCGGCGCGCAGAGCGGTCGCCTCCACCCGGGCCCTCACCTTGTCGAGCGGTCCGGCGGCGCAGTAGGCCTCCACCATCTCGTCGCTGATCGCCGCGGGGACGGCGGCGAGGTCGCCGCGGCGGAAGGCCTCGCCGGCGGCGATCGCGTTGGCGCCGAAACCGTGCATCTCCCAGACCGGCATGTAGGTCCTGACCGTGGCGTAGAAGGAGATCGTGCGCCGGGCCATGTCCATCGCCCGCGCCTCGTCGTCGTCGATCGCGCAGCAGACCGTCGGCAGGTAGTCGAAATCGGCGCGGTCGCGGCCGGAGCGGCTCAGTCCCTGTTCGAAGGCCGGCGCCACGACCTCGTCGATCCAGCGCAGGCTCTGGATCGGGTGGCCGATCAGGCCGTCGGCGACGTCGCCGGCCATCCGCGCCATCCCCGCCTGCACGGCGGCGGTGTAGATCGGCACCGCCTCGCGGGCGGGCGGGTGCGGCCGCACCCAGCCCTTGATGTCGATGTCGTAGTAGTCGCCCCGGTAGCGGATCGGCTCGCCGGCGCCCGCCTGGCGCATGATCAGCCGGGTCGCCTCGATCGCCTCCCGCAGGTGCGGCGCCGGTTTGCCGTAGCTGGCGTTGTGCCAGGTTTCGTTCAGCCGTTTGACCCCCGCCCCCATGCCGAGGCGGAAGCGGCCGCCCGACATCTCGTCGACGTCCAGCGCGCTCACAGCGTGGATGAAGGGGCTGCGCGTGAAGGCCCAGACGATCCCGGTGGCCACCCCGATCCGCTCGGTCTTCGCCGCCAGGTAGGCGGCCTGCGTGGCCGCGCTGCGGAACAGCTCCGGCGCCCAGACGCACTCGACTCCGGCCGCCTCCGCCCGCAGCGCCTCGGCCTCCAGCTCGGCGACCGAGGTGCCGATCGCGGCGACGGAAATCCGGCCCAGGGCGCTCATCCGGAGCCGGCGACTCAGACCGCGGCGGCGGCGCGCTCCAACACCGCTCCGGCGACCCGCTCGCGGTGCCACTTCGCGTCCCCCATCAGCGCCGCGTTGCCGCGGCCGCGCTTGAGGAAGAAGTGGAGGTCGTGCTCCCAGGTGAAGCCGATGCCGCCGTGGACCTGGAGGGATGCGTTGGGCACCCGCCAGCCGGCGTCGGAGGCGTAGGCCTTGGCCATCGAGGCGGCCAACGGCAGCGAGTCCGGCTCGGCGTCAGCCGCCCAGGCGGCCCCGTAGACGGCCGAGCGCGAGTTCTCGGTCTCCAGCAGCATCTGCGCGCAGCGGTGAGAGACGGCCTGGTAGGCGCCGATCGGGCGGCCGAACTGCTGCCGGTCCCGCGCGTACTCCACCGCCATCTCGAGCGTCCGCTGGGCAATTCCGGTGGACTCGGCGGCGATCGCCACGCAGGCGCGGAAGAAGACCGGGAAGTAGTCCTCCCCGGGCAGCGTCCGCTCGGGGCCGACCCGGACGCCGTCGAAGCGCACGCTCGATAGGCGGCGGGTGGGGTCGATCGAGGCCTCCTCGCTGACCGTGACCCCGGCCGCGTCCCGCTCGACGAGGTGGCGCCGTTCGTCGGCGGTGGCGACGAGGAAGAAGTCGGCGCTGGCGGCGTCGAGCACGAGCACCTTCTCGCCGTCGAGGACGATCCCGTCGCCGTCGGCCCGCGCCTCCATCGTGAACTCGCCAGGCGCGGGAGCGGAGCCGGCGTCGATCAGCGCCGGGGTACCGCGCAGCTCGCCATCGGCCAGCGGCCGCAGCCAGCGCTCGCGCTGCTCGTCGGAGCCGCAGTGGGCGAGCGCCAGCCCGACCACGGTGTTGGAAAAGAGCGGCGAGGGCGCCAGCGCGTAACCCAGCTCCTCGAAGAGCACCGCCAGATCGACGGTCCCGAGCCCCTGCCCGCCCCACTCCTCGGGCAACGCCAGGCCGGCCCAGCCGAGCTCGGCCATCTCGCGCCAGCCGTCGGCGTCGAAGCCGTCCGCGGAAGCGGCGATCCCGCGAATCCGCTCCGATTTGAAGCGCGAGGCGAGGAAGTCGTGGGCGGTCGCCTTGATCGCCTGCTGCTCGTCGGTCAGGTCGAAGTACATGCGTCGCGCGCCCTCAGCGCAGCCTCGGCAGGCCGAGCACCCGCTCGGCGATGATGTTCTTCAGGATGTCGGTGGTGCCGCCCTCGATCGAGTTGGCGCGCGAGCGCAGGAAGCCGTACTGCCAGGCGCCGCCGGCGACCGCGTGCTCGGCGCCTCGGGCCAGCGGCGCGTAGGCGCCCTCGATCTCCAGCGCCAGCTCGGTCAGGCCCTGGTTGATGTCGGCCCACTGCCACTTGCCGAGCGAGCCCTCGGGGCCGGGGATCCCGGACTGCATCGTCTTGGTCAGGCCGCGGTAGGCGTTGAGGCGCATCGTCTCGGCCTCGATGTGCAGCTGGGCGATCCGCTGGCGGTAGTGGGCGTCGTCGGCCGCCGAGCCGCCGTTCAGCCGCACCTCGGTCGCCAGCCTGGCGAGCCGGCCGAGGCTGTTCTGGATCTGCGCGATCGCCCCGAAGGCGAGCCCGGCGCGCTCGTTCATCAGCGTCGTGATCGCCACCGACCAGCCGTTGCCGACGCCGCCGACGACGTTCTCCTCGGGGATCCGCGCCTCGTTGATGAAGACCTCGTTGAACTCGCCCTCGCCGGTGATCTGGACCAGCGGCTTCGCCTCGACCCCCGCCTGCTCCATGTCCATCAGGAAGTAGGTGAGGCCCTGGTGCTTGGGGGCGTCGGGATCGGTGCGGGCGACCAGCATGCACCACTTCGCGTACTGGGCGAAGGTCGTCCAGACCTTCTGCCCGCTGACCACCCATTCGTCGCCGTCCTTGACCGCCCGCGTCTTCAGCGAGGCCAGGTCGGAGCCCGACTCCGGCTCCGAGAAGCCCTGGCACCAGATCTCCTCGGCGGTCAGGATCGGCTCCAGGTAGCGCGCCTTCTGCTCCTCCGTCCCGTGGGCGATCACCACCGGGCCGCCCATCGCCAGGCCCAGCACGTTGGCCGGGCTGGGCGCCTCCTGGCGCGCCGCCTCGCCGACGAAGATCGCCTGCTCGATCATCGTCGCGCCGCGGCCGCCGTACTCCTTCGGCCACGAGATCCCCGCCCATCCCGCCTCGTGCAGCTGGCGCTGCCAGTCGCGCCGGAAGGCCATGATCTCGTCCAGCCCGCCCTCGGGCTCGGGACCGGGATGGTTCGCCTCGAGCCAGGAGCGAACCTCGTCACGGAACTCCTCCTCCGATGGCGACAGCGTCAGGTCCATCGAGGGAGCAGCATATAGCGGCTAACCGCCGGGGTGGACTGACGAGCTCGGGCTCATTCGAGGAGACCGCATTCCAGGAAGCCGCTCTCCCGCGAGAGTTGGACCGCTTCATCGAGGGCGGTGCGGCCGGAGAAGGCGAGACGGGGATTCGCTTCGATTTCCGCTGCCCCCTTCTTCATCGCCGCCAGGATGGGGATCAGCCGCAGTTCTCTTTCCCGCGGGCCCTTCAGCCGTCCGATTTGAACCACCTGTTCGCGGAGCATCCCCGGCACAGATGCGGCGGCCGCTCTTCGGTGCCGGATGGCGCGACCGATCTCCTGCGAGCCCTTGGCGCAAATCACGTCCACCTTCCCGACGTAGTCGAGCTTCGTCGGGGGGCTCCCCAGAGAACCCGCGGCCGTTTCCGTAGAGGAACCCGCTCCGCCACTGCTGGCGCCGCCGCAAGCCGCCAGAAGGACCAGGATTGCCGCAAGTCCAACTAGCGCCTTCAAACTAGAGTTCGGGACAGAATTGGAATCCGAACTGCTGAGCGAGTTTCTGAAATTCAGCAAACGGCGATTTGGGCCCGGTGAGTTCGGATTCAGGTTCCGCTTCGAGACCCTTTGCCGCGTCTTCCAGCGCCGCGATGACGGCTTCCGCTTCCTTCTCCTTGCCCTTCGGCGGGGTCAGCGCTTCGAATTCCTTCACCGCAACGTAGAGAGGGGGCACCGCTGCCTTCAGGTTGACTTCCGTCTGGGTCGGTTCTTCGCCCTTTGGCTGTTCTTCTTTGAGTTCGATCGCTTTGAGCTGGTATTCCGTCGTGACGTTGTTGCAGATCCCATCGCCTTCGGCGATGAATTCGGTCTTCGTCAGGGGTCCGGATTTCGCTTTTGGGTTCGTCCCGCCCGTGCTGTTCCCCCCTTGGCCGCCCCCGCCAGCGCCTTCGCCGCCGGAGGCTTCGCCGCCGCCGCTTCCGCCGCCGCCCTTGCCTCCGCCGCCGGAGGCGCCGCCGCCGCTTCCGCCGCCGCCCTTGCCTTCGCCAGCGGAGGCTTCGCCGCCTTCAGCGGTGGTCTTTTCGCCACCGGTCGTCGCTGCCGTGCTGGAACCTTCCCCGCTGCTCCCGTCGCCGCCGCCGCCGCATCCAACCCACAGTGCGGCCGCAGCGGTCAGGGCTATGACGATCAGAAAAGCGCGCATGACTCCCTGCCCTCGAATCGACTGACAAGTTTGACTAATCGAGGAACCTACAGCTCAGTCAGAGCAAGTCAAGTACCAAATACAAACCTTTAGGTTCTCTAGATCGCGGGGGGTCGCCCGAGGACGCCGGTCAAAGCTGACTGCAGACCTTGAAGCCGTATTCCTTGGTCAGCTTCTGGAATTCGGCGTAAGGGGACTTGGGCCCCGCGAGTGGCGCTTCGGGCTTTGCTTCCAGGCCGTTTGCCGCACTTTCCAGCGATTTGATGATCGCTTCGACCTGCTGTTCTTCGCCTTCTGGCGGCGTCAGGCCTTCGAGTTCTTCGATAGCGACGTAGAGCGGCGGCACCGCCGCCTTCAGGTTCGTTTCCGCGGTGGTCGGTTTCTGCCCCTTCTTTTTCGCTTCCGCTTCCAGGGCTTTGACCTTTTTCGTGTAGGCAGCCGGGACCTTTGCGCAGATCGCGTCGCCCTGTTTGATGAATGCGGCCTTCGTCAAGGGCCCATTCTTGGTTCCTTCGGCTTCGCTCGTACCGGTCCCACCTTCGGCGCTCGCCGTCGAGCTCCCGCCGCCGGTGGTGCTCCCCGTCGATCCGGCAGTCCCGCTGCTGCTGCTTCCACAGCCGCTCACGATCGCTGCGGCAGCAATTAGCGCTATGAGAATCGCCTTAACTCGCATGGCTCCCCTGCTCCCGACTTCACCGATTAGTTTGACTAGTCGGAGAAACCTATATGCAGGACAGGGGAAGTCAAGTCATCGCCGTCATACCCGACGAATCATCGTGCCGGTGCCGAGCCCCCCGCCGCAGCACATCGTCACCAGGCCCAGCTCCTTGTCGGAGCGCTCCATCTCGTGGAGCAGGGTGGTGATCAGGCGGGCGCCGGAGGAGCCCAGCGGGTGACCGAGGGCGATCGCGCCGCCGTTGACGTTGACGCGGTCCATGTCCGGCTCGAGCTCGCGCCGCCAGGCGGCGACGACCGAGGCGAAGGCCTCGTTGACCTCGATCAGTTCGATGTCGTCGATCCGCATCGAGTTGCGCTCGAGCAGCTGTTCGGTCGCCGGGATCGGGCCGGTGAGCATGATCACCGGATCGACCCCGACCGTCAGCTGGTCGAAGATCCGCGCCCGCGGCGCCAGGCCGAGCGCCGCGGCCTTCTCGCGAGCCATCAGCAGCACCGCGGCGGCGCCGTCGGAGACCTGCGAGGAGTTGCCGGCGGTGATCTTGCCGTCCTCCTTGAAGGCCGGCTTCAGCGCCGCCAGGCCCTCCAGGGTGGTCTCGCGCAGGCCCTGGTCGGTGACGTAGGTGTCGCCGTTGACCTGGAAGGGCATGATCTCGCGCTCGAAGCGGCCCTCCTCGGTCGCCTGCTGGGCGAGCTGCTGGGAGCGCAGGCCGAGCTCGTCGAGCTCGGAGCGGGGGATCTCCCATTTCTCTGCGATCATCTCCGCCGAGAGGCCCTGGGGGATCAGGTCGTAGCGCTCCATCAGCTCCGGCGTGAAGGCGTATCCGTGCTCCTTCTGCACCTCGAGGCCGTCGGCGAAGGAGATGTGGCCCATGTGCTCGACGCCGCAGCCGATCGCCACGTCGTGGACGCCGGAGGCGATCAGCGCGGCGGCGAAGTTGACCGCCTGCTGGCCGGAGCCGCACTGGCGGTCGACGGTCGTCGCCGGGGTCTCCATCGGCAATCCGGCCTGCAGCCAGGCGTTGCGGGTGATGTTGAAGGCCTGCTCGCCGAACTGCTGCACGCAGCCGCCGATCACGTCCTCTACCTCAGCCGGGTCGATCCCGGACCGCCTGATCAGCTCCTCGAGGGTGCGGGCGAGGAGGGTCGAGGGGTGGACGTCGCGGTAGTAGCCCTTCTCGGGGTGGCCGCGCCCGATCGCGGTCCGCACCGCCGCGACGATCACGACCTCGCGGCCGCCGAGCCTCGCTGCTCTACTCAT
>DATAEW010000024.1:0-3573 GCA_036257815.1 Solirubrobacterales bacterium
CGCTGCCAGACGTGCCGATAAAGAGCTTCTCGCTGAGCGTCCCCGGTGGGCGGCACGGCCTGCTTCAGGCCTCCACCGGGCTCTGCGGGGCGCCGGTGCGGGCGCTGGTGGGGCTGGGGGCCCAGAACGGCAAGAGGCTCAACGGGCGGCGGGTGCTGCGGGTGCGCTGCGGGGGGCGGTAGGGGGGAGGGCCGCCGCCGCGATCGACTCGGCGGCGATGCCCAGCAGCTGGCGCAGCTCGGCTTCGGATATCGCCAACGGCGGCATCACGACGACGGTGTTGCCGAGCGGGCGCACGATCGCACCGCGTTTGCGGGCCTCGCGGGTCACCCGGTGGCCCATCACCAGAGCGGGATCGTGGTCGCCGAGGTCGATCCCGACCATGAAGCCCTTCCAGCGCACCTCCTCCACCTCGGGCATCCCCTCGATCTCCGCCAGGAGCTCGCCGAGCAGCTCGATCTTCGGCTGCAGGCGCTCGATCGTCCGCTCGGACTCGAAGACGTCGAGGTTGGCGAGGGCGGCGGCGCAGGCGAGCGGGTTGCCGGTGTAGGTGTGGCCGTGGAAGAAGGTCCGGAAATCCTCCGGGGCGCCGAGGAACCCCTCGTAGATCTGCTCGGTGGCGAGCGTCGCCGCCAGGGGCAGGTAGCCGCCGGTGATCCCCTTCGCCAGGCACATCAGGTCCGGCGCCACGCCCTCCTGCTCGCAGGCGAACATCGTCCCGGTGCGGCCGAACCCCGTCGCCACCTCGTCGCAGATCAGCAGCACGCCGTGCTCGTCGCATAGCCGGCGCACCTCGCGCAGGTAGCCCTCGGGCTGGACGAGGATGCCGGCGGCGCCCTGGACCAGGGGCTCGACGATCACCGCCGCGATCTCCTCGCCGTGGGCTGCGAGGATCCGCTCCAGGTCCGCGGCGTCGCCGGGCTCGGCGGCGTGGGTCGCGAACAGCAGCGGCCGGTAGGTGGCGTGGAAGAGGTCGATGCCGCCGACCGAGACCGAGCCGATCGTGTCGCCGTGGTAGGCCTCGCGGAGGCGGACGAACGAGGTGCGGCGGATGTGCTCGCCGCCGCGCTGCTGCTGGTACTGGAACGCGATCTTGAGCGCGATCTCCGCCGCCGTCGAGCCCGAGTCGGAGTAGAAGACCCGCGCCAGGCCGGACGGCGCGATCTCGACCAACCGGGCGGCCAGCTCGGCGGCACCCGGGTGGGTGAGGCCGAGCATCGTCGTGTGGGCGACGCGGTCGAGCTGCTCGCGGAGCGCGCGGTCGATCGCCGGCTGTCGGTGGCCGTGGACGTTGCACCAGAGAGCCGAGGTGCCATCCAGGTACCGGTTGCCCTCGACGTCGATCAGGAAGGCGCCCTCGGCGGACTCGATCACCAGCGGCTCCTCCTGCGCCCAGATCGAGTGCTGGGTGAAGGGGTGCCAGACGTGGGAATGATCGAGCTGTGCGGGGTCCGGCGCCATCGAGCCTGACCTTAGAGCGCTTCCCGGCCGGAAGCCGGGCCGCCGTCGGCCAGCCTTGGGGATGTCCTAAGTGATGTTGATCACACGCGCAACCATTGCAGTGGAGAAATGGTTGCGGTAGTGCAACAATTAGGCCCATGCAAGCAAGCCACGCGAAGATCGTCGCCGAGCAAGGCCCGGGAAGCACGGAGATCGACGACGCGGCCCGCGATACCGCCGCCCGAGTCACCGCGCTGATGCACCACGTTTTCCTCTATGACCGCGGCAGCCAGCTGCGGGTGATCGAGGGAAGCGGGCTCAACCTGACCCAGTGCAAGGTCCTGCTGGAGATCGGCGGCCTCGGCGGCTCGGCGCAGACCTGGCAGGTCGGCGACCTGGCCGAGCTTTTCGGCGTCTCCGTCCCCTCGATGAGCCGCGCGGTCGAGAGCCTGGTCAAGGCCGGGTTGGTGACGCGCCTCGAGGACCCCGAGGACCGTCGCGTGCGGTTGGTGGGGATCACCCCGAAGGGCAAGGACCTGGTCGCCGAGCTGGTGACGGTCAAACAGGCCGGGGTCGCAGCCTTCGCCACCACTCTCTCCGCGACCCAGCGCCGCAAGCTCGACGCCGCCGTCGACGCGCTGATGGAGCGCGAGGACATCGCCAAGACCTATGAGCACCTGAAGGGAAGTGATGTCGCTTGACCCGCTACCGCCATCTGATCACCGACGACAACCGCAAGTGGTGGACGCTCGGGGCGATGTGCTTCGCGCTGTTCATGATCATGCTCGACAACACGGTCGTCAACGTCGCCCTGCCCTCGATCCAGAAGGACCTCGGCGCCTCGATCTCCGGCCTCGAGTGGACGGTCAACGGCTACACGCTGTCCTTCGCGGTGCTGCTGGCGACCGGCGGGCGGCTCGGCGACATCTTCGGCCGGCGACGGATGTTCCTCGCCGGTGTGGTCATCTTCGCCACCTCCTCGGCAACCGCCGGCCTGGCGCCGGACGAGACCGCGCTGGTGGTCAGCCGGATCGTCCAGGGCGTCGGCGCCGCGCTGATGATGCCGGGCACCCTCTCGATCATCACCGACGCCTTCCCGGCCCACGAGCGCGGCAAGGCGATGGGGACCTGGGCCGGCGTCTCGGCCCTGGCGCTGGCGATCGGCCCGGTGCTGGGTGGATTCCTCACCGAGCACGTCAGCTGGCGGGCGATCTTCTACCTCAACATCCCGGTCGCGATCGGCGCCGTCGCCGCGACCCTGTTCGCGGTCCGCGAGTCGCGCGACCGCACGGTCGGGACCGAGGTCGACTACCCCGGCGTCGCCGTCCTCACCCTGGGCCTCACCGCCCTCGTCCTGGCCCTGGTCGAGGGCAACAGCTGGGGCTGGGGCTCGACCGAAGTCATCGGGCTGCTGATCGCCGCGGCGGTGGCGCTGCCGGCCTTCGTCTGGGTCGAGAACCGGGTCAAGGCTCCGATGGTGCGCTTCGACCTGCTGCGGGACCGCAACTTCCTCGGCGCCGTGGTCGTGGCGCTGATCATCACCTTCGCGATGATGGGCGTCTTCTTCTTCCTCGCCCTCTACATGCAGGACATCCTCGGCTACACGCCGCTGGAGGCGGGGGTCAGGTTCCTTCCCTCGACGCTGATGATCGTCGCCGTCGCGCCGGTCTCCGGGCGGCTGGCCGACCGCTTCGGCCCGCGCTGGCTGATCGCCGGCGGGCTGACCCTGATCGCCGCCTCGCTCTTCACCTTCAGCCGTATCGCGGTCGACTCTGGCTACCTCGACCTGCTGCCCGGCTTCATGCTCCTGGGCATCGGGATCGCGACGACGATGTCGCCGATGACCAGCGCGGCGATGAACGCGGTGCCGGTCGACAAAGCCGGGTTGGCTTCGGGGGTGCTCTCGATGTTCCGGATGGTCGGCGGCAGCCTCGGCATCGCCGTCACCGGGGCGATCTTCCAGGGCGCGGCCGGGAGCAGCTTCGAGCGTGCCGCTCCCCAGGATTTCGTCGACGGGCTCGTGGCGGCGATGACGGTCTCGGCGGCGATCGCGCTGGTCGGTGCCGTGGTCGGCGCGCTGGCGATCCGCGCCAAGCACCAGGGCCCGGAGTCGACGTTCGAGGCGGCCGAGGC
>DATAEW010000105.1:0-36283 GCA_036257815.1 Solirubrobacterales bacterium
CGCCACCGGCTCGCGGTCCATCACGTCGGCGACCCGCACCGAGCCGATGCGGCTGGTGATCGCCGTCTGCATCGCCGCGCCGCGGGCCGAGCCGTTGATCACCATCCCGATCAGCGCCAGCCAGACACCGCCGAAGACGCCGAGGCCGGAGTCGGTCACGGCCATCAGGATGCCGCCGGCGATGAACAGGTAGCCGAAGAAGCGCCCGAGGTTGGCGGCGAAACGGGTCGCCGCGTTACGGTCGCCGGTCCGCCACCAGGCGACCGCGCGGGCGATCCGGCCGCCGTCCATCGGGAAGGCGGGCAGCAGGTTGAAGATGAGGACGAGGAAGTTGATCATCGCCAGCCAGGCGATCACCGCCAGCGGGCCCGAGGCGCCGGAGCTCGATTCGAGCACGGTCGCGTCGCGGAACTCCGTCCATCCGACCGCGAACGCGCCGCCGGCGGTGAGCGCGACGACGATCGCCAGCGTCACCAGCGGCCCCGCCGCCGCCACCTTCAGCTCGGTCGCCGGGCTCTCGGCTTCGCGATCCATCCGCGCCATGCCACCGAAGATCCAGAGCTGGATCCCGGAGATCCCGATCCCGTTGCGCAGCGCCGCCACCGCGTGCCCGAACTCGTGCAGGAGGATCGAGCCGAAGAAGCCGACGGCGCTCACCACGGCGAGCAGGAAGGGCGCCGTCGAGGACGCCGAATCGCCCAGCAGGCGTTCGTAGTACTGCGCCATGTAGAGGATCACGAGGAAGAGGACGACGAACCACGACCAGTCGACCGCGACCCTGATCCCCCGCACGTGGAACAGCGTGATCGAGCCACCACCCAGCATGCCCCAATGGTAGGCGACCGCTCGAAAACCCCCTGCTGAGCAGGTAGCTTGCGCACCCAGATGGCCGGGGAAACGGACCTGCTGCGCGGGCAGCTCGAGGAACTGGAGCGGATCGACCGCCCGTCGGCCTCCGAGGGCGAGCGCCGGGCCGCCGAGTGGCTCCTCGAGCGCTTCGCCGAGGCCGGCGCCGAGGCGCGGATCGAGGCCGAGCCGGCGCACGGGACCTACTGGTGGCCGCTGGGGCTGGGCGCCGGGCTGGGGGCGTTCGGTGCCCTGGCGGCGCTGCGCGGGCGGCGGGCCCTCGGCGCCGCCCTCGGCCTGCTCGGGGCGGCCGGCATCGCCGACGACTTCCCGCCGGGCCAGCGGCGCCTGCGCCGCGTCCTGCCCAGGCGCACCACCTACAACGTGGTCTGCGAGCTCGGCGACCCCGACGCCGAGCGCACGGTGGCGATCGTCGCCCACCACGACTCCGCCCACTCCGGCCTCGTCTTCCACCCGGCGATCCCCGAGATCGCCAACCGGCTGGGGTTGATCGAGCGCGCCGACACCAGCCCACCGCTGATGGCGCCGGTGGTAGGCGGGCCGATCCTCGCCGCGCTCGGCGCCCTAACCGGCAGGCGGCTGGCGGCGGGGCTCGGCCTGCTGCTCGGCCTCGGCTCGGTCGCCGCGATGGCCGAGATCGGCGCCCGCGGGGTCGTCCCCGGCGCCAACGACAACGGCAGCTCGGTCGTCGCCCTGCTGGCCCTGGCCCGTCGCTTCGTCGCCGACCCGCCCGCGGGCGCGCGGGTGATCCTGCTCTCGACCGGCTCGGAGGAGTCGTTCAGCGAGGGGATGAAGGCCTTCGGCGAGCGCCACTTCCCCGCGCTGCCGGTCGAGAGCACCTTCTTCCTCTGCCTGGAGGCGATCGGCTCGCCGCACCTGCTGGTCCTGCGCGGCGAGGGCTTCCTGAGGATGCGCGAGTACCCGGCTCGCTCGCTGGCCCTGATGGACGGGCTGGCCGAGGAGATGGGGATCTGGCTGTTCCCCAACCTGCGCCTGCACAACGGCACCGACGGACTGGAGTCGATGGCCGCCGGCTACGAGACCGCGGCGCTTTGCGGCTGCACCGACCTCAAGCAGCCGGCGAACTACCACTGGTGGCACGACCTGGCCGAGAACGTCGATTTCGACACCCTCACCGACGCGATCAAGCTCACCGAGGCGGCCGTTCGTCGCCTGGGAAAACGCTGGCTGTAGGGCTCGTCCTCGGCGGCGCCGGCTGTAGGCCTATCCCGGACAAAGCGGCTCTTGGGCCCGTCCCGGCAGGGGTGGAGCGTCTTGTAGTTTTTCGGCCAGCCGCGCCGGGGCGAGCAGGAAGCGTTCCTCCGAAAAAGTTAAGCGGAACCCCTGCCGGGACGGGCCCCAGGGCACCCTTTTCTGTGTGACGAATCCCGACTACGCGCTCGGCTTTGCCAGGTATAGGGTTCCGCCCAATGCCATCCCATGACGTTCTCGTAATAGGGGCCGGGCTCGCCGGGCAAAGGGCCGCCCTCGCCGCCGCCGAGCAGGGCGTTTCGGTTGGGATCATCAGCAAGGTCCACCCCGTGCGCTCGCACTCCAACGCCGCCCAGGGCGGGATCAACGCGGCGCTCAATCCCGGCGATTCCTGGGAGTCGCACGCCTTCGACACCGTCAAGGGCTCCGACTACCTCGGCGACCAGGACGCGATCGAAGTGATGACCCGCGACGCGCCCGAGGAGATCCTCCATCTCGAGCACCTCGGCGTCACCTTCCACCGCAACGAGGAGGGCCGGCTCGGCACCCGCGCCTTCGGCGGCGCCTCCGCCGCCCGCACGTACTACGTCGCCGACATCACCGGCCAGGCGATCATGCACGTGCTCTACGAGCAGCTGATGAAGTACTCCGAGGACGTCGCGCGCTACGAGGAGTGGTTCTGCACGGCGCTGGCCCTCGACGAGCAGGGCGAGTGCTGCGGCGTCGTCACCCGCAACGTCGCTGACGGTGAGATGCAGCTCTTCCGGGCGAAAGCGGTGATCCTCGCCTGCGGCGGCAACGGCCAGGTCTGGAAGCCGACCACCAACGCCCTGATCTGCACCGGCGACGGGATCGCGATGGCCTACCGCGTCGGGGCGAAGCTGATGGACATGGAGATGATCCAGTACCACCCGACGACGCTGGCCGGCAAGGGCTTCCTGATCACCGAGGGCGCCCGCGGCGAGGGCGCCCACCTGCTGAACGCGAACGGCGAACGCTTCATGGAGAAGTACGCGCCGAACAAGATGGAGCTGGCCTCGCGCGACGTCGTCTCCCGCGCCGAGCAGACCGAGATCAACGAGGGCCGCGGCTTCCCCGACGGAACCGTCGCCCTCGACGTCACCGTGGTGCCGAAGAAGCGCGTCCACGAGGCGCTGCGCGAGATCGTCCTCGTCGGCCGCGACTTCGCCGGCGTCGACATCACCCGCGAACCGATCCACATCAAGCCGGGCAACCACTACACGATGGGCGGCGTGAAGACCGACGTCGCCGGCCGCACCGACA
Organism: Solirubrobacterales bacterium; assembly: GCA_036257815.1. Lineage (GTDB taxonomy): Bacteria > Actinomycetota > Thermoleophilia > Solirubrobacterales > 70-9 > VAYN01. The sequence continues at coordinate 3,364 of DATAEW010000105.1, forward strand.
TTCCCGGCCTCTACGCGGCCGGCGAGACGGCCTGCGTCTCGGTCCACGGCGGCAACCGGCTGGGGGCCAACTCGCTGCTCGACACGCTGATCTTCGGCCGCCGCTCCGGCGTCGACGCGGCCGGGCGGGCGAAGCGAATCGAGGGCTCCCGGCCCTCCAACGAGGTGCTGGAGCGCGAGGAGGCGATGATCGCCGACGTCAAGTCGCGCCAGAAGGGCTCCGGCCGCCGCGTCTCGGAGATCAAGCTCGAGCTGGGCCAGACGATGGACGCCAAGGTCGCCGTCTTCCGCGACGAGGCCGGGATCACCGAAGCGCTGGAAGCCGTGCGGCGGCTCAAGGAGGAGGCGAAGTCGGCCTACATCGACGACCAGGGCAGCGTCTTCAACCAGGATCTGATAGCGGCGATCGAGCTCGGGTACATGCTCGACAACGCCGAGTGCACCTGCATCGCGGCGCTGGAGCGAAGGGAGAGCCGGGGCGCGCAGTACCGCACCGACTACCCGGAGCGCAACGACGAGGAGTGGCTCAAGCACATCGACCTCGAGCTGGGCGATGACGGGCCGGAGCTCTCCTACTCCGAGGTGACGATCACCCAGTGGCAACCGGAAGCGAGGACCTACTAAGTGCCCTCCGCCGCGCGTTCCGCCGCGTTTGGCGGCTGCAAGTCGTCGTCTGGCGGCGTCCTCGCTCGCTCGCGCACTTTCCAAGTGCGCCACGCTCGCTGCGTCCTTGCCAGACTTGACTTTCGCTCGCCAAACCACGACGGAGGGCACTGATGGCCGAGTACACGATCAAAGTCCGCCGGTTCCAGCCCGAGAGCGGCGAGGGGCCCTACTGGGAGGAGTTCAACGTCGACCTCGAGCCCTCGCTGTCGGTGCTCGACGGGCTGCTGCAGGCCAAGGATCGCGACGACGGCTCGCTGGCCGTGCGCTGCTCCTGCCGGGCGGCGATCTGCGGCTCCTGCGGGATGAAGATCAACGGCCAGTCCGGGCTCGGCTGCAAGACCCAGATCGGCGAGGCCCAGGAGCAGGCGAACAAGATGCTGGCGGCGACCGGCGCCACTGCCGCCGAGGCCGACAGCCCGATCGGCGCCCAGGCACCGGAAAGCCAGCACCGCGTCCGGGCCGCCGGCCAGGAGGAGGCCGGGCCCGGTCGGCTTGCGACCACCACCGAGAACGCCGCCCCGATCGTGATCGAGCCGATGGGCAACATGCCGGTGGTCAAGGACCTGATCACCGACATGGAGTCGACGCACTGGGCGAAGATCCGCCGCGTCACCCCCTGGCTGTTGCCGCACGGCGAGGCGCCGGAGCGCGAGTACGTCGTCGAGCCGGAATCGATGATCGACATCACCCAGTCGATGGCCTGCATCCAGTGCGGCGCCTGCGTCTCCTCCTGCCTCTCGATGGAAGCCGATCCCGGGTTCATCGGCCCGGCGGCGCTGGCCAAGGCCTACCGCTTCGTCGGCGACCCGCGCGATGCCGAGACGGTCGAGCGCCTGCACGATTTGGCCGCGGACCCGCACGGGATCTACGACTGCACCCACTGCTTCAGCTGCATCGACGCCTGCCCGAAGGGCGTGGCGCCGATGGACCAGATCATGCGGCTGCGCCGCAGGGCCGGTGAAGAGGGGATCGAAGACCCCAACAGCGGCCACGACCACGAGATCGCCTTCGTCAAGATCATTCAGAAGAAGGGCACCCTGGACGAGTCGCTGCTGCTGCAGGAGTCCTTCGCCCCCGGCCTCAAAGGAAAGCTGAAACCGACGAAACGGGCGATCAGAGAAATGATCGGCTCGCTGCCGACGGCGATCCGCGGCATCCGGACGGGCAAGATGCGCTCGCTGCGGAAGCTGATCCCCGGCGTCCACCACAAGCTCCCGGACGGCGCTCAGGACGAGGTGAAGGCGATCTACAGACACGCCGAGGAGCACAGCGAGGAACTGAACCTGTACATCCGCGGCGAGGAGGGCGAGGACGCCCAGCCCGACGCGGTCGCCCAAGAGGAGATCCCGAAATGAGCGACATCAAGGTCGCCTACTGGCCGGGCTGCGTCTCGCGCGGCTTCACCCCCGAGCTGCACGGCTCGATGGCCCTGGTCGCCGAGCGGCTGGGCATCGAGCTGGTCACCCTCGACCGGGCCAACTGCTGCGGCGCCGGGGTGATCGCCGAGCACAACCAGGAGCTGGCCGACACGCTGAACGCCCGCACCTTCGCGCTCGCCCAGCAGACCGGGCTCTCGATGATGAACATCTGCTCGACCTGCCAGGGGGCGCAGTCGGAGTGCCAGCAGCGACTCGACGCGGACTCCGCCTACCGCGCCCACATCAACGAAACGCTGTCGGGCCAGGGCCTCGCCTACGAGAAGGGCAAGGACGGCTTCACCAACAAGAACTTCCTCTGGCTGCTGGTCGAGGACTACGGCCTCGACCGGCTCGTCGCCAAGGTGCAGCGGCCGCTCAGCGGCCTGCGCGTCGGCCCCTTCTACGGCTGCTACATCGTCCGCCCCAAGGAACGGCTCGGCTACGCCGAGCACCCGGACCGCGACATCTACCTGGAGCAGATGATCGAGGCGCTGGGGGGCGAGGTGGTCGAGTACGACGGCGCCCGCAAGTGCTGCGGCTTCCCGGTGATCACGATGAACCGCGAGACCTCGCTGCGCCAGGCCGGCACCCACGTAGGCGACGCGATCGACGCCGGCGCCGACTGCCTCGTCACCCCCTGCCCTCTCTGCCACCTCAACCTCGACATGCAGCAGCCCGAGGCGGCCAAGGTCGTCAACCGCGACCTCGGCCTCGCCGTCCTGCACCTGCCGCAGCTCGTCGGCCTGGCGCTCGGCGCCTCGCCGAAGGAGCTCGGCATGAGCAAGCACATCGCCTCGACCCGCTGGGTCGAGGAGCGCCTCACCGCCGCCACCGCGGCTTAGCCTTGCGGCCGGCACCGATCTCCTGGCGACTCGCCTTCGCCGGCGACGGAAAACTCAGCGCTCGCTGAAAAAACACCCCCATAGGGGGTGGAATCCAGCGAGTGCTGAGTTTTGCCGCTTCCGGTTGGGGGTGAGTTTCAGCGAGCGCTGAGTTTTGCCGCTTCCGGTTGGTGCGCCTGTCGTCGCGCCAGCCAGCGCGCGCCGACCGTGTCGGTCAGCCCGTGGGCGACGATCGAGGCGATGATCGTCAGCGAGGCGACGTCGAAGACCAGGGTGCCGTTGTCGACGTTCGCTTTCAGCACGAAGAGCGCGAACAGCATCGAGGCCACGCCCTTGGGTCCGAACCAGGCCATGAACAGCTTCTCCGGCCGGGGGAGCCCGGTGCGCAGGAAGGAGAGCAGGACTGCCGCCGGGCGGGCGACCAGCAGGGCGAAAAGGACGAAGAGGACCAGCGGCGGCACGCTGTGGTGGAAGCCGGTGGCGACGATCAGGGCGCCGAAGAGGAAGAAGGTCGGCACCTGAAGGATCGTGCTGGCGTTCTCAGCGAACTCGACGAAGCCGTCGGGCACCTCGCGCTCGCTGGCCCCCATCGCGATCCCGCAGACGAAGGCGGCGATCAGCCCGTTGCCGATCGTCGCGTCGGCCAGGCCGAAGGCGCCGAGCGCGAAGCCGATTGCGTAGATGCCCTCGTACCGGGCGGTCAGGCCGCCGCCGGGCAGATGGTGGTGGAGCCGCCCGCCGAGTGCCCCGAGGCCAACGCCGATCGCCGCCCCGACCGCCGCCTCCCCCAAGAGCTTCGCCGCTTCGGTGCCGGCGTCGCCACCCGGCGTCGCCAGGACGAGGAAGAAGAGCACGAAGGGCAGCGCCAGGCCGTCGTTCAGCCCCGACTCCAGGTTCAGGGTGTGGCGGACCGCGCTCGGCACCATGGCCGAGGTGACGACGGCCGAGGTGACGACCGGGTCGGTCGGCGAGAGGACGGCGCCGAGCAGGAATGCCTCCGCCCAGTTGAGATCCGGGAACAGCCCCTTGGCGGCCAGCGCCAGCAGCGCCATCGTGATCGGCATCGCGATCACCAGCGCCCGCGCCACCGGACTCCAGTGCCGCCGCAACAGCTCGCGCTCGACGAACATCCCGTCGGAGAACAGGGTGGCGATCAGCGCCAGCTCAACCAGCTCGACGATCGACTGGTCGGTCGCGTCGACCTGGACGACGTCGGTCGCCGCCAGCAGGATCCCCAGCACGACGGAGAGCACCGAGGCCGAGAGCACGGTCCCCTTCATCACGCCCGAGAGCGCGGCGACCACCGCCAACAGGCCACCGAACAGCAGCAGCGCTTCACCGAACCCGATGTCCACTCGGAGAGCCTAGGCGGGGACGCCGACGAGGTTGCGCTCGACCAGCAGCTCGGCCACCTGGACCGCGTTGGTGGCGGCGCCCTTGCGCAGGTTGTCGGCGACGATCCAGAGGTCGAGCGCCCGCGCGTTGCCGGGGTCGCGGCGGATCCGGCCGACGAAGACGTCGTCCCTGCCGGCCGCCTCGATCGCCATCGGGTAGACCGCCGCGGCGGGGTCGTCGAGCACGGTGACGCCCGGGGCGGCGGCGAGCAGCTCGCGGGCCTGCTCGGGGCCGAGCGGCTGCCGGGTCTCGACGTTGACCGCCTCCGAGTGGCCGGTGACCACCGGCACCCGCACGCAGGTGGCGCTGACCCGGATCCCGGGGTCGCCGAGGATCTTGCGCGTCTCGTTGATCAGCTTGCGCTCCTCGTCGGTGTGGTCGTCACCCGCCGCGAAGCTGCCGGCCTGGGCGAGCACGTTGAAGGCGATCGGGTGCGGGTAGATCCGCGGTTGCGGCTCCTGGCCCTCGAGAATCGCCCGAGCCTGCGCCCGCAGCTCGTCGATCGCCGCCTTGCCGGTCCCGGAGACCGCCTGGTAGGTGGAGATCACCAGGCGCTCGATCCCCGCCGCGTCGTGGAGCGGCTTCAGCGCCATGACCATCTGCATCGTCGAGCAGTTCGGGTTGGCGATGATCCCCCGGTGGCCCGCGGCCGCGTCGGGGTTGACCTCGGCGACCACCAGCGGCACCTCGTCGCGCATCCGGAAGTGGCTGGTGTTGTCGACGACGACCGCGCCGGCGGCGGCGAAGCGCGGCGCCCACTCGGCGCTGACCGCGCCCCCGGCCGAGGAGAGGACGAGGTCGAAACCCTTGATCGAGTCCTCACTCAGCCCCTGGCAGGTGAGCGATTCGCCGTTCCACTCGATCTGCTTGCCGACCGAGCGCTCGGAGGCGAAGGGGACGATCTCCGCGACGGGGAACTCGCGCGCCGCCAGCAGCTCGAGGATCGTCGTCCCGACCAGGCCGGTGGCCCCGAGAACGCCGACTCTGTACCCGTCGCCCGCCATCGTTCGAGTATGACGGCGGCCGCTAGCCGGCGACCGTGGGCCGGTGGCCGGGGCCGGTCGGATCCTCGGGCCGGACTGCCTCCTCGCCCAGGTCGAAGGCCTTGTGGAGGACGTTGACCGCGTCGGGCACGCGGTCGGCGGCGATGACGCAGGAGATCTTGATCGGCGAGGTGGAGATCATCTCGATGTTGATCCGCTCCTCGCCGAGCACCTGGAAGACCCTGGCGGCGACGCCGGGGTGCGAGCGCATGCCGGCGCCGACGATCGAGACCTTGCCGATCCGCTCGTCGGCGAGGACGTCGACCGAGACGTCGCCGAGGGCGGCGATCGTGTCCTTGGCGACCGGCAGGTCCGACCGATCGACGGTGAAGGAGAGGTCGGCGAGCTGGTCGTCGCCCACCGGCTCGTTCTGGATGATCACGTCGACGTTGACGTTGGCCTCGGCGAGGGCGCCGAAGATCCGGCCGGCGACGCCGGGCTCGTCGCGCAGCCCGGTCAGGGTGACGCGCGCCTCGGCGTCGGAGTGGGTGACTGCGGTTACGAACGGCTGCTCCATCGTCTCCTCCTCTGAGACCACGAGGGTACCGGGGCCGTCCTCGAAGCTGCTGCGGCAGTGGATGCGGACACCGTGGTTGCGCGCGTACTCGACCGAGCGCAGCTGCAGCACCCGGGCGCCGGAGGCCGCCATCTCCAGCATCTCCTCGAAGGAGACGGCCGGCAGCCTGCGCGCCTCGGCGACGATCCGCGGGTCGGCGCTGTAGACGCCGGAGACGTCGGTGTAGATCTCGCAGACGCTGGCCCGCAGGGCGGCGGCCAGCGCCACCGCGGTGGTGTCGGAGCCGCCGCGACCGAGCGTGGTGACGTCGCGGTTATCGGTCGAGACGCCCTGAAAACCGGCGACCAGGACGATTCGGTCCTCGCTGAGGGCATCGGAGATGCGATCGGCGCGGACGTCGATGATCCGCGCCTTGGTGTGCGAGGAATCGGTGACGATCCCGGCCTGCGAGCCGGTCAGCGAGATCGCCTCGTGCCCCATGTCGTGGATCGCCATCGCGCACAGCGCGCAGGAGATTCGCTCCCCGGTCGAGAGCAGCATGTCCATCTCACGGGCCACCGGCCGGGGGGAGATCTCATGCGCCTGGGCGACCAGTTCGTCGGTCGTCTTGCCCCGGGCGGAGAGCACGGCGACGACCCGGCTGCCGGCCTCACGCGCGGCGACGATCCGCGCCGCGGCGCGCTTGATCTGCTCGGCGCCGGCGACCGAGGTGCCGCCGAACTTCATCACGACGATGTCTGAGCCGTCCCCGCTCATCGAAGGCTGAGGATAGACGGCGCTTCCCGCAGGCGACCGGTCATCGCCGCGTGGCGACACCGGCCTCGCCCACGTTGCCCTCAGGGCAGCCCGAGCTCGATCTCAGCGGCCCGGACCGCGGCCGGGGTCGGCGCGAGAACCGACCGCTCGCGCCGCAGCAACCCGACCTCGGCGAGACCCGCGACCGCGGCCTCGATCGCCGCGCGGGAGCCGGCCCCCGCGCCCATCTCCCGCAGCAATTCCGGCAGCGTGAGAGACCGAGGACGGCGTTCGATCAGCAGCGCCAGCACGGCGCCTTCGAGCGTGCGGTCGGAACGGGCAGCGCAAGGTTCGCCCCGATGGCGGTGCTGGGGATGCATCGAGTGGATAAAGGTTGTTGGCGAGACCGGACCTTCCCCGACGGGACGGGAACCCGAGTAACGCTGGGTTCCCATTTGCGACCCAGACTATATTCTATGGTCACCCGCCCGCCGCCCCGGCAGGCTCGGGGCGTGCCCGGAGCGAGTCCCACCGCCGCCGAGCTCGGCCGCGTGATCCGCGAACTGCGCGAAGAGCGCGGCCAGACGATCGAAGAGCTGGCCGGCGAGGCGGGAATCCACACGACCTACCTGTCGGCGATCGAGCTGGGACGTCGCAATCCGAGCTGGAACAAGGTGGGCGCGATCGCCGCTGCGCTCGGGATGGAGATCTCCGCGCTCGCCGGCGCGGTCGAAAAGCGAGTCACCCGGCGCGGCTGACGCGCCCGAAACCGGCCGCGCCCCCGCGCCTTCGTCGACACCAAGACGAGGGCGCGGGGGCATCCCTGTGGTCACGGCCGCGCTTGGGGTGGCAGAGTGAAATCAGGGGCGACCGGGCGTACCGGCTGGAAGGAACTATCCGGTACCAAGACTATAGACTATGGAGGTTGCGTGTGTCATGGGAAAGGCTCACCTGGTGCCCTCCACCCCTGCGCAACTCGGGGCGGTGATCCGCCGCATTCGCCAAGAACGGGAATTGAGCGTGGAGGCCCTCGCCGCCGACGCGGGGATCCACTGGACCTATCTCTCCGGGATCGAGCGCGGGCGGCGCAACCCGACCTGGAAGGTGGTCGGCGCGATCGCCGCCAGCCTCGGCGTCGAGGTCTCCGAGCTGGCCCGGCGCGTGGAGTCCGCGCAGCGCAGCAGCGCCGGGCGCGACTTCGCGACGACAGACTGAGTCGACCCCCTAACCGCCGCCGAGGTTGCCGAGCATCGCCTGTTCGGCCATCCGGATCAGGCCGAGGCCGCTGTGCGGGCGCATGTCGCTGCTGCGGACGCGGACGTGGGAACCGTGCGGCCCGACGACCTCGACGATCGTGCAGACGTCGCCGATTTCGCAGTCCTCCCCGTAGTCGCCTTCGATCGCCTCCATCTGTTCCGCCACGACGCGGCCGATCTTGCTCTGGTCAAGCCCCATCTGCCATCCCCTTTCTCGCTCTCGCCGACGGGGTGACCATAGGGGAGCAGGCGACCTTGCGACAGGATATATCGGTCTGATATATATTTCGGGATATGGAGGAACTGAGCGCAACCGCCTACGTGATCCTCGGGATGGTCCGCAAGGAGCCGCGCTCCGGCTACGAGATCAAGGCGACGGTCGACGGCACTACCCGCTTTTTCTGGGCCGCCAGCTACGGCCAGATCTATCCGGAGCTGAAGCGACTCTCCGAAGCGGGGCTGGTGATCGGGGTCGACTCCCCCACCGGCGGTCGCCGGCGAACCGTCTACGAAATCACCGCCGACGGCGAGGAGGAGCTGCGGGCCTGGCTGCGCCAGCAGCCCGAGACCTTCGAGATGCGCGACGAAGGGCTGCTGAAGCTGTTCTTCGCCAGCGCCCTGCCACGCGCCGAGGCGGTGCCGATCCTGCGCGCGATGCGCGAGCACCGCCTCGCCGTCAACCGTCACCTGCGGGAGATGGAGCCGCTGGCGGAGGCGACCGAAGACGAGTTCACGCTGATGGTCCTGCGCAGCGGGCTCGAGTTCACCGAGTGGTTCGCCGGCTGGTGCGAGCGGACGGAGGCCCAGCTGCTCGAGCCGACCCCGAAAGAGAGGAGCAACTGATGTTCGACGCACTCGCCCGCCTCGCCGACCGCCACGCCCGCCGTGTCGGCCTGCTTGCGCTCGCCTTCTTCCTCCTCGCCGCCGCGCTCGGCGGCTCGGTCGCCGGCCGGCTCGCCCCCTACGGCGCCGACGACCCGGCGACCGAGGCGGTGAAGGCGCGCGAAGGGCTCGAGGACGCCGGCCTGCGGGTCCCGGGCGTGATTGCGGTCGTCCGCGACGCCCCCGTCGCCGGCCGGGCGACCCGGGCCCGGGTCGAGGCGCTGGAGGGAGCGGTGCGCGAACGCTCCGACGTCGCCGCGGTCAGCGGCTTCTACGAGACCGGCAACCGCGCCTTCGTCTCCCGCGACGGCCGCTCGACCTACTTCGTCGTCGACCTCGAGGCCACCGGCGACAAGCAGGTCCAGGAAGACGGCGCCGACGTCGCCGAGCAGCTCTCCGCCCATCGCGGGGTCGTGGTGGGGGGGCCGGCCGTCGCCCAGGAGCAGGTCAACAAGCAGGTCGAGAAGGACCTGCGGATGGCCGAGCTGCTCGCCTTCCCCCTCCTCTTCCTGCTCTCTCTGCTCTTCTTCCGCAGCCTCGTCGCCTCGCTGCTGCCGCTGATGATCGGCGGCCTTGCGATCGTCGGCACCTTCCTGATCCTGCGGGCGGCGAGCGAATTCGCCTCGATCTCGGTCTTCGCGCTCAACCTCACCACCGCGCTCGGCCTCGGGCTGGCAATCGACTACAGCCTCTTCGTCGTCTCCCGCTATCGCGAGGAGATCGCCAAGGACGGCCCCGGCCTGGCGGCGATGCGCCGGGTCCTCGCCACCTCCGGGCGCACCGTCTTCTTCTCCGCGCTGACCGTCGCCGCCGCGCTCGCCTCGCTGCTCGTCTTCCCGCAACGCTTCCTCTACTCGATGGGGCTCGGTGGCGCGCTGGTGGCGCTGTTCGCGGCGCTGATCGCGCTGACCGTCCTGCCCGCCGTCCTCACCCTGCTCGGGACGCGGGTCAACGCCGGCGCCCCGGGCTTCCTGCAGCGCCGCGCCGCGGCCGACGCGCGCCCGGACGAGCGCGGCTTCTGGTACCGGCTATCGCGCTTCGTGATGCGCCGGCCGGTGCCGATCGCCACGCTCAGCGCGGCGCTGCTGATCCTCCTCGGGCTTCCCTTCCTCGGGATCAAGTTCAACACCGTCGACCCCACGGTGCTGCCGAGCTCCGCCAGCGCCCGGCAGGCCTACGACATCGTCAGCGGCGAGTTCCCGCCCTACCACGAGACGCCGATCTGGATCGACGTCGAAGGCGGCGGCCCGAGGGCGGCAGCCGCGGTCGCCAGCCGGGTGCGCGGCGTCGCCGGCGTCGCCGAAGTGGCGCCGCCGCAGCGCCTCGGCGGCGGCGTGACGGCGATCCAGGCGATCTCCGCCCATCCCTTCGCCTCCGGGGACAGCCAGGACACGGTGCGACGGATCCGCGACCTCGCCGAGCCGGCCGGGGCGACGGTGCTGGTCGGCGGCGGCACCGCCGACTTCGTCGACTTCCAAGCCAGCCTCGGCCGCCACCTGCCGATCGCCCTGGCGATCGTCGTCCTCGCCACCCTGGCGATCCTCTTCCTGATGACCGGCTCGGTGGTGCTGCCGGTGAAGTCGCTGCTGATGAACTTCCTCAACCTCAGCGCGGTCTTCGGCCTCCTGGTGCTGATCTTCCAGGACGGGCGGCTGGAAGGCCTGCTCGGCTACTCGAGCCCCGGCGCGATCGAGCAGACGATGCCGATCCTGATGTTCGCCGTCGCCTTCGGCCTCTCCACCGATTACGCCGTCTTCCTGCTCTCGCGGATCAAGGAGGCGCGCGACAAAGGCGCCTCCGACAGCGAGTGCGTGGCGATCGGGCTGGAGCGGACGGGTCGGATCGTCACCGCGGCGGCGCTGCTGTTCGCGGTCGCGATGCTCGCCTTCGCCACCTCGAAGATCATCTTCATCAAGGAGAACGGGGTCGGCACCGCGCTGGCCGTGCTGATCGACGCCACCGTCATCCGCGCCCTCCTCGTGCCCTCGCTGATGGAGCTGCTCGGCAAGTGGAACTGGTGGGCGCCGGCGCCGCTGCGGCGCCTGCACGAGCGCTGGGGCATCGGCGAGCAGCCGTCATCATCCACTGCGTGACCGAGGCAGAGGAGCGCGACACCGAGCAGCCGCCGGCCGAAGCCGTGGACGCCACCCGCCGCACCCACCTGGCCAACGAGCGAACCCAGCTCGCCTGGTGGCGGACCGGGCTGACCGCGCTGGCGGTCGCGCTCGGCGTCGGCCGGGTCGTCCCCGAGCTCTCGGACACCGCGACCCACTGGCCCTACGTGATCGCCGGGGTCGGCTTCGCGATCTGGGGAATCGTCGCGATCGCCTACGGGACCGCTCACACCACGGCGATCGAGGAGGCGCTGGCCCGCGGCCGCTTCGAGCCCTCCCGGCCCTGGCTCTTGGCGGCGCTGACCGTCAGTGGCATCGCCCTGGGGCTGCTCACCGCGCTCTTGATCCTGCTGGACTGAGCGTCGATTCTTCTTCTTCGGCGAAGTTGAAGACGCCGCTGTCGAAGGGCAGCAGCGCGGCTTCGTTGGCGTAGCCGAGCTTTTCGAGCTCGAACAGTTCCTCGATCGTCAGCAGCAGGGTGAAGTGGTTGTAGGTGGTTTCGTTGACCGTGCCCGGCTTGACGAAGGGGGAGAGCAGCAGCATCCCGACCCGGCCGCCGCCGCCTTTCGCCCGCGTGCCGGGGACCGTGCCTTCGACGACTTCGGCCGCCGGCAGGTTCTTGTATTCGGGATAGGCGCAGCAGGCGCTGGGGTCGGCGCGTTCGCCGGCCTGCGGCGCCTCGGCGGAGGTGATCGCGATCAGGCCACCTTCCCTGTAGGCGGCGGAGGCGGTGATCGCCGGGATCACTCTGGTGAGGAATTCTTCGGCCGCCAGCGCCCCGGTCGCCCGCCCCGGTTCGCAGGGGACCGCGCCGCCGCTGTGGCAGGCGTTGGGGACGATGTAGGAGAGGGCCGGGGTCCGTTTCGCGTTCGCCAGGTCGGCGCCCAGCGCTTCCAGGCCGAGGTCGGCGGTCTCGCATTCGGCGCCGTCGATCACCGCGTGGAAGTAGACGAACGGGTTGCGCCAGGTGACATAGCCGTCGCCGGCGATCGGCGCCTGGTTGAGGTCGGGGGTGCCGAGGACGGGATGGCGGCAGCTCGCCGCCTGGCCGCTCAGCGGGCCCTTTTCCTGGTCCTCGACATAGGCCCTCCACCGCAGCTTCTTCGCCGCCAGCTGCTGGGCGAGCGTTTCGGTCGCCGCCGGGTAGACGCAGCCGTTGCCTTCGACCTGCCCTTCGGCCGCTTCGGTGGCCGGCGTGACGTCGCCGTAGTTGGGACAGTTGAGGGCGGTTTCGGCCGTCGGCCCCTGCCCGCTGAGCAGCGCGATCTCGTTCGCCAGCGCGCCGCCGGTCACGCCGTAGTAGTTCTCCAGCAGCTCCCCCTGTTCGGGCAGGGTCTTGGCGAGGTAGGGTGCCGGCGAACCCGCGCCGAAGGTTTCTTCGAAGCCGTTTTCGCCCAGCACGATCAGGAACACGTGCTTTACCGGCGGCAGCGTTTCTTCTTCGAATTCTTCTTCCGGCGGCGGCTTCGGCGGCTTGCCGTCTTCCGTCACTTCTGCGGGGATTTCCGGCACTTCTTCGATCGGCGCTTCGGAGAACGTCGCCTCCGCTTCGGGCAGGACTTCTTCTTCCGGCGCTTCGGCGACCTCTTCGGGCGCTGCTTCCGGCGCCGGCGCCGCGGCCGGCGATTCGAAGAGGATCGCGCCGATGCCGGCGCTCTGGGCCAGCTGGCTGGTCGCGGAGCCGAGCATGATGCCCAGGGCCAGCATCCCGAGGACGGCGATCGCGGCGGCACGCGGGGAGGGCATCGTCCAGCCGGCCGGCCAGCGCTCGGCGTCTGGCCTGGGCCTATCCCCGGCGGCTGCCTCGGACTCGGCGGAGCCACCGACGGTCGCGACCCCGTCAGGCTCGACCTCCTCCAGGCCGTGCCGGCGGCGCTGCAGGTTGGAGATCCGCGCCTCGATCGTCGCCGGCAGCGGTCCCCGGCGAGCGCCGCAGGTCAGGCAGTGGCGCTGATCGCCGCTGAAGCGAGAGCCGCACTCGGCGCACTTGTGGAGGCCGGCCGGCCGGCCGGCGTCATCGTCTTTCGTGCTGGCCACGCTGCCCGCGAGTATCGCCGCGAGTCGGCTCCCGACTTGTGAAGATCCTGAGTCCGGGCGGACCTCCGCGGGGCAGTTCGTTCACAGCTCTTAAACATGTCCGGGCAGGCGCCGCCTGATGATGGACCCGTGACTGCCGGCCCCAATCCGAGTGGCCAGGCCGTGGCCCAGCGGCAGTTCCTGCCAGGCCCCTCTGCGCAGCCCGAGGAGACCCGGGCGGCACCGGCGGCGACCCCGGCGCTACAGGCCTCGATGCGCAACGACCAGTGCCCGAGCTGCGGCGTCCAGATGAGCCGCGACCAGCGCTACTGCCTGGAGTGCGGCGGCCGGCGCGGCGACCCCCGCCTTCCCTTCATGGACGCGGTGGTCTTCATGGAGGCGGTCAAGCAACCGCAGGGCGGGCCGGCGGCCGCGGCGGCCCCCGCCGCACCCCCTCCGGAGAAGCGGTCGCGGATGTCGGCCAACGCTTCGCTGATCGCCGGCGTCGCAACCCTCGTGCTGGCGATCGGGGTCGGGGTGCTGATCGGCCGTACCGGCAACGAAAGCGGCTCGACCGCCTCCAACACGCCGTCGGTGATCAAAGTCGAAGGCGGCGCCGGGGGCGGCGCGGAAACCGCCACGAGCGAAGGAGCCAGGGCCGAATCGACCGCAACCGGCGGCTCGGCCAAACCCGGCAAAGCGAGCAAAAGCGCCGCCAAAGCCAAGGCCTCGACCGGCAGCAGCGGCACCTCGAAGGCAACCGAAGAAGTCTTCAAACCGAAGAGCGGGATCAAACTCCCACCGCCGACGGCGAAGAAGGGCGCCTCCTGCGAGGAAGGCACCGCCGGCTGCGAGGGCGGCAAGTTCGAAGGGAACTTCTTCGAATGAGGCTGAAGGCTCCACCGAGAGGTGAGAGGGCGACGCCGGCCCAGGCCAGCTCGGCGGCGGCCTCGAACCTCAGCTCCGCCTACGGCCAGGAGTTCGTGGTCGACCTCGAACGGCGCCGCGACCAGCTGATAGCCCGCGTCGCCGAGCTGCAGTGGGACCTCGGTGGCCTCGTCTACGAGATGGCGACCCGCAACCGGATCAGCGTCGAGACGCTGATCAAACGGGCGGTGCCGCTGCAGGACGCCGACGCCGAACTGAGCGAGGTCGAGCGGATCCTGCGCATGGACGAGACCGGCGCCGCAGGCGCCTGCGGCCACTGCAGCGCCCCCCATTCCAGCGGCGCCACCTACTGCTGGCAGTGCGGCCAGCCGCTGCTGCAGCAGATCTCCGGCGAGTCGATCCTGCGCCGCTGAGCACCGGCGCTGCCGGCTGCTTCGGAGGTCCATCGGCCGAGTGAACCCGGGTTCGGGTTCCGGCGTAGTTCGGTCAAGTACTCAAGGTGAGGGGGCGTAATGCAAGGGGTCATTGGGCGGTTCGGTCTATTCGCGGTCTCGCTTTGCGCCGTGGCGGTGCTCCCGTCCTCCGCAAATGCGGAACATCCGATCAGCCCTCAACCGGTTCGACCTCACGTGGTGCGACCCACGCCGGCGCTTCCCCCGGCCCCCGCTCCGGACCCAGATCCCAGCCCTGGCCCTGTCCCCGCCCCGAGCAGCGATGGCTCCGGCTCCGCCAATCCGTCCCCCCGGGACACTGCGCCGCCCGTCTCGGACCAATGCGAGCTGTCCTGCAAGGAGGATCTGTACCTCTATTACGCCGACAGGGCCAACCAGGCGTGGGCAGACGGCGTCGACCCGACCTCGTCGACGTATATCGGATACAGGGAGAGGGCAAGGCAACTGGCAGCGGAGATCAGGGCCCAGGGTGGGGACCCCGCGACGCTGACCGGAAGGGGGGACGGGCAGGGAATCGATTCCTCGGACAACGAGGACTCTTCCACCTCGATCGACATCCCCGACCCTCCGGATGCTGCTCTTCCAACGCTGAGCTCGGGGCCGGTGGCCCTGGTGGCCGACGCGATCTCCGGGGCCGCGGCAGTGTTCAACCCCGACGGGGTCCACTTGGTCGTCGTCGACCTGGGCACCTACGAGTTCGACCCCCCCGGGTGGTTGGTCGCCATCGGAGAGGCGATCCTCCGCGGCGAGATGGGGGACGACGGCGAGGGGACGACCGCCTGCCCGCACACGCACACCACCGACGACAACGAGGTGGCGCTCTGCGCGAACTGAGCCGACGGGTTGAACCTGCCCCGGGGCACTGGCGTATGCCGGGCCGACAACAGGGGCGATAGAACCCCGCAAACCGGCCAGTGGAGCCAGAACTACAGGGTGAGGATCGTGATCAAACGGGTTACTCGCAGTCGTCCGGGAAGTGCAGGAGGACGTCGTTTCGGCGTCTTGGCGGCGTCGCTTTGCGCCATGGCGGCGCTCCCATCCTCCGCCGCTGGGGCAGGGCATCTGATCACCCCTCAACCACCTCAACCCATTCAGCCTCACGCGGTGCAATCTCCGGCGTCCGCTCCGGCTCCGAGCCCAGCGCCCGGTCCCGCTCCAAGCCAGGCATCGACGTCAGCGCCGAGCCAGCCCGCCGCCCCGGGCCAGTCCGCGGCGCCCAGCCAGGGTGATGGCTCGGGATCCGGCTCAGACCGTCCCAGCCCGGAGGGCACCCCCGGCTCCTCGTGCGACCTGGCCTGCGAGCAGGCGATGTATGCGGATCTGGACGACAAGATCCACGAGGTCTGGGCGAACGCGGACTTCCGACCGGACGTCCCAGAGGTCCTCGCCTTGCAGCAGAAGAAGAGGGAGCTCGCCGCGAAGATCGAGGCCCAGGGCGGTGACCCGGAGGCGCTGACCGGATACGGAGACGACTCCTCCGACGAGATGGATTCCTCGGACGAGATTGACTCCTCGGACGCAATGGACCTCGAGGGTTCGTTCGACGTCGGCGAGCTCCTCAGTGGCCTCCTCCCGGCCCCGGACTCCGCGGCAGCAACCCTTGCCGCCGATGCGATCTCAGGAGCCGCGGCGCTGTACAACCCCGACGGCTCGCGCGTGGTCGTCGACCTGGGCACCTACGAGTTCGACCCTCCCGAGTGGGTGGTTGCCATCGGCGAGGCGATCCTCAACGGCGGTCTGAGGGACGCGGAGGACCAGGCCGGGTTCGAGGCGGCCCAGGCTGACGGTCAGTTCGGCGGCGCAACCTTCGGTGGCCAGGTGGACGACAGCGAGGGGACGACCGCCTGCCCGCACACGCACACCACCGACGACAACGAGGTGGCGCTCTGCGCGAACTGAGTCGGCGCTCTGGCGGCGCGCGCCGCTGCGACCGGACGCGGTCCGGCGCAGGCGCGCCGCTGAGCGAGGAGCTCGCCTTTGCCTACCCGAAGCGGCCCGTGACGTAGTCCCGGGTGCGCGGGTCGCGCGGGTCGGCGAAGATCTTCTCGGTGTCGTCGAACTCGATCAGCGTGCCGACCGATTTGGCGGCGCTGGTCGACTCGAGGCTGAAGAAGGCCGTGCGGTCGGCGACCCGCGCCGCCTGCTGCATGTTGTGGG
The DNA here is from genome assembly GCA_036257815.1 of Solirubrobacterales bacterium. Lineage (GTDB taxonomy): Bacteria > Actinomycetota > Thermoleophilia > Solirubrobacterales > 70-9 > VAYN01. The sequence continues at coordinate 19,744 of DATAEW010000105.1, forward strand.
TGACGATGACGATCGTGAAGCGGCCTTTGAGGCTGTGCATCAGCTCCTCGATCGCCCCGGTGGCGATCGGGTCGAGGGCCGAGGCGGGCTCGTCGAGCAGCAGCACGTCGGGTTCGATCGAGATCGCGCGGGCAATGCAGAGCCGCTGCTGCTGGCCGCCCGAAAGGCCCAGCGCACTGTTCTTCAGCCGGTCTTTGACCTCGTCCCAGAGGGCGGCACCGCGCAGCGCCTTCTCCACCCGCTCGTCGAGCCCCTTCTTGAGGCCGAGGTTCCGCGGCGCCCAGGCGATGTTGTCGTAGATCGACTTCGGAAACGGGTTCGGTTTCTGGAAGACCATGCCGATCCGCCGCCGCACCTCGACCTGATCGACGTTGCCGGCGTACATGTCGTGGCCGTGGTAGCGGATCTGTCCCTCGATGTGGAAGCCGGGGACCGAGTCGTTCATCCGGTTGAGGCTGCGCAGGAAGGTCGTCTTGCCGCAGCCCGAGGGCCCGATCAGGGCGGTGATCTGGCCGCGGCGGATCCGCAGGTTGACGTTGCTCAGCGCCTGCTTGGGACCGTAGAAGATCGAGACGTCCTCGGAATCGAAGACGACTTCGGTCGCGATGCTGCGATGGCCGTTGGCCGCGGGGCCGCGCTCGGGTGGCGGTTGCGTCCGCAATCGGAGCCGCGGCGGCGTGGGCTCGATGCCGGAGGTCGAATCGAAGGCGTTCATCAGGCGGTCATCTTCCTTTTGCTGCGTGCCAGCAGCGCCCGCGCTCCGAGGCTGGCGAAGAGGATCAGCGAGATCAGGATCAGCGAGAGGCCCCAGGCTTCGGTGAAACCGGCTGGGTTCGCTTCTTCGGAGAGTTCGTAGATCCGCACCGGCACGGTCGGCAGCGGTTCGAAGGGGTTGAGCGAGTATCTGTCCGTGTTCCCGAGTGAGGTGGCGAAGATCAGCGGCGCGGTCTCGCCGGCGGCCCGGGCGACGGCGAGCACGGTCGAGGTGACGATTCCGCCGAGCGCCGCCGGCAGGACGATGGTCATGGTCGAGCGCCACCTCGCCACTCCCAGGGCGTCCGCCGCTTCCCGCTGGCTCGCCGGGACGAGCCGCAGCACCTCCTGGCTGCCGCGGGCGACCAGCGGCACCTCGATGATCGAGAGGGCGACCGCGGCGGCGAACCCGGACTGCCCCCTGGTTTCGACCAGCAGCCCGAAGATGAACAGGGCGATGATGATCGAGGGCAGGCCGTTCATCAGGTCGAGCGTCAGCTTCACCGCGTTGGTCGCCCGCCGTCCGGCGTACTCGGTCACGAAGATCGCGATCAGCACGCCGATCGGCATCGCGATCAGCGTCGCGATGGCGACGATGACGCCGGTGCCGACGAGCTCCGGTCCGATTCCGTCGGGCGCCGCCTTGAAGATGAAGTCGAGGCTGATCGCGCTGAGGCCGCGCGAGGCCACGGCGTAGATGACCAGGACCAGGACCGCGACCGCAAGGACGGCGGCGGCGGTAGCGCCGACCAGGGCAAAGCGACTGAACAGCTGGCGCCGTTTGAGGTTGCCGCTTGGCGTCAGCGGTGCCGTCGGGTCGAACCCGGCGCTCATCGCAGGACCCCTCCCTCGAAGCCGAACCGCCGTCCGATCCAGTCCGCGGTGACGTTGGAGAGAATCCCGAAGACGAGCAGGATCACCCCGCAGTAGAAGAGCGACGCTTTGTGCAGTTCGGTCAGCGCGCCGGGGAACTGGTTGGCGATCCGCGCCGCCAGGGTGTCGCCGGTCCTGAACAGCGAGGCTTGGATTTCCGAGCCGGCGCCGATCACCTGGGCAACCGCGATCGCCTCCCCCAGCGCCCGGCCGAGCCCGAGCAGGGAAGCGGCGACGATCCCGGAGGCGGTCGAGGGCAGGACGACGCCGCGGATCACCTCCCAGCGGGTGGCGCCCAGCGCCGAGGCGCCGTCCTGCATCTCGCGCGGCACGGCGAGGAAGAGGTCGCGCGAGATCGAGGCGACGATCGGGATGATCATGATCGTCAGGATCAGGCTGGCGGTGAAGATGCTGGCCCCGGTCGTTTCCGCCTCGCCGAAGATCGGGACAAAGCCGAGGCTGCTGTGCAGGAACGGCTCGACGTGTTCGTGCACGAAGGGGGCGAGGACGAGAATGCCCCAGAAGCCGAGGATCACGCTGGGGATCGCGGCCAGCATCTCGACCAGCGGCCCGATCACCCCGCGGACCGCCACCGGCGCCAGCATGCTGAGGAAGATGCCGATCGCGATCGCGATCGGCGCCCCCAGCAGCAGGGCGAAGAACGAGGTGACCACGGTGCCGAAGATCAGCGACTTGGCGCCGAATTCGCCGAAGTTGGGCTGCCAGGTTTCGTCCGTCAGGAAGCCGAGCCCGAACTTCGAGATCGCCGGCTGGGCGCCGTGCACGACCTGGTAGGCGACGACGACGATCACCGCCGCGGCCAGCAGGGCGGCCGCCAGGCAGATGGCGTAGAGAAGGCGGTCGCCGAGCCGGTCGAGCCGCCTGCGGACTGACCCCCGCCGCGCGGCGCGAGGGCGGGGAAGGGTGGCGGGGCCGGCCGTCGAGCTCATCGAGCGCCAGCGTAGAGGAGGTTTGGCCCGACCCTCACATCCCGCGCGCGATTTTCACAGAATTGACACAAGTTGTCGTTTACAGACTCGCAACAAGAGGTCGCGGTAGGTGTGCTCCCTGCGGTTTTGTTACATCGCTGTAACACACGCCCTTTCACAGGATTGACACACATATGCACGCGGTGGCCGCGAGCCTACCGTTCGCCACGGTGCCCTTTCCGACGGCCCTGGCCCCTTTGAGAGGCATCCCAAGACACAGTTGAAAGGACTAAGTTGATTCGCAACAGGTTGCTAGGTCTGTTTATCGCGGTCGCTGGGACGGTTGGAGGTATGGCAACCGTTGCGACCGCAGGCGCGTCGGCCGCCGGCTTGAACGGCGCCGGCTCAACCCTCGTCGCTCCGCTGATGGCGCAGTGGATCAGCGGCTTCGAAATCAAGGAAGGCATCCCCGTCAAATACAGCGCCGTCGGTTCCGGTGCGGCGATCTCCCAGATCACCGCGCGGACCGTCGACTTCGGCGCCTCCGACGCCCCGCTGACGCCCGAACAGGCCACCGCCTGCAACGGCTGCGTCCAGATCCCTTGGGCGCTCTCGGCCACCGGCGTCGGGTTCAACATCCCCGGGGTCAAGAAACTCAACCTGACCGGCTCGATCCTCGCCGGCATCTACTTCGGGAAGATCACCAACTGGAACGACCCGAAGATCAAGAAGGCCAACCCGAAGGCCAAACTGCCGAACCTGACGATCACGCCGGTGTTCCGCAGCGACGGCTCCGGTGACACCTACGCGTTCACCAACTACCTGTCGAAGGTCAGCTCCGCCTGGAAGAACGAAGTCGGCTTCGCGACCACGGTCGGATTCAAAGCCGGCGTCGGCGCCAAAGGCAACGCTGGCGTGACCGCGACGGTCGTCAAAACCCCCGGCGCAATCGGCTACATCTCGGCGTACTACCTGATCGCCGCCGGCGTCCACGCCGTCGCGATCCAGAACCTCGCCGGCAACTACGAGCTGCCGAACCTCTCGAACATCGAAAGCGCAGCTTCGGTGGTGAAGAGCGTGCCGTCGAGCAACGCGATCAGCATCGTCAACCCGCCGAAGAAGGCCACGACCGCCTACCCGATCTCGACCTTCACGTACGCGATCGTCCCCCACAACGCGGCGCAGAAGGCGTTCCTGCAGCAGTTCCTCAACTACGTGATCACCAAAGGACAGGCCTACGGCGCCTCGCTGGACTTCGCGCCGGTCCCCAAGGTCGTCCTCAACGCGGCCAAATCGGCTATCGCCTCGCTCTAGCCAGAGCCGGCGGCGCGGGAGGCGGCGCGGCGGTTCCTCCGACCGGCACGGGGCCCACGGGCCTCGTGCCGGTTTTCTTTGGCCGGGTCGCGGCCGTGGGGGAAGGGGCGCGGCGCCGAATCAGGCGAAGGCCTGGGCGGCGCGGCGGCGCAGGTCGGCGTTCAGCATGCCGGTCACCTCGCTCGGCCTCTCGCCAGCCGAGGGAACGGCAGCGCCGATCAGGCCGGCGGCGCGGAAGCCGTAGAGCGGGGCGACGAATCCCAGCTCGCGGATCTTGCGCACCAGCCGCACCGCGTCCCTGGTGTCGGCCCCCGGGCCACAGAGCACGATCGCGGTCGGGTCGAGCGCCCCGAGCGCCCGCTCGAGCCGCTCGTCGCCAAGCTCGTTGGAGAGCACGAGGACGCGGAAGCCGGCGCGGCGCAGCGCCAGGTCGAGCGCCTGGGTGTGGACCTCCTCGGCATCGAGGCCGTGGCTGGAGTCGAGCAGCAGGATCCCGGCCGGCCGCGAGGCCGAGGAGGCCATGCGGCGGGCGCCGTGCAGCCAGCCGGTCGCCCAGCGGGTGGCGAACTCCAGCTCCGCCCCGCGGTCGGGGTCGGCGGCGAGCTGGTCGACCGCCGGCAGCAGCAGCTCCTCGACCGTGCGCTCCAGCGGTCGCAGGGCGAGGCTTTCCTCGATCGCCCGGTCAGCGGCGGCCTCGTCGAAGCTCTCGAAGGCGGCGAGCAGGCTGCCGTCGCTGGCCGGCGCCGCCTGCCGCTGGCGCGCCAGCTCGATCGCCGAGGAGATGTTCCCGGTCTCGGCGAGCGCGTTGCGCAGGGTCTGCAGCTCGACCAGCTCGTAGTTGCGGTGGTTGCCGGCGGTCCGCTTGGGGACCGGGTAGCCGTAGCGGCGCTCCCAGCTGCGCAGCGTGTTGGGGCTCACTCCGAGGACTTCGGCGGCGGCGTTGGTTCTGATTCCAGGCATCTCTAGATAGGTAGATCGACCCCTGCCTTTTTGTCACCCTCTGGGTTACAAAAGGCAGGTTCGCGTGGATTTCGACGTGCGGGCGGGATTCTCCCACCGCCGCGCTGGGTTTACACAAGTTATGGACGAATTTCGCGAATCTGTCAGCGATCTTGCAAGGCGCCGACACCTACCGGCTGCCCCACGGCGCGGGCCCGCCACATCGCCTCGTCGGCCCTGTGCAGAAGCTGCTCGGCGTCGGCGCCGTGTTCGGGACAGGCGGCGACCCCGGCCGCTACCGCGATCCGCAGGCCCCCGGCGCGCTCCAGCTCGTCCAGCCGGCCGAGCAGCCGCTCGGCCATCTGCATCCCTTCGACCGTGCGCAGGTTGGGCGCCAGGACGCAGATCGCGTCCTCCTCGAGGTGGAAGGCTTCGTCGACCAGCCTGATGCTGTCGCGCAGCGCGGCGCCGAGGATGGCCATCACGGTCTCGCGGCCGCCGCCGGCGTCGCCGTTGCGGGTCCCCGGCCCGGAGGCGTCGAAGACGGCGAGCCCGAAAGGGTGCCCGTAGCGGCGATTGGTCTCGATCAGCTGGTCGAGCCGACGGCGCATCTGACCCGGCCGGTAGAGGCTGGCGAGCTCGTGGTGGCCCTCGGTCGGCTCGGCCGGGACATGCTCGTCCCGTTTCGGGGCGGCGATCGGGGCGGCCTCCGCCGCGCGGCGCCGCGCGGCTTCGACCGCGACCGCGGTCACGTCGCCGAACTCGCCGGCGAGCCGCTGCGCGGCCTCGGCGAAGCGCTCGGCGTCGTCCCCGACCTCCTCTCGCAGCCGTCCCAGCAGGGTCTCGTGCAGCGCCGCGACCTCCCGCGCGAGGCGCCCCGCCCCACCCTCGGAGCCACCTTCGCCGTTCGCCTGCCCGCTCACCGGCTGGACCTTGGCGCACCGGACGGACAAAGGCAATCGACAAAACCCGCTATTTCGGACCGGATACTCGTCCAGGAACGAATCTGAGTCGGGCTGGGCCGCCTCGGGGATCGAATCTCAGTCGAGGGCTGCGCCGCCCCAGGAGCGAAACTCAATCGAGGCTGCGCCGCCCGGCCAGCGCCTTGCCGAGCGTCACCTCGTCGGCGTGCTCGAGATCGGCGCCGACCGGCAGGCCGCTGGCCAGCCGCGTCACCGTCACCCGCCCCCGCAGCGCCTCGGCGATGTGCAGCGCGGTCGCCTCGCCGGTGGTCGTCGGGTTGGTCGCCAGCACGACCTCCTCGACTCCCCCCCGCTCGACCCGGCGGAGCAGCTCGGCGATCTTCAGGTCCTGGGCGTCGACTCCGTCGATCGGCGAGAGGGCGCCGCCGAGCACGTGGTAGAGGCCACGGTATTCGTGGGTGCGCTCGATCGGGATCACGTCGGCCGGCTCCTCGACCACGCAGATGATCGAGCGGTCCCGGTTGGCGTCGGCGCAGATCCGGCAGCGCGGTCCCTCGGCGAGGTTGAAGCATTCCTCGCAGAGGCCGACCTTCTCCTTCACCTCGCGGATCGCCTCGCCGAGCGCGAACGCCTCTTCGTCGGGTGCCCGCAGCAGGTGGAAGGCGAGTCGCTGCGCCGTCCGCTGGCCGATCCCGGGGAGCTTGGAGAGCTCGGCGACCAGGCGCGCCAGCGGTGCCGGACCCTCGCTCATAGGGCGGATCTCAAGCGCTCAGGAGGTTGGCGGAGGACAGGTCAACCGCCGAGCCCCGGCAGGCCGCCACCGAGACCGCCGGCGATCCCGCCCATTTTCGAGCTGGCCAGCTCCTGAGCGGCGCGCAGGCCCTCGTTCACCGCGGCCTGGACCATCTCGGCCAGCATCTCGGCCTCCTCGGGGTCGATCGCCTCGGGGTCGATGACGATCTCGCGCAGGGTCAGGTCGCCGCCCATCTTCACCTTGACCATGCCGCCGCCGGCGCTCGCCTCGACGACTTCGTCTTTCAGCTGCTCCTGGGCTTCCAGCATCTGGTTCTGCATCTGCTGGGCCTGTTTCATCAGGGCGTTGACGTCGAAACCCCCCGGCCCGCCTCCTCGCGCCACTAGCTGACCTCCTCCGCGTTGAACTCGCTCTTGAAGCGCTCCACCAGCGCATCGTGATCGATCTCGCCCTCGCCCGCCGGCGCCTCGCCCGCCTCCGGGGGCGCCGCCTCCTCGTCCAGCAGCACGTAGCTCGGCCGCAGCCGCCGCCCGCTCACCGCCTCGAACGCTTCGGCGACCGCTTCGCGCCGCTCGGGCGCCTCGGCCTTGCGTTTGTTGAACGTCCGATCCACCGGGAACCCGATCCTCAGGCCCTCCGCGTCGAACCCCACCGGCCGCGCCCCCTCGAAGGTGGCGGCAAGCGCCGGCGCCGTCTCGGTCAGCTTCTGCAGCACGGTCGGCCAGACCTGAACGACCTCGTCCAGATCCAGATCAGGCTCGCCCCCCGCGGGTCCTGCCGCGGCGGCCACCCCCACGGTGCTCGGATGCTCCGCATCCTCCGCTCCGCGGGGGGCCCCCGCCCCCGCGTCACCCGCGGGAGAAGCCTCATCGTGGCCTGGCTCGGGATGAGCCTCAGCTTCGGGCGCGTCGTCCGCGGGTGGCGCGGCAGGGGGGACCGGCCCCGAGGAAGCTTCAGCTCCCGGAGGGGTCGGTGGGTCCCCTGCCGCGACAGGACCCGCGGGCCGATTCCCCCCGTCTAGCCGCTGTTCGAGCCGCTCGATCCTCCGCAGCAGCCCCTCAGTGGAGGGATCCAGATCCGGCCGCGCCGCTTTCAAGAGCGCGATCTCGACCGCCATCCGCGCCTCGTCCCCCTCGCGGATCGCCGTCAGCGCGTTCGCCAGCTCGTCGATCGTGCGGACCAAGGCGGCCGGCCCGATGGCCGCCGCCTGAGCCCGCAACCGCTCGCCGTCGGTCGCCGTGACGACGAAGGAGGTCGGGACCTCACCGGTGGTCTGGGTGACCAGCAGGAAGCGCAGGTGAGCTAGCAGGTCGCGCGCGAACTGCGAGGGGTCGCGGCCGGAGCGGGCCATCTTCTCGACCCCGAGCAGGGCCGCCCGCGGGTTCTCGGCGGCCACCGCGTCGATCGCCTCGAAGAGCAGGTCCGCGTCGGCGGCGCCGAGCATCTGCAGGACGTCGTCGAGCTCGACCTTGCTGCCGCCGAAGGCGACGAGCTGGTCCAGGGTGCCGAGCGCGTCGCGGAAGCTGCCGGACGCCGAGCGGGCGATCATCGCCACCGCGCCCTCCTCCACCTCGATCGACTCCGCGGCGGCTACCCGCCGCAGCACCTCGGAGATCTGCTCCAGCGAGGGCCGCTGGAAGTCGAAGCGCTGGCAGCGGTCGGCGATCGTCGGCATCACCTTGTGGGCCTCGGTCGTCGCGAGGACGAAGACGGTGTTCGGCGGCGGCTCCTCGAGCGTCTTCAGGAAGGCGTTCCAGGCCTCCTTGGTCAGCATGTGCGCCTCGTCGAGGATGTAGACCTTCCAGTGCCCGCCGGTCGGCGCGTAGGCGACCCGCTCGCGCAGGTCGCGGACGTCGTCGACCGAGCGGTTGGAGGCGGCGTCCATCTCGATCACGTCGATCGAGCTGCCGGCGGCGATCGTCCGGCAGGACTCGCATTCGCCGCAGGGATGGACGGTCGGGCCGCCGCGCTCGCAGTTCAGCGAGCGGGCGAGGATCTTCGCCATCGAGGTCTTGCCGGTCCCCCGCGAGCCGACGAACAGGTAGGCGTGGTGGACCTTCCCCTGCTCGACCGCGTTGCGCAGGGTGCGGACGACGTGCTGCTGGCCCACCACCTCCTCGAAGGAACCGGGGCGGTGGCGGCGGTAGAGGGAGGTCGACTCGGCGCTCATCAGGTCTCTGGCCAGTGTATCCACGGGCCCGCGGCGTCCCCCTGGCGCGTTTGTTCGGCTATTCCGAGCAAAAGCGCCACGCCCCGCGGAGGCCGGCAGCGGTACCGTGCCGCCCGTGTCGAAGGGGGCCCGCAACTGGTTGACGCCTGCCGCCTGGGTCGCCGCGGTGAGCGCCGCGCTGCTGCTGATCTTCCCCCTCGGCTTCCCCAACTACGACACGATCTACGCGCTCGTCTGGGGCCGGGAACTGGCCCACGGCCGCAGTCCCGACTACGGCGCCGCGCTGCCGCCGACCCCCCACCCGCTCGCCGACCTGCTGGGGCTCGTGACGACGCCGCTCGGCGACGGGGCGATCACGGCGACGATGGTCCTCGCCTACGTCTCGCTGGGCCTCGTCGCCTACCTCGTCTACCGCCTCGGCTCGATCTGGTTCGACCGCTGGATCGGCGTCGTGGCGACCGCGATCGTCCTCACCCGCGCTCCGTACCTCTCCAACGGCCTGCGCGCCTACGTCGACCTCCCCTACATCGCCCTCTGCCTCGGCGCCCTGACGCTGGAGGCAAAACGCCCCCGCGCCGGCTGGCCCGTCCTAGCCCTGCTCGCCCTGGCGGGCCTCCTCCGCCCCGAGGCCTGGCTCTTCTCGCTCGCCTACCTGGCTTACCTCTTGCTCGGTCCCTCAGAAGCTTTCACCAGGGCGGATGGGACCGGGAGCCCGTCCGGCCGAGACGTGCCCGAAGGAGAGGCCAGGGCGCCTCTCGAACGGGCGGATACTCAAAGCGCCGGCCTAATTTGGCCGGCGCTTGTCCGGGCGAGAGGCGCCCTGGCCTCTCCCCATGGCGCGGCCCTCGTGGGTCTCGCCCTGTCCGCACCGGTCCTCTGGATCCTCTTCGACGCCATCACCACCGGCAGCCCGACGTACTCGCTCACCGGGACCCAGAAGACGGTGGAAACCCTCGCCCGCCGGACCGGCCCTGTCGACCTGGTCCTCTACGGCCCCCGCGCGCTCGGCGAAGTCATGCAGTGGCCGGGGATGGTCGGCGCCGCCGGCGGCATCGTCCTCGGCTTCCTCTACCTGCGGCGGCGCTCGGCGCTGGGGATCGTCGCCTGCGCGCTGGCGCTCGGTGCCTTCGCCCTGCTCGCCTGCGCCGGCCTGGCGATCATCGCCCGCTACACGATGCTCGCCGCGGCGGTGCTGGCGATCTTCGTCGCCCTGGCGCTGCTCGGCTGGCGACTGCTGGAGCCAGGCGACCCGCACCGGCGCTGGTGGCAGGCCTTCGCCGGCCTGGTGGCGCTGATGTTCGTGCTCTGGCTGCCCAACCAGTGGGACCTCGACTCGACCGTCCATTCCGACCTCTCCGACCAGGGGGCGATCGAGCGCGACCTCACCGACCTGGTCGACGCCGGCGCCTTCGAACCGCTCTGCGGGCCGATCGCGGTCCCCAACCACCGCGCCGTTCCCCGTCTCGCGTTCGGGCTCGAAATCAAGCCGACTCAAATCGTCAGCGCCAGCGAGGAAGGGATCGCCGAACGCGGCTACTTCGTCGCCCCGGCCAGCCCCTTCGTGATCCACAACTTCATCCTCGACCAGAACGACAAGACGAATCCCTCGTTCCCAGTGCCCCGCGGCTACCGCGAGGTGGCCGCAAACGACTCCTGGCGCGTCTACCGCCGCTGCTGACCCCGGCCAGCTCTTTCAATCAGGCGACTTCGCGGATAGCCTGGGACGGTGTCTGGGGGCTTCAAGAGGTCGGGCCGGTTCGGCCTGATCGGCGTCGTGGTCGTCGCCGCGCTGGTCGCGGTGATCGCCACCACGACCGGCCAGGGAGAAGCCAACCCGAAGCTGACCCTGGGCCTGATCTTCGGCGTGATCGCGATCTTCGTCGTCGTCCTGATCGTCCTCCAGCGGGCCGACATCGAGCGGGCCGCCGGCGCCGACGCGGCGAGCACCGCGCGCGGGGCCGCGGAAGGGGGCCGTCAGGTCGCCGACCCGACGACGATGTCCGAGCCAGAGCTGTGGGCGGCGCTGGCCGTCTCCCCGATCGACGCCGACGCCGTGCGGGCGCGCGGCGAGCTGTGGGACGTGAACCGCCGCAGCCACAGGCTGGGGGCGATCGTCTTCGCGCTGATCCTCCTCACCGTGCCGGCGATCTACCTGACCGAAAGCTTCGTCCCGCTGCTGATCGGCGGGCCGCTGATCCTCGCGGCGGCGATCTACGGCTCCTACCGCGCGATCTCTCCCGGCGGCGAGATCGAGAGCGGCTACGAGCGCACCTCGCGGGCGATGCGGCCGCTCGGCCTCGCGGTGACCGAGAAACCCAAGGGCGGGTTCGAGGCGCGCTACCCGACTCAGCCCGGCTTCGACTACCGGCTGCGGGGCTGGACCGTGCTGAGCGGACCGCGGCACGGCCGCGCGGTTGAGGTGCGTCTCGGCGGCTTCGAAGACGCCGGCGCTAGCGAGGTGCGGGTCGCCGCCCCGGGACCGGCGTTCGAGGCCCGCGCTCACGACGGCCGGCTGCGCGCCAGCGACGGCGCCGCGGCCGCGGTGGCGGCCACGCTGGAGGCGGTGCCGCGCTCGCAGCGCTGGCAGCGCCTCGAGGTCCGTGGCGGCCCCGACGGGATCCTCGTCACCCGCAGGAAAGGCGAGGCGAGGGACTGGCTCTGCGACCTCTGGCTGGCCGAGCGGCTGGCTCAACGCGGACGCGAGGCGACCGTGTAAGCATCAGGTCATGGGGGCGATCGAACTGCGCGGGGTGGTCAAGCGCTTTGGCCCGATCACCGCGGTGGACGGCCTGGACCTCGAGGTGCCGGCCGGCACCTGCCTCGGCCTGCTCGGGCCCAACGGCGCCGGCAAGTCGACGACGATGCGCCTGCTCACCGGCCAGGCGATCGCCGATGCGGGCGAGCTGCGGGTGCTCGGCCACGAGCTGCCGGCGGAGGCGAAGGCGGCGCGGGCGGAGATGGGCGTTGTGCCGCAGCTCGACAACCTCGACGTCGACGTCACCGTCGAAGACAACCTGGCGATCTTCGCCCGCCTATACCGGGTGCACGATGTGGCCGGCGCGGTCGACCGGGCGCTCGACCTGGCCCGCCTGCGGGAGCGGCGGCGCGACGCGGTCGACCAGCTCTCGGGGGGGATGCGGCGGCGGCTGCTGCTGGCCCGCGGCCTGGTCCACGAACCGCGTCTCGTCCTTCTCGATGAGCCGACCGTCGGCCTCGACCCGCAGATCCGCACCGAGCTGTGGACGCTGATCGGCGAGCTGAAATCGCGCGGGACGACGATCCTGATGTCGACCCACTACATCGAGGAGGCCGAGCGGCTGGCCGACGAGGTGGCGGTGATGCACCGGGGCAGGATCATCAGCCGCGGCCACCCGGTCGAGCTGATCGGCGAGCACGCCGGCCGCCAGACGGCGGAGGTCTACGGGCCACCGGACCGGCTGGCCGAGGTGCGCGCCGACGCCGAGTCCCGCGGCCTCGCCGTGCGGCCGGCGGGCCCGGCGATCGCGATCGTCGGCTCCGATCGCGGCGAGGACGGGACGATCCCCGAGGACGCGGTCTGGCGCGCCGCCTCGCTGGAGGACGTCTTCGTGCTGCTGACCGGCGAGGAGGCGGAATGAACACCCTCCTCACCATCCCGCGGTTCCCTTCGGTCGGTGAGCGTCCGAAAGGCACCGCGGGATGAGGGGGCAGACGATGCGGCGCTTGGAACCGGCGGCGATCGGCGGCGTGATGAGCCGCGAGGTCGCCAACTTCCGCACCTACTGGAAGGGCACGACCTTCTCCAGCGTCCTGGAACCGATCGTCTACCTGCTCGCCTTCGGGCTCGGCCTCAGCGCGACCCTGGTCGACGAAGTCAACGGCGTCCCCTACATCGAGTTCGTCGGCACCGGAATGGTGGCAACCGCGGTGATCTTCTCCAGCGCCCTGCCGGCGATGTTCGGCACCTTCGTCAAGCACCGCTTTCAGAACACCTACGACGCGATCCTCGCGGCACCGGTCGACGTCGAGGAGCTGGTCAGCGCCGAGATGCTGTGGATCGGCCTGCGCTCGGGCAGCTACGGCTGCATCCCGCTGGTGGTGACGATCGCCTTCGGGCTCGACCCGGCGCCGGGGATGCTGCTGGTGCCGCTGTTCTGCTTCGTCACCGCGCTCGGCTTCGCCGGCTTCGGCGTGGCGATGGCGGCGACGGTGGCCAAGATCGACCAGTTCAACTACGTGACGGCGCTCTTCGTCACGCCGCTGTTCCTCGTCGCCGGCACCTTCTTCCCGATCAGCGGCCTGCCGCAGGGCGTCCAGGTGGCCGCCAACTTCAACCCCCTGCACCAGCTGGTCGAACTGGTCCGCGGCGGCGCCTTCGGCTTCGAGGCGGTCGACCTGCTGCGCTTCGGCTTCCTCGTCGCCTTCGCGCTGATCACCTGGCGCGTCGCGATCCACCAGATGCGCAAGCGCCTGATCGACTGAGCGCCTGATCGACTGAGCCCCGGTCTCCCTCTCAATCCACCCTTCCCTTCCCCCCTCTTTTGTCACCCAGAGGGTTACAAAAGGCAGGGGGGCGAAAATGGACCGTGCACCCGCCTTCGAAACGAGGTCACCGGGCGTGTCCGTCGCTTAGAGCTCGAGCCGGGCTCGCCTGCGGCACCCGCGGCATCCGCTTAAGGCTGCTTCCTTCCGGACCTGACCTGATTCGCGTGCCCACGTCGCGCAGGACCCGGCCGTCAACGCCGCCGCGACGCACTGACCCCGACGGCCAGTCCCTCGGAACGGGATTCGGCCCCGCTAAGCGGATTTCGGGTTACAGGGCACCGCTGATTCCCCGCCTAGCACGGTCCATTGATGATCCTACTCCCCCGTCCCTAGGATGAGACCCGTTGACCGTCCTGCCCAGCGCCGCGATCGAAGTCGACACCGGCTCCTTCTTCGCCATCGTGATGGTGGCGGCGATCGCCGCGATCGTCGTCGCGGTCGTCCCCAAGCGCTTCGCGCCGCCGGTCGTCGTCCTCGAGCTGTTCATCGGGATCCTGATCGGGCCCCACGTGCTGCAGCTCGCCCAGCTCGACGACTTCGTCGAATTCTTCTCCAACCTCGGCCTCGGCATGCTGTTCTTCTTCGCCGGCTACGAGATCGACTTCGCCCGTATCCACGGCCGGCCGCTGGAACTCGGCGCCTGGGGCTGGGTGCTCTCGGTGGGGATCGCCTTCGCGATCGGCGGGGTGCTGGCCGGCGCCAACGTGATCGACTCCTTTCTCTACACCGGGGCCGCGATGGCGACGACCGCGATCGGCACCCTGATCCCGATCCTCCGCGACAGCGGTGAGCTGAGGACCCGCTTCGGCACCTACCTGCTGGCCGCCGGCGGGGCCGGCGAGTTCGGGCCGATCCTGCTCGTCACGCTCTTCTTCTCGACCCAGAGCCCGATCCACGAGACGGCGATCCTGATCGCCTTCGTCGCCCTGGCGATCGCCGTGGCGCTGTTCTCGGTACGGCTCGCGTGGCGCGGCTGGCCGGCGCTGGAAAAGACCTTCGAGGCGAGCAGCCAGCTCGCCGTGCGGGTCACCGTGGTGCTCGTCTTCGGCCTCGTGCTGCTGGCCAGCAAGCTCGGCCTCGACGTCCTGCTCGGCGGCTTCGTCGCCGGCCTGATCACCAGGATGGCGCTGAAGGGACACGAGCTGACGATCTTCGAGTCGAAGCTGACCGCAGTCGGCTTCGGCTTCTTCGTCCCCTTCTTCTTCGTCACCAGCGGCATCGGCTTCAACCTCAGCGCGCTCGGCACCGCGGCGGCGATCGGCAAGCTGCTCCTGTTCTTCTGCCTCTTCCTCGTGGTCCGAGGCGTCCCGGCCCTGCTCCTCTACCGTGGCATCCTCAGCCTCCGCGACCGCCTCGCCCTCGCCTTCTACTGCGCCACCGAGCTGCCGCTGGTCGTCGCGATCACGACGATCGCCATCGACTCCGGCAAGATGCGCTCCTCCACGGCAGCCGGCCTGGTCGGCGCGGCGATGCTCTCGACCCTGGTCTTCCCCTTCGTCGGCCTGGGGCTGCGCAAGCAGGCGGAGCGCGAAGAGGACGAGCGGCAACAGGGCGAAGGCCCCTCCCCGGTCGGAGAGGGGCCCGCGGTCCCGGGCCTGGCGGGAAGCTGAGCCGCCAAGGTGCCCAAGCAGGCCCGGCCATAGAATCAGTGCCTCCAGGGCGCGTAGCTCAGTGGGAGAGCGCTCGCTTCACACGCGAGAGGTCGCTGGTTCGAAACCAGCCGCGCCCATCTCCCGATTCCCTGCATCGGGCTGACTTTCCAGCGAGTCGCAAGACGTGTACCGTCATCCCTCCCGGCGGGCATTACACGACTGCCCCTGGAGGCTGGGCAGGGATGATCGGCCGTCCGGCTGTCGAGCTTGCCTTCGTCGATCGGACGGGCGCTACCTGGCTCCGACTGGCGATGGTCGCTTGTCGAAGATTCGTCATGAGCCGATCGACTACAACGAGCTTCCGCAGCCGATTCAGTGGGACGATCCAAGGCTCAATGCCGGTGTAGCTCGTCTCCGTTATCGGCCTCCCAGCCAGCGATGACGGCTCGTGAACGAACTCGGCGTGCAGAACATCGGTCTCGTTAGTCATCTCGAATACGTGCTCTGCGGCAAGCGCAGCCGCGAGCCCTTTCGAGACCATCACTCGGTGCTCGCTTGACCTCGCTTCCTCGATCTTGTTCCGAATGCGCCGGATGACTTCTCGCGTCGCCCAGCCTGCTCCGTAGCTGACAACCCCGCCTGCTGCATGCAACCCGAGCCATTCGATGACAGGGATCCATGCCGCAGCCCCTCTCCCCTGAACGCCATCAAGGACGGGCCACGAGCGCGACGATCAGAGCCACGACTTCCGTCGCCGAGATGCCGGCGCGTTCCACCGGCGCTTCAGCAAGTAAGACGTTCATGCAGTTCAAGGCCGCCTCCCAGCCGTGCCTCGGAAACTGTCGCGCTGCAGCCTATGGGCTAGGCGTCTCTTCGGCGCCCATCGGTCCGAGCAGGCGCGACCGTGGCCGCCCGGACTCGGTCAGCCTTGGGCACCAGTTCCCAAGGCTGGGCACCCGCCCGCCAGTTCCGGGAAAGCAGCCGTTCTACTTCCTCGTTTGCTGCAGCCGTCGATGGGCGATCTCGTAGACGCTTGGCCGCCAAGGCGCCCCAGGGTGACGCTCACCAACGGCGAGCAGGAACAGCGTCGGACGGCCGTCGAGCGAACCGCCGAGGAAGACCGCTCCCCACTGGCCGGCCGGTTGCGGGATGTAGATCTTCACGCATCCTGGTAGGCGGGTCCCGTCCTGTGCTTCGGGATCACAGCGTCGCAGCCAGGACGCCGGAACTCCATTGGCCTTCATCTCCTCGATCATCGCCGTGATCGCCGTAAGTCCGGCGTCGGTCGCGTGGCTGAGATCCTCGTCAACCTCGCGCTCGTCTACGTGGACCGGGAAGGCCGGTCCCGAAGACTGCGCGGCCATCTACCCCTCGCCGTCGGTGGGCAGATCGCCGAAGTGCTTGTCGAACTCCTCGGACGACATCCGCTTGCCCCCCGCGCGCTCCAAGATCGCGTCGGCGGAGGTCTCCTTCGACGGCCACTCCGGTGCGACCACGAAGCGGCCATCGGCCAGAGCCTCCTCGATCACGTAAGAGCCCTCGACGTCGCCGCTGAGCTTGACGTGACGCTGCTCCATCGGAGGAATCATGGCAGAGCGCACGGTCGCCCATGAACTCGGCGGGACGTGCCTCCAAAGCCTGAGCACCAGTGGCCGACCCGTCTTCAGGACCGGCGTCGCATTCCCCTTGGGAATGCGGGTTTGCGGGCATTTTGGCGCTCTTTCCGGGGTTCTTCACACGCGAGAGGTCGCTGGTTCGAAACCAGCCGC
>DATAEW010000106.1:0-5266 GCA_036257815.1 Solirubrobacterales bacterium
CGGTCGCCGAACTGCCGGTTGAGGACGCGAAGCATGTTCGTGTAGTCACGCAGGGTCGAGGGCTTGCAGTCGCGGACGTTCTCGCAGTAGCTCAACCACTCCTCGGCTGCATCCCGAAACGTCTTGCCGGTCTGGACCATCCCCGGCAGCGTTCCCTGGCGAGCCTGCGCCAGGAGAGTGTCCAGGTAGGTCTCCGCCGTCGTCTTCGTGAAGTAGCCATTCGGCGGCGCGGTCTTCTCGGTCCAGTGAGGACCGATGCGCTTCTGCTGCTGGCGGCCGTCGGGCAATCGGTACTTCGCGTACCAGACGCCGCCGCGTTTTCCCTTGCGCTTGAAGACGTGTCCGGAGATCGGTCGGGGCGGAGCTTGGGACATCTGCCGCCCGATTCCAGCTCCTTTTCGGGACAAATTGGGGACAAAGTTTCGGATTTCTGCCGGATCCCAATTCTCTATTTGGCTTGCTAGAGCCGATTTCTAGTGGGGCGGGCTGGACTCGAACCAGCGACCGACGGATTATGAGTCCGCTGCTCTAACCAACTGAGCTACCGCCCCGCGGGGCGAGCGTAGCGTGCGCGGAGCGGCCCGGGGAGCGTCAGGCGCTGAAGAGCTGGGCGAGGGAGCGGCCGACGTCGGGCGGCTCTTCTTCGCCTTTGGCGGCGGCGGCGGCGCCCTCGGCGAGGGCCTTGGCGGCGTCGGCGATCTGGTGGTCGCGGCCGCCGCGGATGACGCCGGTTTTCTTGGCTTCGGCGAGGTCGGACTCCATCAGGCCCGCCAGCTCGGCGAGGCGGCGCAGGCCGACGACGCCGGCGGTGCCGCGGAGGGCGTGGGCTTCGGCCCGCATGGTCTCGAAGTCGGTCGTCTCGGTTGCCAGGCCGGCGGCGATCACGTCGCAGCGGCGCCGCGCCTCCTCGGCGAAGGACTCCAGCAGCTCGTTGTCAGCGGCGGCCTTGTTGTCGCTCATTCTGAGACCACCTTTTCGACCGTGGCGTCCATCAGCTCCTTGCCGAAGGCGCCCTCGACCACCGAGCTGACGACGCCGTGGCGGTTGACCGCGAAGAGCCAGGGCTCACTCGGCAGGTGGAAGGCGCGCACCTGCGGCCGGACGCCCTTGTTGGGGTCGTTTTCTTCGTAGATCTCCATGTGGATGAAGGCCGCCTTGTCTCCGTATTCCTCTTTGGCTTCCTCGGCCACGTCGACGACGGGCCCGCAGACCCGACTCTGGCAGAACTGGGGGGTCGCAAACAAGAGCAGGATCGGTTCTTTTCCCAGCGCCTGCGCGAAATCCACGCGGTTCTGCGTGTCCGCCGGAACGCGCGTCGTGATCTTCGAGAGATCGCCGCCGACGTCGCCGGGCGTCGGCGTGTGGATCTTCGGCGCCGGCTGGCCGGGACGCGGGATGTTGGTGTATTCGCCGACCACCGCGCTGGGCAGCAGCGTGGCGCCGACCTCGTCGCCTTCCTTGATCAGCGCCGCGATCTGCCACTCGCCTTCGCTGGGGAAATCGATCGGCGCCGAGTAGACGACGCTCGCCGCATCGGGGTCGTTGACCGTCGTCTGCGCCCGGAACGCCGGCTGGGTCTGGAGGCTTTCGATCTTCGCCGGGAAGGGACCGACCGCCGGCTGGTCGAGTGCCCGGGCGTCGGCTTTCGCCTGCTGCCCTTTGTGGCCGGGTTTCGATTTGGCGCCGGGAGTCGGCGTCGGGACATGGGAGAAGTAGAGGGCGACTTCGGCGTCCCCGACCTGGGAGCGGTCCTTTTCGAAGACCCCGAACGGGTAGCGGTTCTGGCCCTTGTAGAAGACCAGCGCTGCCGGCGAGACGACGAGTTCGGAGGGTTTGTCGGCGACCTGGTCCAGCAGCTCGCGCAGGGTGCGACCTTCGGCGCTGGGGAAGGCGCCCTTCGCCGGCGCCGGCCGGCTGTCGGCGCTGCCGGCGGAGCTGCCAGTCCCCGAGCCGCCGCAGCCGGCCAGCGCCGCGGCGGCGGCAAGCAGGCAGGCGAAAGCAGGGGCGAGGCGGGTGGCACGCATCGGTGCCATGTTATTCGTGCGTGCCCAGATAGGCTGCGGCGGTCGTCGACAGCGGAGGAGATGAGGATGGCGGAACGTGCTGCCCTGGTGACCGGGGCTTCGAGTGGGATCGGCCTGGCAATCGCCCGTGCCCTGGGCCAGGAGGGGTACGCGCTGACGGTGTCCTCGCGGCGCCCGGAGAAGCTCGAGCAGGCAGCCGACGGCCTGCGCGGCGAGGGCCTCGAAGTCGAGGCGATCGCCGGCAACATGGCCGAGGAGGAGGACGTCCTCGCCGCCTTCGCCCGCCACAAGGAGAGGTACGGGCGTCTGGACTGCCTGGTCAACAACGCCGGCGTGGGAATCGGGGCGCCGATGGAGGAGATCCAGACCAAGCACCTCGACATGCAGCTGGCGATCAACCTGCGGGCGCTGATCCTCGGCACCCGAGAGGGACTGCCGCTGCTGCGCGAGGCCGGCGCCGAGCATGGGAAGGCGCTGATCGTCAACACCGCCTCGATCGCCGGCAAGGCCGGGCAGGCGTGGCTCTCGATCTACGCCGCGACCAAGGCCGCGGTGATCAACTTCACCCAGTCGACCCATCGCGAGGCAGGTGGTGCAGGGATCCAGTGCACGGCGCTGGCGCCCGCATTCGTCGATACGCCGATGACCGACTTCGTCAAGGGCCAGGTGCCGGCCGAGGAGATGATCCAGGCCTCCGACCTCGGCGAGGCGGTGCGCTTCCTGCTGCGCACCTCCCCCGCCTGCCACGTCCCTGAGATTGTCTTCACGCGCGCCGGCGAGGGCCAGGACGCGCCGTGACGGCCTCTCCGGTCCCCTGGCTGTGTCCTCGGTCGCCCAAATGGCGCTGCCATTAGGGCTCCCTGCTTCGTTGCCTGGGAACCGGAGGGCCTCGTCACGACTCCGATGTCTCGTCGCTGCGTTCGGCGACGCCGGGCACGCCTTCCCGGCGATCTCGCTGGGGCGGGCGCTGGCGGCGCGGGGCCACGAGGTAGTCGTCGAGACCTGGGAGGAGCGGCGCTCGGCGGTCGAGGGCGCCGGACTCGGCTTCGCGGCGGCCGAGGAATACAGGATGTTCCCGCCCCCCGAGCCGGATTCCGACGATGGGCACCACGCCGCGGACGCGGCGCGGGCGCTGCTGCCGCTGCTGGAGCGGATGCGACCGCACGTCGTCGTCGCCGACATCCTCACCCTGGCGCCGGCGCTGGCGGCCGAGCGCGCCGGCGTGCCCCTGGCGACCCTCGTCCCCCACATCTACCCGGTGGTCGAGCCGGGGCAGCCGTTCTTCGCCATCGGCCTGCGGAGGCCGCGGACGCCGCTGGGCCACGCCGCCTGGCGAGCCGGACAGCGGCTGCTGCGGGTCGGCCTCGAGCACGGCCGGCGCGACCTCAACCAGCAGCGGGCACGCCTCGACCTGCCGCCGCTCGAGCGCTTCCACGGCGGCATCAGCCCCGACCTGGTGCTGGTCGGGACCTTCCCCCAGCTCGAGTACCCACGCGCCTGGCCCCCCGGGGTCCACGTGACCGGTCCGATGAGCTTCGAGATCCCCCATCCCGAGATCGAGCTGCCGCCGGGCACCGCGCCGCTGGTCCTCGTCGCCCCCAGCACCGCCCACGACTCCGGCAATCGCCTCGTCCGCGCCGCCCTGCGGGCGCTTGCCGGCGAGCCGGTGCGGGTGGTCGCGACGACCAACCGCGTGCGTCCGCGGGACCCGGTCGAGGTGCCGCCGAACGCCGTCCTGGTCGACTGGCTGAGCTACAGCCAGCTGATGCCGGCCGCCTCGCTGGTCGTCTCCCACGGCGGCCACGGCACCGTTGCGCGGGCGCTCGGCGCCGGCACCCCCGTCCTCGTCTGCCCGATCGCCGGCGACATGAGCGAGACCGCGATGCGGGTCGAGTGGGCCGGCGTCGGCCTCTCGCTCCCCTGGCGACTGTGCCGCCCGGGGCCGCTGCGCTGGGCGGTGAGGCGGCTGCTCGGCGAGCGCTCCTTCGCCGCCCGGGCCGGCGAGATCGCCGCCTGGAACCGCGAGCACGACGGCGCGGTCCGGGGCGCCGAGCTGGTCGAGAGCCTGGCGCGACGCCAGAGCCAGCGGGCCATGGCCCGTCGTTCGCTGACGAACTGAGCTCCGGGGGTGGGACTCGAACCCACAACCCTTCGGTTAACAGCCGAATGCTCTGCCGATTGAGCTACCCCGGACCGGCGCCCGGCGCGAGCCGGACCGCTCGGAATTTACCGACTCAGCTCTCGACCCGCTGGGCGTGGGCGATCCGCTCGACCAGGCTCGCCCGCTCGCGGCTCAGGGCGGCGCGGCGCTCGTAGTCGCCGCGCTCGCCGGCGGCGGCGATTTCGTTCTCCAGCCGGCGCTGCTCCAGCAGGAGGAAATTGATCTCCATCGCTTCGTGGGAGGCGGGCTCCTCGCTGGCCTTCATCACCAGCTCGGTGATCAGGCTCGCCAGCTCCGGGTCCGGCGGCAGGTTCGAGGCCGGCTCGTCGGGATGCTCGCGCAGCCAGGTCGCCGCCTGCAGGCCGGTCGGCGAAAGGTGCTCGGCGCTCAGCCGCGCCAGGTACTCGCGGCCCTCCGCGGGCAGGGCGATGCACATCGCCAGCAGCGCTCGCTCGCGCCGCTCGCGGGAGCTCAGCTCGACCGGGCGGCGGGGTTGCGAGGAGGCCCGCCCGCTGTTGGCCGGCTCGGAGCGGGCAAACGCGCCCTCGGCGCCCCCGCTGGCCGGCTGCGCGGCGACCACGCGGCCCATCACCAACGCCGGATCCAGGTCGAGGCGCTCGGCGACGCGGCGCACCAGATCGTCGCGGCTCGCCGTCTCCCCCAGCCCCGCCAGCACCGGCGCCACCTCGTCGAGCGCCCGGTCCCGCTCGGTCGGCGAGGCGACGTCGGTGCGGTCGAGGACGAGGCCGACCTGGAAGGCCGGCAGCTCGGCCGCTGAGTCAACCAGGGCAGCGAAGCGCTCGGCGCCGCCGGGCTCGGCCATCATCTCCGCCGGGTCCTCGCCGGCCGGCATCGCCGCCACCCGCAGCCGCATCCGCCGCCCGGCGGCGACCCGCTGCGCGCGCAGCATCGCCTCCTGGCCGGCTTCGTCGGCATCGAGCGCGAGGATCACCTCGTCGACCACGCCGGAGAGCGTTTTGACCTGATCCGGCGTGATCGCGGTGCCCATCACGCCGACCGCCTCCTCGACCCCGGCCTGGTGCAGCGCCAGGACGTCGGTGTAGCCCTCGACGACGACGGC
>DATAEW010000107.1:0-21054 GCA_036257815.1 Solirubrobacterales bacterium
CGCTTGACGACGCCGGCGTCCTCGCCTCCGTCGGCTCGGTCGGCGACGCCTATGACAACGCGATAGCCGAGAGCTTCGTCGACACCTTCAAGACCGAGCTGGTCGCCGACCGCTCCTGGCGCTCCAGATCCCAGCTCGAGCTCGCCGTCGTCGAATACGTCAGCTGGTTCAACCACGAGCGCCTGCACGAATCCCTCGGCGACGTCTCTCCCCGTGGAGTTCGAGGACCTATACGTTCGACAGGGGCTCAACTGAGCTATCCCTCTAAAATTGGAAACCAACTAAAACGGTCTCCGTCAAACCCGGTCCGGCTCAGTGGCGACTCTTTACTCGAAGGTGATAGGACGCCGCGACGTCTTCCTCGGTCAAGACTTGCCCGTCAAACAAACGCACTGCTTCAATGCTCTCGAGGAAGCGAGTAATCGTCCCGTCGGCTTCGGGCCCATCCGGGACGAGAAGGTCGGAGTCCTTGGTCGCGCGTAGGAGCCATTGGCGATCACGCTGAAGCCGCCGATGACAACGTAGGAGAGTAGGAGAGACCGACCGCGTTGGCGGCGGCGACCCCGTCTAGATCAGGACCAGAAGGCTCGTCCGGGGACATGGTTATTCCGCATGACGGAAGCCAGCAGCGATACCGCCTGGTGGGAAAGCCTCTGGCCCTCCGCGATGCGCTCGGACGGCGTCAGGGCGCGCGTGGCTCGCTGGTGATACTCGCGCTTTTCGCGATTGAGCTCGGCCCACTCGGCCTCATGGCCGGGCTCAAGCAGAGTGCGGGATCGAGAAGCCACGGGCTCATTTTACCCGTACTGCAGATGCACCATGCCGCTTGCGCAGCCGCGCTGGTCCAGCAGCTCGAGGTTGGCGGACACCGTTCGGCAGCGCCGGGGTTGCCGCCACCGACGATCGTTGGGCGAATCCGCCGTCCGGAGGGTAGGTCCCGATCAGCCGCTCGAGCTTGTTGACGAATGCGTGCACCCAATCGTCCGGTCGTGCCCAGCTGAAGTCGCCGCTCGCTCCACCTCGACCATCAGCGTCACCGGTCCGTCGTTGATCAGGGCCACGCCCATGCAGGCGCCGAAGACGCCGCGCTTGGCGCCGAGGCGCTCGCAGAAACGCTGGTAGAGCGGCTCGGCGATCTCCGGCCGGGCCGCCGCCACGTAGCTGGGCCGGTTGCCGCGACGGGCGTCGCCGTAGAGCGTGAACTGGCTGACGCAGAGCACCTCGCGATCGCCCAACGGCTCGTTCATCCGGCCCTCGGCGTCGTCGAAGATCCGCAGCGCCCGCACCTTGTCGGCCAGCCGGTCGGCCTGCTCCTCGCCGTCCTCGACCCCCACTCCCAGCAGGACCAGCAGCCCGGGGCCGATCTGCGCCACCCGCTCCCCCTCGACGTCGACCGCCGCCTGGCTGACGCGTTGCACGAGAGCCCTCATCGACGCCCCCCTTGCCGGAACTTCACGGCGCCTAGGAGCCCGCCCCTTCGAGGGCCTCGACCAGCGAGGAGGCGTCGTAGGCGCCGAAGTGCCGGACTCCGTTGACGAAGAAGGCGGGGGTGCCGGTGGCGCCGCTGGCCGCGGCGGAGGCGAGGTCGCGGGCGACGCGGTCGCGGTGGGCGCCGGAGTCGATCTCGCTCGCCATCCGCTCGGCGTCGAGGCCGAGGTCGGCGCCGAGGGTCAGCATCACCTCGCGCGAGAGTTTCGGCTGCGCGTCGTAGAGGCCGTCGTGGTACTCCCAGAAGCGGCCCTGGGCGGCGGCGGCCTCGCTGGCTTCGGCGGCCATCGGTGCCAGCGGATGCTTCTCGGGGATCGGCAGGTGGCGGAAGACGAACAGCAGCCGGTCGCCGAGCCGCGAGCGGACCCGTTTGAGCACCGACTGGGCGCCGAGGCAGAAGGGGCACTGGAAGTCGCCGAACATCACCAGCGCCAGCTCGGCATCGCGCTCGCCGCGCAGGTGGTCCACGTCCTCCAGCGGCGGTGAGAGTCGTTCGTCCACGGAACCCGATGTTATGTGGTCATGAGCGACGTCGAGTCGATCCTGATCCTCCTGCTGGCGGCGGCCCTCCTGGTCCGCATGGCGGACTTCGCCCACATCCCGGCGCCGATCGTGCTCGTTCTCGGCGGCCTGGGGATCGCGCTGCTGCCGGGACTGCCGGACGTCGAACTCGATCCCGACACCGTCTTCCTGATCTTCCTGCCGCCGCTCGTCTACGCGGCCGGCTGGCGCACCTCGCCGCAGGAGTTGCGGGCGGTGATGCGGCCCCTGGCGCTGCTCTCGGTCGGTCTGGTCTTCCTCACCGCCGCGGTGGTCGCCGTCGTCGCCCACGCAACCGTCTCGGGGCTCAGCTGGGCGGAGGCGGCGGTGCTGGGTGCCGTCCTCGCCCCCACCGACGCCGTCGCCGCGACCTCGATCTTCCGCCGCCTCGGCGCCCCCGAGCGAGTGCGCCTGCTGGTCGAAGGCGAGTCGATGATCAACGACGGCACCGCCCTGGTCCTCTACCGGATCGCGCTCGGCGTCGCCGCGGGCGGCGCCTTCAGCTTCGGCAGCGCGGCGCTGGAATTCCTCGACGTCGCCGCCGGCGGCATCGTCGTCGGCTTCGCCGTCGGCGTCCTCTCCGACGCGATCGTGCGCCGCCAGGCCGACGCCGGCCTCTCGATCTTCCTCTCGGTCCTGACCGCCTACGGCGCCTACATCGGCGCCGAGCAGCTGCACGTCTCCGGCATCCTCGCCGCGGTCGTCGCCGGCCTCTACAACGGCTACCGCTCGCCACGCTCGCTGGACGCCGACATCCGCCTCAGCGCCCTCGCCTTCTGGGGGGTGCTCATCTTCGGCCTGGAGATCACGCTGTTCGTGCTGCTTGGCCTGCAGCTGCCGGGGATCGTCGACACCCTGAACCAGGCCGGGTCCGGAGTCGATCAGCTGCTCTGGCCCGTGGCGGCGATCGCCGCCGCCTCGATCGCCACCCGCCTCGCCTTCGTCTTTGCCCTGGGCTCCGACGGCGGCGAAACCGCGGGCCAGCGCTTTGCCGTCGGCTGGAGCGGGATGCGGGGCGCCGTCTCCCTCGCCGCGGCGCTCGCCGTCCCGCTCAGCGTCGGCTCCCGGCCCCAGATCATCTTCCTGACCTTCTCGCTGATCCTCATCACCCTGGTCGGCCAGGGCCTCTCGCTGCCCTTCGTCGTCCGCGCCCTGGGGCTCGAGGAGCCGCGGCGCTGGAGCGACGAAGAGGCGGTGGCGCGGATGGAGGCGGCGCAGGCGGCGCTCGACCGGCTCGACGAGATCGAGGACGAGGAGCGCGCCTCCGAATCTCAGCTGAAGCGCCTGCGCGACCTCTACCGCGGCCGCTTCCGGATGTGCCAGGCGGTGCTCGGTGGCGAGGACCCCGAGGCCGCCGCTCGCGAGCAGCGAATCGCCGACTACGGGACGCTGCGCCGGGAGCTGATCGGGATCGAGCGCGACGAACTGCTCAACCTGCGCGGCAAGGGTCGGCTTCGCCACCAGACGATGCGGCAGATCGAGCGCGACCTCGACCTCGAGGAGGCGCGGATCAGAGCATGAGTCTGCGCCAGTGTCCGGTATACGGACACAACTGCAGACACCGCTTACAGGTCTGTCCGGCCCCGGGCCAGGCGGCGGCGACCGGCCGCGCGCCGGGTGGGTCGCGCCGGTCGCCCGCCCCCCTTCCGCTCAGTGCAACGCGGCCGCCGCCGCCTGGCGGAAGTCAGCGAGCATCTCCCCCATCGTCTCGACGTCGCACGCGACCATTTCCGGCCACGGCTTGTCCGGATGCTCTTGAAGCGTCTTCAGGCCGTTACCGCTGATCACCGCGACGACCGTCTCCTCCGGGGCGATCTTGCCTTCCTGGGCCAGCCTCGCGGTTGCGGCGATCGTCGTCCCTCCGGCCGGCTCGGTGAGGATGCCCTCGGTCGCGCCGAGCAGGTCGATCGCCGCGAAGATCTCCGGATCGGTCGCCGTCGCCGCCGAGCCGTTGCGGATCCGCACCGCGTCGACCACGAGGCCGCCGTCGCCCGGCGCCCCGATCGCCAGCGAGTGGGCGTTGGTCTCCGGCTTCTGCGGCTCGATCTCGCCGCCGCCGAGGATCGCCGTGGCGATCGGCGAGCAGCCGCCCGCCTGGGCGATGTTGATCTTCGTCCCCTCGGTCTCGGCCAGGCCTACAGCCTGCAGCTCGTTCAGGCCCTTGTGAACGCGCGAGGACAGCGTCCCGCCCGCCGCCGGGATGACGAAATGGTCCGGCCCCTTCCAGCCCAGCTCCTCGGCCACCTCGAAGGCCATCGTCTTCGCCCCCTCGGCGTAGAACGGTCGCAGGGTGATGTTGGCGAACTGGATGCCGCTGGCCAGCGAGAGCTCGCGGCAGGCGCGGTTGGCCTCGTCGTAGTTGCCGTCCAGCTGGCAGACCTGGGCGCCGAGGGCGCGACAGGCTTTCGCCTTCCCCTTCTCCATGTTGCCGGGATAGAAGATGTAGGCGGCGGCGCCGGCCTTCGCCGCCAGAGCGGAGACGGCGGTGCCGACGTTGCCGGTCGAGACGCAGCCGACCTCATCCTTGCCCAGCTCCAGCAGGCGGGCGATCGCCATGCTGACGACCCGGTCCTTGTAGGAGAGGGTCGGGCGGTTGGTCGAGTCGTCCTTCAGATAGAGGCGCTTCAGGCCCAGCTCGGCGCCCAGCCGGTCGGCGCGGATCAGCGGCGTTTTGCCGGCGAACTCGCCGACTTTGTCCTGGGCGGCCCGCGAGACGATCGGCAGCAGCTCCTCGAGGCGCCAGATGTTCCAGGGGCGGTCCGCCATCCCCCGCTCGGCGATCAGCCGCCGGGCGCGCTCGTAGTCGTAGTCGATGTCGAGCCCCTCGCCGCAGGCGGGACACTTGAAGGCGGTATCGAGCAGCGGCGTCCGGTAGCCGCAGTCACGGCAGACGAGTTCGGTGGCGCAGGAGCTGGTCCGCGGGCCGCCAGGCCCTCCCAGATGCGGATCGACCGCGTCGTTCATGACTCCTCCTTTGCCACCGACGACCGCCCTGGGGATCTCCCCGGCCGGGCCCGGCGCTGGTCCTTTGGTGCGTGGGTATAACACATAGCCTGTCGGCGCTCAACGTTTTCTGCGTAAATATCCGGAGAACGGCGTCGGACGCTGAACTGCAAGGTAGCGGAACCCGTAGGCCATGCGATTGTGAGGAAATCTACTGTCTGTAGAGTTCCTGTCGGCGGCGGCAAAGAATCCCCTCCACTACTGCAGCCAGTTTTTTTATCCCTCCCCGAAAGCCCCCACCATGCCCAGCCCCCAGGAGCGCTTTGCCGCCAACCTCCGCCGCGCCCGCACCAAGGCCGGGATCTCCCAGGAAGAGCTGGGCGATCGCTGCGACCTGCACCGGACGGAGATCTCGCTGCTCGAGCGGGCCGGCCGCGAGCCGCGGCTGGCGACGATCCTGAAGCTGGCGGGCTCGCTGGAAACGACTCCGGCCGAGCTCTGCGCCGGCATGGCGTGGTCGCCGGGCCCCGGCCGCTTCGACGTCAAAGCGCCGCCGAAGTAGGCGCGCAAATGAAAGCGACCCCCGAAGGGGCCGCTTTGGACGATGAAGAGAGGCGGGGCGGCGCCGGCCGAGCCGACGCGCTCAGGATCCGTTGAGATCCTGGCTCATGACTGGTCCTCCTTTGCCACCCCAAGGCGGTTTCCCTGTCCGAGGGCCCCGCCTCCTTCACCGGTGATCGCCCGGCCCGAGCATTCATAACAGACGCGCTTATAACAATCAAGGGGGTTTGCTTAATAGAACAGCTTTTTCTTTGTTGCCCCTCAGCTGGCAGCGGCGGGACTCCCCGCTGCCACCGGGATCGCCGCGGAATCGGGCCACGGACCGGGCAGATCGCGCTCCTCGACGCCCGAGGCGAGCAGCAGTTCCTCGGCGGTGTGGGGCGCGAACGGGGCCAGCGCGCGTGCCGTCAGGACGAGCGCCGCGATCTGCGCCTCGGCGTCGGCGCGGCCCAGCTGACCGCGCCGCTTGACCACCCGCTTCTCGAAGTCCTGGATCCGCTCGAAGAGTCGCGTCAGGTCGCGAATCGCCTTGTGCATCTGCAGCGCGGCGGCGTCCTCGGTGATCCGGGCCAGCCCGTTCTCACACCATTTGCGCAGCCGGTCGCGCAGGTGCTCGGTGTCGGCAGCCGCCTCCTCGTCATGGGCGTAACCCTCCAGCGCCGCGAAGCGGTCGTGCGAATAGGTCCAGAGGTTGCGCAGAAAGCGGTTGGCGAAGCGGACCGCGCCCTCGGACCAGTTCAGCGTCTTCGCCGGCCCGGCGGCGTAGAGCACCGCCAGGCGCACCGTGTCGGCGCCGTGCTGGGAGACCAGCTCGTCGGGATCGATGACGTTGCCGAGGTGCTTGCTCATCTTGCGGCCCTCGGCGATCACCATCTCGTGGAAGAGGCAGCCGGCGAACGGCTCGCCGTCCGGCATGAAGGCGAGCTCGCCGTGGTCGCGCAGCGCCTTGGTGACGATCCGCTGGTCGAAGACGAAGCCGCCGCTGTCGTTGCCGGCGACCAGGCGCTCGGCCGGCAGCCAGTGCCGCAGGTGCGGGTGCGTGAACATCTGCTCGGCCCGGTCCGCTGGCGGCACCGCGGCCGGGATCCAGAGAAAGAGGGCGTCGAAGTGGCAGTCGAGGGTGTCGGTCTCCCGCTTGGCGGCGCCGCCGCAACGCGGGCAATCGACGTCGACGAAGTCGGGGCGCTCGGCCAGGGGGTTGCCCTCGGCCCGCGGCATCAAGTCGCTGGGGAGGACGACCGGCAGGTCCTCCACCGGCACCGGCACGGCCCCGCAGGCCCCGCAGTGAACGATCGGGATCGGAGTCCCCCAGGCACGCTGGCGTGAGATCGAGAAGTCGTTGGCCCGGTAGCGCTTGGCCTCGCGGGCGCCGGCCGGTTGCGCACCGGCCCCCTCCCCGGTCGCTGCCTTCTCACCGGGGTCCGCCTGCCGATCGTCCTCTCGCCCCCACTCGACCCGGGCGATCCGGGCGGCGATCTCCGCGTCGGCCTCGTCGATCGCCGGAATTCCGAACGCCGCCGTGGGCCCGTAGCGAGCGTCGACCAGCGGCGAGACCAGTACCGGCAGCTCGCTCCCGTCGAGCCCGCTCAGCGCCGTGCCGGTATCGAGGACCGGCACCGCGCGGGCGTCGCGGGCGCTGCGCTCCCAGCCACCCGAGCGCATCTGCTCCAGCTCCTCGCGCGCCTCGGCGCTCGCCGCCCAGGTCTCGATCTCGGGGTGGCGCGGCGAAAGCAGCACGAACCGGGCCGCCGCCAGGGCACCGCGGTGCGGGCTGAACACGGTCAGCTTCCCGGCCGACCCCTCCAGCTCCAGCTCGACGCCGTCGGTGCGGCCGAGGATGTAGCGCTGGGTCGCCAGCGAGAGCTCGTCCCAGTTCCGCAGCTGCTCGCTGTTGGCGTCGTTCTCCTCGAGGTAGTCGGTGATCTTCAGGAACCAGGTCGGCCGCCGGATCAGCCGCACCTCGTTGTGGCAGCGCCAGCAGGTCCCGCCCTCCTCGACCTGGATCGAAGCGAGCGTCGTCTGACAGGTGTCGCACCAGTCGACGGTGGCGTCGGCGCGGTAGATCATCCCGATCTCCAGCAGGGTCAGGAACAGCCACTGCGTCCAGCGGTACTGCCCCTCGTCGGAGCTGTAGAAGACGCGGTCGTAGTCGAAGCTGAAGCCGAGCCGCTTCATCTGCTCGAGCATCCGCTCGCCGCACTGTCGCACCCACTCGGCCGGTAGGACCTGGCGCTCGATCGCCGCCAGCTCGGCAGGCAATCCGAAGGCGTCGAAGCCGAAGCCGAAGAGGACGGCGTCGCCGCGGGCGCGCTGGAAGCGCGCGTAGGCGTCGCCGATCGCGTAGTCGCGGACGTGCCCCATGTGCAGGTTGCCCGAGGTGAACGGGCTCGAAGCCTTGACGTAGACCGCCCTCTGCCCGTCCCGCGGCGGCTGCGGCGCCTCGAGCTCCCCCCGCTCAGCCCAAACAGCCTGCCGGGAAGCCTCGATCCTCTGCGCGTCGTATTGGGGCTTCCCGCTCATCTCCCAGCAAAGGCTACTGACGGGGTGCAGGCCGGGGCACCCGTCACTGAGGACCTATCCCGGCAGGGGTGGAACGTCTTGTACTTTTTCGCTGGTGCGCTGCCAAGCGACAGCAGCAAGACGCTCCTCGAAAAAGTTAAGTGGAACCCCTGCCGGGATAGGTCCTCAGGCGAACGTCCACAGCTTGTTGCCCAGAAAGTTGAACGGCATCGCTAGCGCCACCGCGATCGCCTGGGCGGTCAGCTCGCCGACCGAGCGCGAGGAGACCAACAGCTCCAGCACGACGAGGTTGATGGCGAGCGAGGCGAGGCTGACGGCGAAGAAGCGGGCCGCCTGGAAGTGAGCGGGCCCCTCGCCGGGGTCAAAGGTCCAGTGGCGGTTCCAGAGGAAGTTGTTGGTGACCGCGACGCAGAAGGCGCCGACCGCGGCGACCGCGTGGTGGACGCCGAGGCTGCCGGACAGGAGGGCGAAGACGGCGAGGTTGATCAGGTAGCCGGACCCGCCGACGAGGCCGAACTTCAGCAACTGCACCCAGTTCGCCGGCCGCCGCGCGGCAAGGCCGATCCGGTAGGCCAGTTCGGAGGCGGGGCTCATCGCGGCGCCACTCGATTCGGGGCGAGCCCGACGCCTGGCCCTGGCGGGGCGCTCGAGCGCTGAGCCTGCGGGCGCTGGGCGGGCGGGCCGTCGAGCAGCACGCCGACGCGGCCAAAGCCGATCGGCAGGTCACGCAGCGTGTGGTTCCAGATCTTCACCGGGTGCTTCGAGGCATAGCGGGTCAGCGTCAGACGTTTGAGCCGCACCCGCCCCACCTGATGGAAGGAAGCGGGCAGGTTACCGGGCCTCCCGGCCCCGAGCGGCCTGCTGACCGCGGCGATCGACTTGCCGACGATATCCACTTCGGTCACCCTTTCCGGCCCGCCGTACCAGCGCAGCGAGTGGTCGTGCAGGTACCAGCGCGCCGGATCGGCCGCCAGCCTCCACATGACGATCGCCCGCCTGCCGCTGGGCGGCCCCAGCTCCTGGGCCAGGCCCTTGAAGTCGGGCCGCTGCAGGTTCGGGGTCCGGGTGACGTGGACGTCGAAGGCGATCCAGTAGGCGCAGAGCGCGACCGCGAGCAAGGCGCCGAGGCACCGGTGGCGGCGGACGCTGAACCCGACCGCGACCGCGGCGCCGAGCGGGACGAGCGCCGGCAGCAAATTGCGCTCGATCACGTAGTCCTTGCCGAGCAGGGCGGCGAGCACAGCCAGCGCCACCACCCCGACTCCCAACGCCGTCCCCAGCGCCGCCCGCCGGCGCTCGCGCCAGTCGCCATGCAGGAGAACCAGCAGCAAACCGAGGCCGACGAGAATTGCCGGGACGAGGGCGAAATGGCCGCGCGGCGGCTCGGCGATGACGTGACCGGTTTCGCCGCTCAGGAAGCTCACCCCTCCCTGGACCAGACGCTCGGGCAGGGGACTCGTTTCGATCCAGCCGATGTGTTCCGGGTTGACCTGGGCGGCGAACAGCGGCAGCAGCGCCAGCCCGGCGGCCGCGGCCGCGGCAAGCGCCGGCAGCAGCGGTCGCCAGCGACCCCACAGCGCGGCCAGCAGCCACAGCCCCTCGATCCCGACGAGGAAGAAGGCGAAATAGTGGCTCCACAGGGCGAGCGCCGAGGCGAGCGCCCACAACCCCAGGTCCCGGCCCCGGCGGCTGTCGAGGGCGCGAACGAAGAAGAGGAACGAGAGCGCGCAGCAGAGAACCAGCAGCGCGTAGGAGCGGGCCTCCTGGGAATACCAGATCAGCATCGGGTTGACGGCCACCAACGCCGCGAGGATCAGGCCGGCGCGCCGGTCGAGGAGCTGGCACCCGATCAGGTAACCGACCGGAATCGTCGCCGAGCCGAGCAGCGCCGAGAGCGACCGGATCCCGACTTCGCCGCTGCCGAACGCCTTCGCCCAGCCCCAGGCGAGCACATAGTAGAGCGGCGGGTTGGACTCGCTGGTCTGCACCCGGTGCAGCATGTCGGTGAAGCTGCCCGGGATCACCCGCATCACCGTGATCACCTCGTCGTGGTGGAAGCTCTGCAGGCCGAGGGTCGCGAAGCGCAGCGCGACGCCGACCACGCCGACGCTGGCCAGGAGGATCAGCACGACCGCTCCCGTCGAGCGGTTCGGCGTCTCCCTCAGGGAGGGCTCGAGCGCCGGGGGAGGCGCGCTGGGTGCGTAGGTGTTCAAGGCAGTCCGGGAGATTCGATCTGCATTCTTAGCGGGGAGTACACCCCTCTTCCCCGCTCACGGGGAGCAGGAACCATGCGGCATCGGGCGCTGCGGTCCGAACGAGGGCGGCGCGTCGGCCGCCGCCGCGCCCCAGCGCCGGTTGGGGCGGCGCCGCAGGCGAAAGGCGAGGTCGGTCCCCCGGGCGAGCTGGCAGTAGGAGATCCAGGGTCGCGAGTAGACGCGGCCGGCGACCCGCAGGGATTTCACGTACGGGCCGTGACCGCTGCCGGTGATCACCGCCCGCCGCCGCCGCGGGAGGCTGATTTCCGCCCGTTCGAAGAGCGGGCTGGCGAGCGCGAGGAGGCCCACCCCCGGCACCTCCGGGTAGAGCCCGAGGGCGCCGAAGACGTACCAGGACGACAGCGTCCCGAGATCGTCGTTGCCCGGGTAGCCGTCCGGCGCGGTGTCGTAGAGCCGCAGGGCGCGGCGAACCGCGAGCTGGGTGCGGTACGGACGCCCCAGCCAGTCGTAGAGCCAGGGCGTCAGCAAGGTCGGCTCGTCACCGAGCAGCGCGTGGTCGGTGTGGGTGCCGCCGACGCCGCCGTTGAGGTTGCGGAGGAAGCCGTCGAGGCGGGCCGCCGCGTCGCTCCTACCGCCCATGCGGCCGAATAGCCCGGCCGGGTCCTGGGGGACCATCCAGGTGTACTGGGCCGAGTTGCCCTCGACGAAGCCCCCGCCGTGCAGGTTGTCGTAGGGCCGCGGGAAGGCGCCGCTGCTGTAGCGGGGCTCGATCATCCCGCTGCCGGGTTCGAACAGCGCTCGCCAGCGACCCGAGCGCTGGATGAACTGCCGGTAGGCGCGGCGATCGCGCAGCTCGCGGGCGGCGAACTGGGCGATCGCGAAGTCGTCGACGTAGTACTCGAGCGAGGTCGCCGCCGAGCCCCAGACGGCCTCGGGGCTGCCGTAGATCGAGTTGGCGTTGCGGGTGTTGGTGTCGAGGTCGAAGGGGACGTAGCCGAGCGTCAGGTACTGGTCGAGGCCCTGCCGCTCGAGGTATTCGCCGTTGGCGCTGGCGCAGGGTTCGCTCGCGCCCTTCAGCATCGCCGCCAGCGCCGCCTCGGCGTCGAAGCCGCGGGCACCGAAGGCGGCGGCCGAGGCGATCGTCGGGTCGGCCGAATCGCCGACCATCGTCATGCTCTGGCCGGCCGCGTAGGACCAGCGCGGCAGGCAGCCGCTCTGCGCGGCGTCGGCGAGCAGCGAGCGGACGACGTCGGCGGCCCGCCGCGGCGCCAGGATCGCCAGCAGCGGGATCTGCGTCCGGTAGACGTCCCAGCCCGAGAAGTCGGCGTACTGGGTGCGCCCGCGGGCGCGGTGGACCTCGCCGTCCATCCCCATGTAGGCGCCACCGACGTCGTCGAAGGTGCGCGGCGCCAGCAGCGCGTGGTACAGCGCCGTGTAGAAGGTGTCGAGCTGGCGCCCGGAGCCGCCGGAGACCCGGATCCGGCCCAGCGCCTGGTTCCAGCGGCGGGTGGCGCGAGCGGCGATCGCCCCGAAGCCGGCGTGGCCGCTTTCGGCGGCGAGGTTGCGGCGGGCGTCGGCGACGCTGACGAAGGAGAGGCCGACGCGCACGGCGACGACGCGATCGTGGCGGGTGTCGAAGCTCGCGTAGGCGCCGGCGGCGGCGGTGCTGCGCGGGTTGGCGACGGGGACCTGGGCGTCTTCGGCGCTTTCGGATCCCGGGAACAGCGAGCCACGCTGCCAGGTGCCCGAAGCGTCGAAACGGCGACTGAAGACGGCGGCGAAATAGACGCGGTAGCGCGGGCGCTGGCCGCAGAAGAGGCCGCTGGAGGCGGTGCCGTCTATCTCGCGGCGGGCCGGATCGATGCTCACCTGAGCGTAGTCGTCGGGCTGGGCGCTGCCGCCGGCGTCGATCAGCACGCTCGCGTGCGGGCTGCGGGGGAAGCTGAAGCGGGCCATCCCGGTCCGCGTCGTCGCCGTCAGCGCGACTTCGATCGGCCCGCCGCGGACCGGGTTGAGCCGCACCGCGTAGAAGCCCGGCCGGGCCCGCTCTCCGGCGTGCGAGAAGCCGGGCTGGAAGCGACCGTCGAGGCCGCCGCCCGGAGCCGCGGGAGAGGCGACCAGCGGCTCGGTGGTAGGCAGGAACGGGAAGTCGCCGTAGAGGGCGCAGCCGGCGCCGCTGAGGTGGGTGAGGCTGAAGCCCCTGATATGGTCGTCGCGGTAGTCATAGCCGCCGGAGTGCGGCGCCGAGGGCGTCGTGTCGGGGCTCCACTGGACCATCCCGAACGGCAGCGCCGAGCCGGGGAAGTTGTGGCCGCCGCCGAAGGTCCCGGGGCCGGGCCGGGTCCCGGCGAAGGGGTCGACGTGGCTCGCGTAGCCGGCCCTGGCGCCAGGGGCCGAGAGCGCGAGCAGGGCGAGCGCGCCCAGGAAGGCGGTCGGGACCTGTGGGTGTTTACGCGTAATGTTCCGCTCCGAATGCGGGTTGGAAGAGCAACCTTGGCGGCGCTGGCGGCGACTGGGGCCGCCGTCGCGCTGGCGCTCATCTTCGGTGGCAGCTCCGACACCAAACACGCCGAGGCCGACTCCGAAGCGGTCCCCGGCGCCCCGACGGTGGAGATCGTCTCACCGCGCAACGGCGCCCGCCAGGCCAGTCGCGCGGTCGTCGTCAAGGTGAGGATCGAGAATTTCCAGCTGGCGCCGTCGCGGTTCGGCGCCGAGCCCGAGCTCGGCGAGGGCAACCTCCGCTTCAGCCTCAACCGCGTCCCGGACTGCGTCGACCCGGTCAAACTGCAGCGGGCGATCGACAGTCCGCTGGGTAACGGCCGCCTGGTCGGCAAATCCTTCGACTATCCGCGGTACGCGGGCCCCAACGGCGTGCTGGCCGAACTGATCGACGTCGCCGGAAGCTACTCGCCGGCGACCCGGCCGGAGATCTACTACCACGAACTGCTGCCGGGCTTCTACCGGCTGATCGTCAATCTGGCTCAGAACAACGGCGCCGTCACGCCCTTTCACGCGGTGACGAACTTCCAGATCCTCCCTCGCCCTGGCCACGGCCCCGGACCGTGCGCGCCGGGCAAGGTGCCGAGCGCCAAGGCAGCCGCACGGCTGGGGTAGCCGGGCTGAATCCAATACTTCACTTTGTATAGTCAGGTGCGGATGAGCACGTACCGGCGCTTGATCGGATATCTGCGGCCCTACCGGGCGCAGCTGTGGGGGTCGATGGCCTTTGCCTGGGCGGCGATGGGGATGGGCGTGCTGATCCCCTGGCTGGTCGGGGCGGCGGTCAACGCGATCGAGGACGGCAACCAGCCGGACCTGCTGCCGCTGGCCCTGGCGATCGTCGGCGCCGGGATCCTCCGCCTGGGGCTGACGATCGTCCGCCGCCTGGTCGCCGGCAAGGTCTCGCTGGCGGTCGAATTCGACCTCCGGCAGCAGTTCTACTCCCACCTGCAGCGGCTCGACCTCGGCTTCTTCGACAGCCAGCAGACCGGCCAGCTGATGTCGCGGGCGACCGTCGACCTGCAGGCGATCCGCTTCTTCCTCGGCTACGGGCTCGTCTTCATCACCCAGGCGCTGCTGACGATCGCCCTGGCCAGCGTGGTGATGATCGCGATCAACCCGCTGCTCGCCCTGATCGCGCTGCTGCCGGCGCCGCTGATCGTCTACACCGCCTCCCGCTACAACCGCCTCTCCCGCCCCGCCCAGCAGGAGGTCCAGCAGCGGATCGCCGAGCTGACCGCCGCGGCGGAGGAGAACGTCTCCGGGATCCGCATCGTCAAGGCCTTCGCCCGCGAGGAACACCAACTCCACCGCTTCCAGCGCAGCATCTCCCGGGTCTTCGACCAGAGCATCTACGCGACCCGCCTGCAGTCGTTCTTCTCGCCGCTGATCGGGCTGCTGCCCGAAATCGGCATCGCCCTGGTGCTCCTGGTCGGCGGCCGGGAGGTGATCGACGGCAACCTCAGCCTCGGCGCCTTCGTCGCCTTCTTCACCTACGTCCGGATGCTGGCAAGCCCGATGCGAATGCTCGGCGCGGCGATGGGGATGGCCCAGCGCGCCATCGCCTCGGGCAACCGGATGTTCGAGATCCTCGACCGCCAGCCGGCGATCCAGAGTCCGCCTGGCGCGCCCGCCCTGCCGGGAGGCGGCGGCGAGGTCGAGCTGCGCCGCGTCAGCCTGCGCTACGACGGAGGCTCCCCCGTGCTCGCCGACGTCGACCTCCACGTCGCGGCCGGGAAGACGGTGGCGCTGGTCGGACCCTCCGGCGCCGGCAAGACCAGCCTCGTCGGCCTGATCGCCCGCCTCTACGACCCCAGCGACGGAGCGGTGCTGGTCGACGGCGCCGACGTGCGCGGAGTCGACCTCGACTCGCTGCGCTCGCAGATCGCCTTCGTCGCCGACGACAGCTTCCTCTTCACCGCGAGCGTCGCCGAGAACATCGCCTACGCGCACCAGGACGCCAGCCGCGAGCGGATCGAAGCAGCGGCCCAGCGGGCCCAGGCCGACGGCTTCATCCGCGCCCTGCCGGACGGTTACGACACCCGGGTCGGCGAGCGCGGTCTGACGCTGTCGGGCGGGCAGCGCCAGCGGGTGGCGATCGCCCGCGCGCTGCTGGCGGATCCGCGGATCCTGATCCTCGACGACGCCACCTCCTCGGTCGACGCGACGACCGAGGAGTCGATCAAGCGGGGGCTGCGCGAGGCGATGGCCGGGCGGACCACCTTCATCATCGCCCACCGCCTCTCGACCGTCTCGCTGGCCGACGAGATCGTCGTCCTCGACGGTGGCCGGATCGTCGACAGCGGCACCCACGAGGAGCTGATGGCGGGTTGCGGCTTCTACCGCGAGATCGCCGAGCACGGCCTCGCGGACAGCGTCTTCCTGCAGCGCGACCTCGAGCAGCGCGAGGAGATGGCGCGGCTGTGAACGCAAACCGCCAGCGCCCGGCCGGCGACCCCGTGCTTCC
Organism: Solirubrobacterales bacterium; assembly: GCA_036257815.1. GTDB lineage: Bacteria > Actinomycetota > Thermoleophilia > Solirubrobacterales > 70-9 > VAYN01. Next base: position 15,235 of record DATAEW010000107.1, read on the forward strand.
TTTGGGACGTATTTCGTCCATCAGGAACCTCGCGATCGAGCTCTGGCGGCTCGCCCGCGGCGAGGAGGAGCGGGGGCGCAAGGTGCGCTGGCTGCTGCGCCTGCTGCGTCCCTACCGCGGCCGGGTCGCGCTGATGCTCACCGCCCTGGTGATCGAGACCGCCGCCGGGCTGGCCCCGCCATACCTGATCGGGCGGGCGATCGACAGCGGGATCGCCACCGGCGACCTCAGCGCCCTCGACCTGACCGTCGCGGCCTTCCTCCTCGCCGCCCTCCTCTACGCGGTCGCGACCAGCGCCGAGACCTACCTCGTCGGCTGGGTCGGGACGCGGGCGCTGCAGGACCTCCGCGAGCGGATCTTCTCCCATCTGCAGTCGATGTCGATCGGCTTCTTCACCCGCCGCAGCCCCGGCGTCCTGATCTCGCGGATGACCAACGACGTCGAAGCGCTGAACCAGCTGGTGACCAGCGGCCTGGTGACGATGTTCTCCAGCACGCTGACCCTGCTCGGCGTGGTGGTGATCCTGCTCGCCCTCGACGTCAAGCTGGCGCTGATCACCTTCCTCACCTTCCCCCTGCTGGCGGTGGCGAGCGTCGTCTTCCGCATCGTCTCCGCCGGCACCTACCGGGCGACCCGCGAGCGGATCGCCGCCGTCACCGCCTACCTGCAGGAGACGCTGAGCGGCGTGCGGGTGGTCCGCAGCTTCGGCCAGGAGCCCCGCCACGAGGCCGAGATGACGGCGCTGAACGAACAGAACCGCGACGTCAACATGAAGACCGTCTACCTCAACGCCTCCTATTTCCCGGCGGTGGAAATGCTGGCCTCGGTGAGCACGGCCGTGATCCTGCTCTACGGCGGCAGCCAGGCGATCGAGGGGGCGATCCAGGTCGGCATCGTCGTCTCCTTCGTCGCCTACCTGAACACCTTCTTCGAACCGATCCAGGAGCTCTCTCAGCTCTACACCACCTACCAGCAGGGGATGGCGGCGCTCGACAAGATCTTCGACCTGCTCGACACCCCGCCCGACATGGTCGACGCGCCCGGCGCGGTCGACCCGGGGACGCTGCGCGGGGAGATCGAGCTCGACGGGGTCTGGTTTTCCTACTCCCAGGACGAGGAGCCCGCCGAGGGCTCCTGGGCGCTGCGCGACGTCGACCTGAAGGTGCCGCCGGGCCAGACGCTGGCCCTGGTCGGCTCGACCGGCGCCGGCAAGTCGACCTTCGCCAAGCTGGTGGCGCGCTTCTACGACCCGCAGAGGGGCCGCGTGCTGGTCGACGGCCACGACCTGCGCGGGCTGCGGCAGCAGGCGCTGCGGCGGCAGCTCGGGATCGTCCCCCAGGAGGGTTTCCTGTTCTCCGGCAGCGTGCGCGAAAACGTCGCCTTCGGCTGCCCGGGCGCGACCACGGAGGAGATCGAGGCGGCGCTGGCGGCGGTAGGCGCCGAGTTCGTCGCCGGGCTGCCGCGGGGGATCGAGACCGAGATCGGCGAGCGCGGGGTCCAGCTCTCCGCCGGCCAGCGCCAGCTCGTCGCCTTCGCCCGCGCCCTGCTCGCCGAGCCCCGGATCCTGATCCTCGACGAGGCGACCTCGAACGTCGACGTGCGTACCGAGAAAACGATCGAGCGCGGCCTCGAGCGCCTGCTCCACGGCCGCACGGCGATCGTCATCGCCCACCGCCTCTCGACGATCCGCCGCGCCGGCAAGATCGTCGTGCTCGACCACGGCGGGGTGGCCGAGCAGGGCACCCACGAGGAGCTGATCTCCGCCGGCGGGCCGTACGCAGAGCTCTACGGCGCCTGGGCCGAGTCCTCAGCGGCCTGAGCTTGGGCGGCGCTCAGCCCGGACCGATGCCGCCCGAGCCGCCGCCGGACGTACCACCGGAGCCGCCTTCTTCAGGCGCGACTTCTTCACCGCCGCCGCCCCCGACGCCGCCGCCTTCTTCAGGAGCTGCTTCTTCCGGCGCCACTTCTTCCGGGACCGCTTCCGCTTCGACTTCCGGCGCGACTTCGACGCCGCCTTCTTCGCCCTCTTCGCCGCTGCCGCCGACCCCGTTGCTCGGACCGCTGGCGGTCGGCGCGTGCGGGCCTTCGCTGCATTCTTCGAAGCCGTATTCCCCGGCGACGCTCTCGAATTCTTCCAGCGCGGGCGCCGCCTGCGTCGCCGCTTCGCCGATCGCGGTCGTGTCTTCGCGTTCGGCGGCGAGTTTCGCCTGCCCCTCGATCGTCGCCAGTTCTTCGGCGGCGGCGATGAATTCGGCGTAGCCGGCGGTTTCCTCCGGCGTCCCCAGTCGCTTCAGGCTTTCGACCATTCCGGCGTAGAGGTTCGCCACCTGGGTGATCTGGCTCTGGGTGGAGGCGGCCGAGGTGCCGACCGAGCCGATCGCGGTGTTGACCTCGGCGCAGATCGCGTCGCCCTGGGCGATCAGTTCCTGTTTCGTCAGGGTCGGCGTCGTTTCCACCGGTTCGGCGGTCGTGGCGTTGGTGTCGCCGCCGCCCCCGCCGCAGCCGACGACGAACAGCGCCGCGAGCAGCAGCGCGGTGGCGACGGGCAGGAGCTTGGCGGGTCTCATCGGGGGCGACGCTAGCAAAGCGATTCGACGCCTTTGCAGGGACAGTCAGCTGCGGCCCAGGGACTCGAACCCCGACTACCTCGTCCAGAGCGAGGCGTGCTGCCATTACACCAGGCCGCAGTGGTCCGGCAAGGATAACGAGGGCCGGGGGAGAGATTCGGTCGCTGGGGCCTTGTACCCTCGAATGCGCTTCCCCGGTCAGTGTAGACAGAACTGTAGACTCGCCTCATGGCAAGCGTCGAGACGACGACGATTCGTGTCCGCCGCAGCACGCACGAGCGCCTCGTCAAACAGGCAGAGCTGGCGGGGAAGAGCGTGACGCAAGTTCTCGAGGAGGCAACGCAGCTGCTCGAAGAGCAGCGGATGCTCGACAGCTTCGTGCGCTCCTACGAAAAGTACGGCGACGAGATTCGGGAGGAAATGAAGGACTGGCTCGAGATGCCGTCCGAGGGCCTGCCCGACGACGATTGGTCCGGCGTCTCACCGGAGGAAGGCGAAGGCCGATGATTCGCGAGCCCGAGCGCGGAGAGATCTACTACGGCCACCTCGGCACCGGCGTCGGCAGCGAGCAGCGCGGACGGCGACCGCTGCTCGTGCTCTCGATCGACCAGATGAACCGGGCGCCCGCGGAACTGATCCTCGCCGTGCCGCTGACGACCACCTACCGGGGGGTCCACCTGCACGTCCGGATCGAGCCCGCGGAAAGCGGGCTACCCAAGGTCAGCTACGCGATGCCGGAGATGATTCGCCACGTCTCGACGGAGCGCCTCGGGACGCGAGTCGGCCGGGCCAAGGTCGAGACCGTCGAAGCTGCCGCCCGTAACGCCGGCGTCCTCATCGGCCTCGGCCAAACGAAGTTCTAGGCGATCGCCGAGAGGTCCGAGCCGGGGTCGGCGAGCGTCTCGCGGGCGCCCGAGACGTCGACCCCGTCGGCCAGCAGGCGTCGCGCCTCGGCGAGGTCTTCGGAGCGATCGACGCTGAGGCAGCCGGCGACCCGGCCGTCCTGCAGGTACCAGACCGAGAACTCGCCATCCTCGCGGCTGCCCCGCCAGACCTCCTCGTCCCACTCGTAGGCCGGCCCGACGTACTCGAGGCTCGCCCAATCGGCGAGGTCGCTGAAGAAGTACGGCACGACCTCGTAGTCGCGCTCGTCGCCGAGCATGTTGCGGGCGACGTGGAGGCCCTGCTGCATCGCCACGTCCCAGTGCTCGACGTGGATCCGGCGGCCGTGGACGACGCTCTCGTACGAGCAGCAGTCACCGGCGGCGAAGATCCCCGCCGCTGAGGTGCGCAGCTTCGAGTCGCACTCGATGCCACCATCGCCGACCGCGATCCCCGCCCGCTGGGCGAGCATCGTGTCCGGCCGCACGCCCGCACCGACGACCACCGCGTCGCACTCGATGCTGAGACCGCTCTTGGTCAGCACGGCGCGCACCCGCCCGTCGCCCTCGAAGGCCTCCAGCTCCTCGCCGCCGTGGAAGGCGATGCCGTGGGACTCGAGCTGCTGCTGGAACCAGCGTCCCGCGTCCTCGCCGAAGGTTCGCGAGAGCGCCACCTGCTCGATCGCGAGGATCGAGCACCTGGTCCCCTTGGCGGTCAGCGACGCCGCCACCTCGGTGCCGATGTAGCTGCCGCCGATCAGCACCACGTGCTCGGCCGCCGCCGCGTCGGCGCGGATCGCGTCGGCGTTGCCGAAGGCCCGTAGATAGTGAATGCCCTCGTTCTCGGCACCCTCGAGGCGGAGGATGTTGACGTTCGCGCCCGTGGCGACCAGCGCCTGGCCGAACGCCACCTCCTCGCCGCCCTGCAGCTTCGCGGTCTTCGCCGCCGGGTCGAGCGACATCACGTTGCGGCCGCTCGCCAGCTCGACGCCGTTCTCCTCGTACCAGGAGGGCGGGTTGACGTAGGCATCGGCCCGCTCGGCGTCGCCGCGCAGGTACTCCTTGGAGACCGGCGGGCGTTCGTAGGGCGACTCCGGCTCGCGGCCGACCAGCAGGATCGAGCCCTCGGCCCCGCGGCGGCGCAGCTCGGCGGCGCAGTGGGCGGACGCCATGCCACCGCCGACGAGCAGGAAATCGACCTTCCTAGTCGCCATGCGAACCCTCCGCGCCCGCGCGAGTCAGGACACTAGCCGCCATCGTTGCCGTTGCCTTCCGGTCCGAAGAGCGCCTTCAGGTCGTCCTCCTTACCCGGATCCAGCACGGCGAGAACCTCGTCCCCCTCCTGCAGCACGGTGTCGGCGCTGGGCACGAAGCCCTTGCCGGAGCGGAGGACCGAGATCAGCAGGCTGCCCTCGGGCATCCGCAGGTCGCCAACCCGGCGGCCGGTGACGCCGGAGTCCTTGCCCAGCAGCATCTCGATGATCTCCAGCTGCTCCTCCTGCAGGTCGAGCAGGTGGACGAGCCCGTACTCGGGCACCTCGTGCTCGAGCAGGCGCAGAATCAGGTCGGTCGCCGAAACCGAGGGCTTGATCCCGAGCAGGTCGAAGTGCTGGCGGTTGCGCGGGTTGTTCACCCGGGCGATGATCTGGTCGACCAGGTACTTCTCGCGCGCCACCTGGCAGATCAGCATGTTGTCCTCGTCGTCGCCGGTGACCGCGATCACCATGTCGGCGCGCTGGATGCCCGCGCGCTCCAGCACCCAGAGCTCGGAGGCGTCGCCGTAGGTGACGTTGTGCTCGAGCTCCTGCTCGACGGTGAGGTAACGCCGCCGGTTGCTCTCGATCAGCGTCACCTCGTGTTCCTTTTCCAGCAGCTCGCGGGCCAGGTTCCAGCCCACCTTCCCCGCGCCGACGACGATGATGTACACGGCCGGCCCGCTTCCTCAGGCGGCCTCGACCGCGCCGCCGGACTCGCCGCCGCCCCGCCCGGTGGACTCGCGCACCGCCGACTCCAGCATGTCGATCGCGACGCGGGTCGGGCAGACCGTGTGCAGGCCCTGGCGCTGGTACCACTCGGCCCGCAGCGGGTCGAGGATACGCGCGATCACCATCGGCACCTCGTAGCGCCTCTGCGCGATCTGGGCGATGACGATGTTCGTGTTGTCGCCGTCGGTGGAGGCGATGAAGGCGTCGGCTTCCTCGATCCCGGCGGCGAGGAGGGCGTCGGTCTCGAGCCCGGCGCCGACCGTGAAGCGCCCGCCGAGGTCCTCCCAGGCCTTCTCGAGCCCGACCTCGAGCCGCGCATGCGACTCGGGATCCTCGTCGAGGCAGGAGACTTCGTGACCTTCCTGCAGCATCGCCCGGGCGACCGAG
>DATAEW010000112.1:0-47631 GCA_036257815.1 Solirubrobacterales bacterium
CCACGCGATCAGAGTCCTCGGCAGAGCCTGGCTGCGAGTTCTCTGGCGCTGCTGGCAGGACGAAGTCGCCTACGACCCCGCAAAACACGGCAACCTCATCCGCCTTCAACCGGCGGGGGGTTGACACAGGAAGTCTCACCGTCGCTCCTCCCGCTCCTCGAGGTACTCGCCGACGACGTCGAAGAGGCGCTCCCAGCGGCGCCGCTGGCTTTCGATCCAGGCGGAGGTCTCGCCAAGCGCCCGCGGCCGAAGTTCGAGGCGATGGGTCCTGCCGTCGATCACCCGGCTCACGACCCCGGCCTCCTCGAGCAGCCGCAGGTGCCGGGAGATGGTCGGCTTGGAGACCCCGAAGTCCCGGCTCACCTCGCCGACCGTCGCCACGCCGCCGCTCAGCCGTTCGACGATGTCGCGGCGCAGCGGGTGAGCAAGGGCCTTGAACGTATCATTAGCCATTCTGCTAACTATATACCGAGCCGATCCCAGACCGAAGGAGGAACGTCAATGACCGAGCACCGGATCGCCACCGAAGAGGAATGGAAGGCACAGCGCGACGCGCTTCTTCAGGAGGAGAAGGAGCTGACGCGCCGCGGAGACGAGCTGACCGAGAAACGGCGGGAACTGCCGTGGGTCGCGGTCGAGAAGGACTACGAGTTCGAGACGGCGGATGGCACCAAGAGCCTGGCCGAGCTCTTCGACGGACGCTCGCAGCTGATGGTCTACCACTTCATGTTCGGGCCGCCGTATGAGGCCGGCTGCCCGGTCTGCTGCTCGATCGCCGACACGCTCGACCCGCAGGTTCCCCACCTGAAGGCGAGGGACACCACCCTGCTGCTCGCCTCGCGGGCGCCGCTCGAGCGGCTGCTTGCCTTCCGGCGGCGGATGGGCTGGGACATCGAGTGGGTCTCCAGCGAGGGCAGCGACTTCAACCGCGACCTCGGCTTCCTGCATACCGCGGAGGAGCTGGCGCCGTTCCTGGAAGGCGAGATTCCGCCGACGGTCGAGCAGAACGCGCGGATGTGCGGGACCGACGCCGCGGGATACGTCGCCGAGGGGCCTGGCATGAGCGTGTACACGCAGTCGAACGGGACCGTCTACCGGAGCTACGTGACGACCGCTCGCGGCCTCGAGCTGGCGATGCCCTACTACGGCCTGCTCGATCGCACCCCGCGAGGCCGCGACGAGAGCGCCAAGAGCCCCTTGTGGATTCGCCGCCATAACGAATACGAGACGAGCTAGCCGGTTCTCGCCTCCTCGGGGTATTCGTCCTTGCGCCAGCTCCGCGGCTCCTCCGGCTGCGGCTTCGGCGTGCGGTCGAGCAGGAAGTTGAAGTACGGGGCGACGAAGGGGTCCGGCGCGGTCACCGTGTAGGTGTGGTAGACGGCGTCGTTCTCGCGCGCGAAGACGATCCAGCCCGGCATCTCGCGAAGGCCGTCCTTCAGCTCCGCCCCGACCTGCCGCGACCACTCCTCGAGCCAGTCCGGCGGCTGCTCGACCATCTCCATCAGCTCGGGGACGCCCTGCGCCTGCTCCTCGGTGAGCGCCAGGCCGAAGTCGAAGGGGAAGTCGCTGCCGTAGGTGGAGACGTAGGGGAACCGCCAGTCCATGCGCCGCTTGTAGGCGGTCAGCCGCTCGATCGGCGCCCGCGAGAAGCAGATCAGCGTCACGTCGCGGTGCTGCAGATGGACCAGGCCGCCGTCGAGGCAGTCGGCGAGGCTGGTGCAACCGGGGCAGGCGCCGAGCGTGTAGTCGGGGCCGAACATGATGTTGTAGGCGAGGAGCTGCGAGCGGCCGTCGAAGAGCTCGGCCAGCGTCTTCCGCCCCTGCTCGGTGTCGAACTCGTACTCCTTCTCCACCGGCACCCAGGGCAGCGCCAGCCGCTTGCGCTTCACCTCCTCGCCGCGCTCGGCCTGCTCGGCCTCCAGCCGGGCGAGCTCCTCCCGGGCCGCCTGCCAGTCCTCCCGCGTGCCGATCGTCTGCTCAGGCATCTGGTCTCCCTTTCTCGTGATCAGTTGGCGTCGACCGGCGCACGCTCGGCCCGCAGGTCGACGACTACGTGGGTCACCGGCAGCTCGATCTGCTCGCGCGCCCGCTCGACGACGCCGCGCTCGAGCCAGCGCGAGCGCTCCGGGGGATGGGTCGAGATGACCACCTCGTCGGCGGGAAACAATCGCAGTGCATCCTCGATCGCCACGTTTGGGTCCGAATCGCCGATCTCCCCCTCCGCCCGCAGGCCGAGCCCCCGGATCGCCGCCAGCGACAACTCCATCCGCTCGCGCGCCTGCTCGATGGCCTGATCGACGTCGGAGGCCCAGTGGGCGGCCCGCGAGCCGACCAGGGCGGGCGTGATCACCAGGACCTCGCACTCGCGACCACGGCAGCGGTTGCGGATCTCCTCCAGCAGGGCGCCGCCGCCGACCGTCTCGTTGGCGACGACCAGGAGGCGGTGCCGGGCGTCGGGGCTGCTCCCCACCGGGACCGTGCGCGGCAACGAGCCGCGGGCGCTGCGATAGGTCATCCCCGCGCCGAAGCCGAGCAGCGCCGCCGCCCAGATCAAGCCGACCGCGGCATCGACGAGCAAGACGAGCAGGATCACAGACGCCGCTCCCAGCGCGACGATCACCGCCAGGCGGAACAGGTCCGCCTCGGAGCGAAGCGGGCTGTGCACGGGTCTCTGCTACCCGGCGTCCCGCCGCCCAACCAGCCCTCGGCGCCCCGCCGCCTTGGCGCACCCCCGCGTTGCCGTCTCCTCAGCCCTTGTCTAGCCTTCTACGGCGGACTCGGGCAGGTCAGGCAAGGACATTGGGGGCGCCAGTGACTACAGATGTCGACGCGGCGGCGATGGGTCCCGGAGAACCGAATGCGGAAGACACCGCCGCCCGCCGCCTCCTGGCTGCGCGCCTGCGGGCGCGCGAAGGAGAGATCTCCGAGCGGATCCTGGCCCACGTAGAGGCGATCTCCGAGGGGGAACTGGATGAGGCCGTCCGGCCGGCGGCCCTGCGGCGCGCGGTCGCCGAGAACCTGAGATTCGCGTTGCGAATGCTCGAACAGGGGGGCAACGGCGCCGAGGAGGCGGTCGAGGCGGTGCTTCGCCAAGCCAAGGAGGCGGTGCGCAACGGGGTCGGCTTCGACACGGTTTCACGCCGCTTCGCCGCCGGTGAGCGGCTGTTCGTCGACTTGATCATCGAGGAGGCCTACGACGTCCCGCCGGCGACGCTGCACCGGATTCTCTCCGCCCAACGCGAGCAAATCGACCGTTTGCTGAAGGCGCTCGCCGAGGCTCACAGCAGGAACCTGGAAGCATTGGAGCGCTCTCCCGAGGCCCGGCTCGGGCAGCGGGTCTCCCGGCTGCTCGCCGGCGATCCGTCGGCCGACCCCCGGGCCATCGATTACCCGTTCGAGGGCTGGCACCTCGGGCTCGTGATCGTTGGGCGGGGGGCCGAGGAAGCGGCGCGGGAGATCGCCGGGAGGCTGGACCGGCGCTGCTTGGCCGTACCGCGTCCCGAACGGGTGGTTTGGGCTTGGATCGGCGGCCGGGTCGCCCTTTCCGGGTCGGAGGTGGAGGAGATCGCGGGGGAGCAGAAGGACGTCTCGATCGCGATGGGCGAGCCGCGCCGACAGTTGGAAGGCTGGCGGCAGACGCACAACGAGGCCCACGCCGCGTTCCAGGTGATGCGGCGGCGGCCGAGCTCGCTGATCCGCGCCCGGGACGTCTTCCTGCTGGCGGCCCTGCTGCGCGACGAGACCCTGGCGAGATCGCTCCACGACACCTACATGGCTCCCCTCGACGACTTCGGGGGCTCCGCCGGGACTCTGCGTGAAACCCTGCGCGCCTACCTGAGGCTCGGCGGCAACGCGGTCACCGCGGCGGCCGCGCTCGACGTCGACCGGCATACCGTCCACCGCCGACTGCGCAAGATCGAAGAGGCGATCGGCGTTCCCCTCCACGGCTGCCACGGGGAGCTCGCCGTGGCGCTCGAACTCGAGCAGCTCGAATAGGCCAGCCGTGGCGCAGAGGAGTGCCACACAATGGCGCGCACCTGATTGATCAATACTTCCATATTGGCGCACTTCGAGGACCGATCTCCTGATACATGTTCTCCAGCACACATTCTCATGGCCGGTGGGGAACCGAAAATTGCGACTTCACGCTCCGGCAGCGAGCTGGAGAGAGCGTCCCGAGGCCTGCGTTTCACCTCTGCGATCGCCTGGCAGCCGCAGCAGGAGCTGGATCAGCATCAGTGGGCGGCGACCGGGAGACGCCTCGGCGCGATCGGCCGTTGCAGCCAGTGGTGGATCGGAGACTGGATTCGCTACGGGGCCACGCGGTGGGGGGAACGGTACGCCCAGGCCGCGCGGATAACCGGCTACGACGTCGCCAGCCTGCGCAACATGGCGTGGGTGGCGTCCAGGTATCACGATTTGTCATTACGTAGTGACAAATTGGCCTGGAGCCACCACGTGCTGCTGGCGCCGCTTGACATTCCGGAACGGACAGTGTGGCTCCGGCGCGCGGTCGCCGAACGGCTTTCGGTTGCCGATCTGCGGATCGAGCTGCAGGGCGCAAGGCGGCGCGAAGACATCCAGGCGGTGCCGGCCGCCGCGGTTGAGCGACGGGTGTCCTCAGCGGCGAGCCGGGTCGTCTGCCCGCAATGCGGGCACGGCTTCCCTTTCGCGGCGACGAGCGACTAGGCGGGAACCGCCGCGCGCGCCGGCCGAGTCAACTCGTGCACCTGCGGGAGCAGTTCCACGGCCCGCTCCCGCTTCACCGCTCCGGTGCCGACACAGAACGTCCAGGCGGCGGTCAGCCAGTTGACGAAGTCCTGCTTGGTGTCGGTGTGGATGTTGCGATTGAGCATCACCCACATGTACCGGGCGTAGGCGTTGTGGCACTTCGAGCAGTCGCTCTCCTCGCCCACCGAACAGCGGCGGACCGACTTCAGGTCCGGCATCACCGCCCGGTGGTTGGGGTAGTAGGGGTTGCCGTTGCGTAGCCGCGACCGGTTGCGGTCCCGCCAATACCCGGTGCCGTGCCACTCGTCGAGGTCGGGGTTGTAGCCGGAGCTGACCACCGGGCAGGTGTCGTGGCCCCACTCGAGACCCATCATCGTGCGGGCGGAGGCAACCTGCGCCATGTAGGAGGTGGTGAGGATCCGATCCGGGTATTTGTCGATCATCCGGTAGATCTCCCCCATCGCCTTGGCATAGCCCCTGGTCTGGTCGTACTCACCGCCTCGCGAAGACCAGTCCTCATAGAAGCTGAAGGCGACGAGGTTTCCGTTCTTGACGATCTCCTCGACCGCGCTGCGGATCCCCTCGGCGTTGGCGTTGCTCACGGTGAAGTAGAAGGTGGCCCGGGGATCGTCCTTGTAGTGCCTGAGGGCGCGTGCGAAGACGTCGATCTTGCCCGCCCCGCGCAGCTCCTTGTCGATCTCGTGGTCGCCCCAGAGGGAGATCGCGATGCCCATGCTCTCGTAGCCCTCGTAGGGGATCTTGCGGAGCCCATTGGTGACCGTCGCGCAGCGGAAGTTCTCGCCGAGGATGCGGAGCCGCTCGAGCTGCAGGCTCGGCTCGCCGCCGATCACGGTGATGAAGTTGGTGCCGCGGCTGCGCTCGCGCTCGACGAAGGCAAGGAACTCGCTTTCCTCTTTCGGCGCCTTCGAGTTGTCGAGCTGCTCGGCGAAGAAGTAACACCCCTCGCAGCGAAGCTGACAGACGTGGGTGAGGTCGAGGGTGATCGGCACGAAGGAGCCTGCCTCCATCGCTTCCGAGTGGAGGCCGGCGATCAGCGGGTCCTCGAGGTATTCGCGTATCCGCTGGCGCATCGCCAGGCGCTCGTCCCTGCGGGCTGCGCCCCGCTCGGCCGCACCCCGGAGGTCACCCAGCAGGGCGGTTCTCTCGTCACTCATCACCCACGTCCTTCCGGTTTGGAATCCCGCTCACTGTCAGCCGAGGGTAGGTGGTGGGAGAAGCGTGATCAATCGACACCACTGTGTCGTTTTTGACACCCGTGCGAAGCCCTGACTACGTTGGCTCGAACGGTTCGTGCGAGTGGTCGGGAGGCTGAGATGGGCACTGCGACGAGAACTAGACTTCGTAAGTGCGGCGAGGCCCGCTCACCACGGGCGTCCCGCTCCGAGCGGGTGGCGATGACGCCGACTTCCTGGACGCCCACCGCCGACCTCGAGCTGCCGGCTTGGGCGGAGGCGGGCCGGCGGCTGGGGGCGATCGGGCGCGGGGTCGGCTGGTGGATCGGGGACTGGCTCCGCTACGGCAACCGCCGCTTCGGCGAACGCTATGCGCGGGCCAAGCGGATCACCGGCTACGACGTGCAGACCCTGATGAACATGACCTACGTCGCCTCCCGCTTCGAGTCGAGCCGCCGGCGCGGGTCGCTCTCCTTCAGCCACCATGCGGAGCTGGCGGCCCTCGACCAACCCGCGCAGGAGCGATGGCTGGACCGGGCCGAGGCCGAGCGGCTCTCGGTCCGCTGCCTGCGCGAGGAGCTGCGGCGCGAGCGGCGCGAACTGGAGAGGGACCCGGCGTCAAACGTCGAGCCGCTGCCCTCGCGGTCGGCCCCCACCCTGGTCTGCCCCAGGTGCGGGGTCAGGATGCACGCCGAGCCGGAGGCGGCGTAGCGTGGCCGCCGGGAGGCACCCGGTTTACGACGTCGTCGTCATGGGTGGCGGCCTCGCCGGTCTTTCGGCGGCCCTGCAGCTGAAGCAGTCGCGCCCCTCGACCAGCGTCGCCCTGGTGGAGAAACGCGAGCTCCCGGTCCCGGAGGTCGCCTTCAAGGTCGGCGAGTCGGCGGCGGAGATCGGCTCCCATTACCTCAAGGAGACGATCGATTTCAAACGCCACATGGACGAGGAACAGATCCGCAAGTTCAGCCTGCGGATCTTCTCCTCGGCCGGCGAGAACCTCGATATCTCGCGGCGCCCCGAGATCGGGCTGAGCAAATTCTCGCCACTGCGCACCTACCAGATCGATCGCGGCCGCCTGGAGAACGCCCTCGCGGCGGCGGCCTCCGACGCCGGGGTCGAGATCATCGAGGGCTCCTCGGTGGTCGGCTGCGAGCTCGGTCCCGACCGCCACCTCGTCGCCGCCAAGCGCGGGAACCGCCGACGTGAGCTGGCGGGGCGGTGGCTGGTGGATGCCAGCGGACGGGCCGGCATCCTGCGCCGCCAGCTCGGCCTCGGAGTCGAGATCTCCCACGACGTCAACGCGGCCTGGTTCCGGATCGGCAAGCGGATCGTCGTCGACGAGTGGTCCCAGGACGGCGCCTGGCAAGCGCGCGTCCCCAGCGGCAAACGCTGGATGAGCACCGTGCAGCTGGTCGGCGAGGGTTACTGGATCTGGATCATCTCCCTTCCCTCCGACGCGACCAGCATCGGCATCGTCGCCGATCCGCGCTTCGTCCCCTATGAGCGGATTCGCCGCTACGAGGTGCTGCATCGGTGGCTGGAGGAGAACGAGCCCCAGCTAGCCGGCGCCCTGCCCGACGACGAGTCGGGATTGCTCGACTTCCGCAAGCTCAAAAAGTACGCCTACGGCGCTCGCCGCGGGCTCTCGCCACAGCGCTGGGCGCTGACCGGCGAGGCCGGCCTCTTCCTCGACCCGCTCTACTCGACCGGGGTCGACTTCATCGCGATCGCCAACACCCTCGCCACGCGCCTGATCGTCGAGTCGCTGGAGGACCGGCCGGAACTGCGGCAGCGGCTGAAGGCCTACAACGCCTTCTACCTCGGCCAGTTCCTGGGCTGGGAGCCGGCCTTCAAAGGCCAGTACGAGGTTTTCCGCCATGCCCAGGCAACCGCCGCGAAGATCCTCTGGGACAACGCCTTCTATTTCATGTTCCCGGTCCTGCTCTTCAACAAGGGGGACATCACCGACCTCGAGCTGCTGGCCGCGGTGCGCGACAAGATCGCCTCCACCCATCCGCTCAACGTCCACATGCAGGCCCAGTTCCGGAAGCTGAGCCACCTGGACATCCAGGAGGCGGGATTCCCACTGGCCAGCGACCAGGCCGCCGAGGACCTATTCGGGATCGCCGACATGGAGCTCTCCCGCGAGGAAATCCTTGATCGGGTGGACACGGGCGTGCGACGAATGGCCTGGATGGCCCAGGAGCTGAGCGAGCGCCTCTACGGGCCGCTCGCCGAGCGGCCTCCCACGCCTCCGTGCGCGGTCCCGGCCGGCCGCTATGACCTGATGACCTGGGTCCCCTACGAGCAGCGCACCAGCGCGCCGGCGGAGACGACGCCGCAACCGGCCGACGCCTGGATGATCCGCTGAGCCGTGTCCGTCGCCGGAGCCGACGTCGCCCGCACGCCGGACGAGCGCTTCGCTGACCTGGCGGATTTCCCTCACGAGTCGCGCTACGTCGAGTGGGAAGGCCTGCGGATCGCCTACGTCGACGCCGGCGAAGGGCCGCCGCTGGTGATGCTGCACGGCGAGCCCACCTGGTCGTTCCTGTTCCGGAAGATGATCCCGCCGCTACTCGCCGGGGGCTTCCGCTGCATCGCCGTCGACTACCCCGGGTTCGGCCGCTCCGACAAGCCACTCGACCTGGAGTGGTACGAGTACGAGCGCCACGCGGCCGCCTGCCTGCGCGTGGCGGAGGTCCTGGAACTCGAGGCGGCAACCCTCGTCGGTCACGACTGGGGCGGCCCGGTGGGCCTTCTGCTCGCCGTCGAGCGCCCCCGCCTCTTCGCCCGCTTCGTGCTCATCGACACCCCCTTCTTCACCGGCCGACAGACGATGCCGCCGCTGTGGCTGCAGGCCCACGACTACCTGCTGCGCACCCCGGACGTGGCGATCGCGGACCTGGTCCAGGCGGGCTGCGCCGGTAAGCTCTCGGCCGCCGCCCGGCGGGGCTATGAGGCACCCTTTTCGAGCCCTGAGTCGAAGATCGGAGCACGCGCCTTTCCCCTGCGGGTCCTACCCCGATCGCCCGTCCTGCCGGCGGCGAGGGCCTGCTGGCGGACGATGAAGGCGATCCGCAAGGACGATCGCCCGACCCTGACCCTGTGGGGAGAGCACGACATGCTCTTCCCCCTGGAGCTGGGCGAATGGGTGACCGGCGCCCTGCGCCGCGAGCCGCCGATCGTGATCGCCGGCGCCGGGCACTTCGTCCCCGAGGAGCGCGGCGAGCAGGCCGCCGCGATCGTCCTCGACTGGCTGGATCGCAAGGGTTAGCCGCGCGGGGCGGCAGCCCACTCGACGCTCAGCTCGGCGACCACCTGGCCCTGCTCGTTGCGGGTGATGACGACGCAGCGCAGGGCGACCACCTCGCCGCCGCGCAACTGCTCGATCGCTGCTTCCCATCCCTCGTCGGCCGGCTCGGCGACCGTCGCAAGCTCGCCGAGGCCCATCGCTTTGTAGGCGATCTCGCTGTGCCGCAGCCGCAGCTCGGCGTCGGAGCCCGACGCGGCGACGGCCGCCCCGGCCAGCGCCCGGGCCGCCGCGTAGCCGGCGGCGTTGAGGGCGCTGGCGTGTCGAACCGCGACGTGGTTCTCGAGCTCGGCCGTCGCCGGCTGGGTGACGATCGCCCGCTCGGGACCGCAGGCGGACACTCGCACGCCCGCCATCGCCAGGAACGGTTCGATGTCACCTCCACCAGCGCCCATGGGAGCACTGTAGAGGCGGCCCCTGGTGTGACAAAGCGCGGTGGCGGTTTTGGACATCGGACACCGCATCCCCTATACCGACGGTGTGGACACCAACGGTGACCAAGCGAACCGTGTTGCCTCCTCGGAGGGGTGTGCCCTGGTGACCGGAGCGGGGCGCGGGTTGGGCGCGGCGATCGCCGAAGCGCTCGCCGCCGAGCGCCCCGTCTGCGTCAACTGGAACTCGGACGCCGATGGCGCCGCCGAGGTGGTGCGGCGGATCGAGGCCGGCGGCGGCCGCGCGATCGCGGTCCAAGCCGATGTCGCCAACCGGGCCGCGGTGGACGCGATGTTCGACCGCGTGGAGGCGGAGCTTGGTTCCGTACTGGTACTGGTCAACAACGCCGGGATCAGACGTGACCTGCCGGCGGGGTTCCTCGAGCCGGAGGAGTGGGAACGGGTGGTGGCGGTCAACCTGACGGGTCAGTTCAACACCGTTCACCGGGCGCTCGGCGGGATGGTCAGGAACCGCTTCGGCCGCATCGTCAACGTCTCCTCGATCTCCGCGGTTCGACCGCTGCCCGGCCAATCCGCCTATGCGGCGGCGAAGGCCGGCGTGGAAGCGATGACGAAGACGGTGGCAATCGAGGTGGCGCGCCGGGGCATCACCGTCAACGCGATCGCCCCCGGCCTGATGAACACCGGCTTCGTCGCGGAAATGGACGAAGACTGGAGCGCCGCCATGCCGCCCCGGCGAATCGCCGAGCCGGAGGAGGTGGCGGCGCTGGTCCGCTACCTGGTCTCGGACGAGGCCGCCTACGTAAACGGCGCGGTGCTGAACATCGACGGTGGCCTCACCGCCGGCCTGGCGATCTTCTCGCCGCGCGGCCGTCCCGCACCGGCCGGAATCGCACTCGACGACGCACCCTAGGAGGAGAGATGGAGCTCAAAACGTCAACCAGCCCGGAGCAGCTCGCGACCCGGATCCTCGAGGCGCTGGTGGAATTCGGCGCCGACCCGGACGCGATGAGCCCCGAGGCAACCCTGGAGTCGCTGGAGATCGACTCGCTCGACATGTTCGAGCTGGCCCAGATCCTGCACCAGGAGTTCGGGATCGAGGTGAACCCGGACGACTTCGAAGACGTGACCACGCTCGGGGACGCGCAGGCGGTCCTGCTCGGGTACCTGAAGTGAACAAACAGCCGGCCGCGATCACCGGGGTCGGGGCGGTGACGCCGCTCGGCGTCGGCGCCGAGACCCTCTTCGAACGCTGGCGCGACGGCGTCTGCGGGTTGGAGAACGGGCTCGGGGAGTGCCGCGACTTCGACCCCGCCGAGCACCTGTCGCGCAAGCAGGTGCGACGCACCGAACGCTTCGTCCAGTTCGGCGTCACGGCGGCGCGCGAGGCGGCCGAACAGGCCGGCTGGGAGGACGGCGAGACGCCCTGCGACCCGCACCGAGTGTCCTGCGTGCTCGGCGTTTCCCTCGGTGGCACGCAGGTCCTCTTCGACCAGTACCAGACGCTCGAAGAGAAGGGCGCCGACGCGGTCTGGCCCCTGACGATTCCGGTCTCGATGCCCAACGCCACCCCCGCGGTGCTGGCGATGGCGCACGGCTTCCGCGGCGAGAGCCGGGCGATCGCCTCCGCCTGCTCGTCCAGCGCCCAGGCGATCGGCGAGGGGCTGCGGATACTGCGCCAGGACGAGGCCGACGCGGTCATGGTCGGCGGCACCGAGTCCTGCCTGACCCCGTTCATCATCGCCGCCTTCAAGATGGCCGGCGCGCTCTCCCGCTCCGGCGAGTGCCGGCCCTTCGACGAGCGGCGCGACGGCTTCGTGATGGCCGAGGGCGGCGGCATCCTGATCCTCGAGAAGCCGGAGCTGGTGGAAGCCCGGGGCGGCGAGATCCTCGGCTACGTGTCCGGCTACGGCTCCTCCACGGACGGCTACCACCTGACCGCTCCGGCGGAAGACGGTCAGATTTGCGCCCACGCGATCCGCACCGCCCTGGCCGACGCCGGTCGCGAGGCCGAGGAAGTGGACTACGTCAACGCCCACGGCACCTCGACCGACGCCAACGACCGCGCCGAGACCAACGCGCTCAAGGTCGCGCTCGGCGACCACGCCTACAGGGTCCCGGTCAGCTCGACGAAGTCGGTGGTAGGCCACTCGATCGGCGGCGCGGGCGCGGTCGAGGCGATCGCGACGCTGCTGGCCCTCCGCGAGCGGGAAGCGCCCCCGACCGTCGGACACGAGTTCCCAGAAGAGGGGCTCGACCTCGACTACGTGCCGGGCAAGCCGGCCAGCCTGCCCGAGCCGAGCGGCGCCAACGGGGACGGGCGCCTCGTCGCGCTCTCCAACTCGTTCGCCTTCGGCGGCCACAACGCGGTTCTCGTGATCGAGGCATGAGCGTCGCCGCCGATCGACCCAGCCCGTACCCGGACGACTTCTACGGCTTCCGGGACGTCCCGCTCCACATCCACCTCGGGATGAGGTTCGAGCGTCCCGAGCCCGCCGAGCCGGCGGTGGTCACGCTGCCGGGAACCGACTCGGTGCTCGGCCCCGGCGGTATCCACTCTCCCGCCGCCGTCTACACGGTCGCCGAGGTGGCGTCGGGCATCTCGGTCTGCGACGCCCTGGCGCTGTACGGGGCCGGCGAGGACACCACGCTTGTGCCGCTCGTGCTGACCCGCCACACGAGCTTCGAGCCGGGCGCGGACGCCGGCGGTGACCTGCGCTCCCGCGCCCGCCTCGCGGAGGACCCCGGGGCGGCGACCGAGCGGCTGCGGGCCGCGCGCAAGGCGAGCATCGAGGTCGAGTGCGACGTCCTCGGCGAGGACGAGGCGCTCGCCGGCCGCCTCAGCGCTCGCTTCTACCTACGGATGATGTCGCTCAGCCTCCTGGAGTCGATCGCCGGCCAGATGGTGCCCGGCATGGCAGAGCGGGCGCGCGAGGTCCTCGGCGCCGTCCGTGCCGCACGGCCGTGAGCACCGCGGACTCCCTCGCGCCGAGGAGATGGGGCAGCAACGCCGACTGGACGCGGCCATTCGACGAGCTCGCGGTCGGCGAGAGCTACCGCAGCAAGCGTCGCACGGTGACCGAGACCGACGTCGTGCGTTTCGCCGGTCTCTGCGCCGAAATGAACCCCGCCCACGGGGACCCGTCGCGCTTCGGCGCCACGGCCGGCCGTCCGGCGCAGGCCCCCGACCTGCTTCCCCTCACCTACTCGATCGGCCTGGTGCCGAACCGCTGCATCCGCGCCCTGCGCCGGGTCCTCGACCTCGAGCTGCTGGCACCCGCGCGCGCCGGGGACACGATCCACGTCGAGGCGACGATCGTCGGGCTCGAGCCGTGGACCGAGGAGTACGGGCTGGTCACGGGCAGGTGGCAGATCCTCAACCAGGAGGACAAGATCCTCGCCGCGGTCACCCTGGAGGCGGTTTGGGTCCGCTGAAACGGATCGAAGCCCTCGCCGACCGCGGCGGCGTCGAGCTGCTCGACGGGGCCGAGGACGGCTCCAGCGCGGTCGCCGCCGCGGTCGCGGTCGAGGGCAGGCGGGTCATCACCTTTGCCCAGGACGGCCGGGTCGGCGGCGGCTCCCTCGGGCAGCGACAGGCGGCAACGCTCTGCCGGGCCTTCGAGCTGGCCGGCGAGGAGCGAGTGCCGGTAGTCGGCTTCGTCGAGTCGGCCGGGGCCCGGATGCAGGAGGGGGTGCGCTCGCTGGACGGCTACGCCGAGGTCTTCAGGAGGATGATCGGCCTCTCCGGCCTGGTGCCGCAGATCGCGGTGGCCACCGGCGACTC
This sequence comes from Solirubrobacterales bacterium, assembly GCA_036257815.1. Taxonomy (GTDB): domain Bacteria; phylum Actinomycetota; class Thermoleophilia; order Solirubrobacterales; family 70-9; genus VAYN01. Next base: position 13,408 of record DATAEW010000112.1, read on the forward strand.
GGCCGGCGGCGGCTGCTACTGCTCGGCCCTCACCGACTTCACGATCATGGCCCGCGGCGCCGGCATGTTCCTGACCGGCCCCCGGGTGGTCGAAGAGGTGACGGGCGAGGTGGTCTCCGCGCAGGACCTCGGCGGGCCCGGCGTCCATCGGCGCACCGGCGTCTGCCAGATCGTCGCCGACGGCATCGGCGAGGCAGCGGCGCGGGCTCGAGAGGTCCTCGGATACCTGCCGCCGCACCGCGGCGCCCCGGTGCCGAGCCGCCGGCCGCGGCCGCCGCTGGTGACCGATCCCTCGGCCTGCCTGCCGGCCGACGACTCGGGGGTCTACGACGTGCGCGAGGTGATCGCGGCGCTCGTCGACGCAGGCGAGAGCCTCGAGATCGCCCCTCATTGGGCCCGCAACATGGTGACGACGCTGGCTCGTTTGAAGGGCAGGCCGGTGGGGATGGTCGCCAACCAGCCGGCCCACCGGGGCGGCGTCATCGACGTCGCGGCGAGCGAAAAGGCAGCCCGCTTCATCCGCATCTGCGACTCCTTCGGGCTGCCGCTGGTGGTCGTGGTTGACACCCCAGGCTTCATGCCGGGGACGCGGCAGGAATCGGCAGGGATAATCCGCCACGGCGCGGAGCTGCTGCGCGCCTTCGGCGCCGCCTCGGTGCCGCGAGTCACGCTGATCCTGCGGCGGGCCTTCGGCGGCGGCTACATCACGATGAACTCCAAGCAGCTCGGCGCCGACTTCTGCTTCGCCTGGCCCCGGGCGACGATCGGGATCCTCGCGGCGCGCCAGGCCGTGGCGATCGTCCAGCGCGAGGAGATCGCCGCCGCTCCCGATCCCGACCGGCGCCACGCCGAGCTCGCCGCCGCCTACGCCGAGGGACAGTCGGCGCGGGCGGCCGTCCGCGCCGGGGCGCTCGACGGTGTCGTCGAGGCGGCAAAGACGCGGGCGCGGCTCTGCGAGGCGCTAACAAGCGCCGAGCGCGGGGCACAGCCGCTGTCGCAGGCGGCCTAAGCCGCCGCGGACGACGCCTGGGCGAGCTCGGCGATCAGCTCGGCGAGCCGCTCGGGCTGATCCTCCGGGGAGAACGTGTAGGCGTCGTCGATCCACTCCAGCCGAGCCTTGGGGAAGGCCTCCGCCAGGCGCTTTGCGTACTTCGGGGAGAAGAACCGGTCTTCCTGGGACCAGGCGACCAGCACCGGCTTGTCGAACTCGCCGAAGCGCTCGGACGCCTCCAGCGTGTAGCGCTTGTTCATCCCCACCATCACCTGGCGTGCGTCGCGCCGCACGCCACTGTTCTTCAGCGCCGGCAGTGCGTTGGCGTCGGAGACCTCGGCCGGGATCGGCCGCTTGGTCAGGCCCATCATCGTCGCCGCGCGCCGGCGCAGGCCGGCGATCCGCAGTGGGGCGAGCATCGCCCCCATCGATCCCGGCACCTTCAGCAGCGGCATCATTGGCTTCACCGCCTTGGGCGGAAAGTTCTCGAAGGCGTCGCAGGAGGTGAGGACGAGGGCGCCGACCCGCTCCCGCCGATGGGCGGCGACGAGCTGGCAGAGGGCGCCGCCGGTGTCATTGCCGACCAGCGTCACGTCCTCGAGGCCGAGCTTCTCGATCGCGTCGGCGATCAGGTTCGCCAGCCCCAGCGGCGACAGGTCGGCGCCCCGCTCCATCGCCTTCAAATGGGCGCCCAGCGGTAGATCGAGGCTGATGCAGCGCGCCTTCGGCGCCAGGCCGGAGACCACCTTCCGCCAGAGATTCGCGTTGACCAACGCCCCGTGAACGAAGACGACGGGACGTCCCTCGCCTCGTTCGAAGTAGCCGATTACGCCACCGTCGAGCTGTAGCTCATGCCCCTCGCCAAGCTCCGGTGAACGCCACGCGATCGCCTCCGGATCCATCGATGCCTCCAGCTCGACTCCGTTGAACGTTCAGGAAAGTATTGCAGCGAAGCGACGAAGCGGATTTGACGGCTTCGGCGAGCGCCGTGCAGGCTTGCCCGGTGGGTACCTCGGCTGCGCTCAGGCTAGTTCCCCTGGCGGCCTCCGACGCCGCCGCGCTCTCCGCGCTCGCCCGGGAGCTCGCCGAACGCGCGGCTGAGGCGCCGGCGGACCTGCAGCGCCTCGAGCGGCTGGCGCGCGAGCGGCTGCCGCGCCGGGCGGAGCTGCGGGCGGCGGTCCTGGCCGCCGACGGGGAGGAGCTGCGGCAGGGCCTCGAGGAAGCGATCGACGCCGTTGGCGCCCGGCTCGCGGTCGGGCGCAGGTTCGCCGTCGGCTACGGCGCCGGCCACCGCGTCGCCTTCCTCTTCCCCGGGCAGGGCGCTCCGGCCAGAATCGGGCCCGGCGCCGTCGGCGCCTGGGTTCCGGCAGCGCGTGGTCCCTTCGCCGTCGCGGGCCTCCTCGACGGCGAGCCCGTCCCCGACGACCTGGTCCAGCTCTCGGTCGTTGCCGCCTGTCTCGGCGGCCTGGCGGCGGCACGAGAGCTCGGAATCGTCGCCGAGCTCGCGGTCGGGCACAGCCTCGGCGAGCTGGTCGCCCTCCACTGGGCCGGCGCCTGCGACGAGCCGACCCTGCTGCAGCTCGCCAGGGCGCGCGGCAGCGCGATGACCGCGCACGCCGATCGTCGCGGCACGATGGCGGCGCTGCGCTGCGACGCCGCCCAGGTGGAGGGCCTGGCAGCCGAGACGGGAGTGGCGGTGGCCTGCCGCAACTCTCCCCGCAGTTGCGTTGTCTCGGGCGACGCGAGCGCGGTCGAGGACCTGCTTGCCGCCGCCAAGCGGGCGGGTCTGGCGGCAATGCCGCTGCCTGTGGTCGGAGCCTTCCACTCCCCGCTGATGCGCCCGGCGCAGCCGGTCTTCGCCGCGCGGCTCGCCGGCGCCGATTTGAGCCCTCCGCAGAAGCCCGTCTTCTCCACCATCACCGGCGGCCGTCTCGATCCGGCGATCGACCTGCGGCGCCTGCTGCTCGACCAGCTGGTCGACCCGGTGCTCTTCGCCGACGCCCTCGCCGCGGCGGCGGCCGAGGCCGACCTGCTGCTGGACCTCGGCCCCGGCAGGATCCTCGCCCCGCTCGTCGCCGAGATAACCGAGAAGCCGCTGGTCTCGATGCGGGTCGGCGATCCCAGGCCACGCGGCCTGCTCGAGGTGGCCGCGGCTGCCTTCGCCGCCGGCGCGACCCGTGCCGGCGGCCTCACCATGCCCGCGCCGGAAGCGGTCGCCAGTTGAGCGCCAACGGACGCAGGGCGTTCGAGGTGCGCTCGCCGAGCGGTCCTCGGCTGGCGGTCTGGGAACAGGGCGATCTCGCGGCGCCGCCGATCGTCCTCATGCACGGCCTCTCGATGACCTCCGAGCAGGCCTTCGGGGCGACCTCGCCGATCCTCACGGCCGGCTTCCGCGCCGTCGCCTACGACGCCCGCGGCCACGGCACCTCCGAGGCCGCTGCCGGCCCGGAGGACTACGGCTACGACCGCCTGCTGGAGGACCTGGTGGAGGTGATGGAGCGATGCGGCGCCGGCCGTGCCGTCATCGCCGGCGTCTCGATGGGCGCCCACACGGCGCTGCGGCTGAGCCTGGAGCAGCCGGCGCGGGTACTGGGCCTGGTCGTCATCTCCCCCGCCTATGACCCCGACGACCACCCGGGCGAGCGGAACATAGCCGAGGCGCTGGCCCTGGCGGCCGGGGTGCGAGCCCGCGGTGCCGCCGGCTTCGCCGAGGCGATGCGGATGCCTCCCGGCTTCACCGTGGACTCGGCGACCCAGAAGACGGCGGAAGGCTTCACCCGACGCAGCATCGAACGTCACACCGACTACGACGCGCTCGCTGACGCGCTCGAATGCAGCCTTGGCTGCCGCCCGTTCGGCAGCCTCGAGGAACTGGCGAGGATCGCCATCCCCACCCTGGTTGTCGGCACCCGCGACGACCTCGACACGAGACATCCGCTGGCCCTGGCGCACACCTACGCCGAAGCGCTGGGGGGATGCGAGTTCGCCTGCGAGGAGGAGGGGCGGGCGCCGCTTGGTTGGGGCGGGCGCCGGCTGACGGCATTGATCGCCGAGCACGCAAGCCGCGTCCACGGCCGGCTTTGACAGCAGGGCCCACGGGCGGCCAACGTTCCCGTTGATGAAACTCTTCGAGAGCCTGCTCGCGGCGAAGACGAGCACCCTGCGCACCTTCGAGAACGACGCCTCGGTGGTCCGGTCCTGGAACGAGGTGATCGCTCGCGGGCACCGGATGGCGACCGGCCTGCGCCGGCGCGGACTCGGGCAACGGCGGGTCCCCTGCGTCCTCACCAACGGCAGCGACGTGCTCAGCGGCATGCTCGGCATCTGGCTGGCGGGAGGGACGATCGCCTCGCTTCCGGTGCCAGCCCGAGCGATGGACATCGGCGAATACGCCGACCAGCAGGCGGCGATCTGCGATCGCCTGGGAACCGCGACGCTGATGATGGAGCGGCCGCTGATCGGCGCCCTCCAGGAGGCGCTCGGGGACCGGGTCGAGCTGCTGGCCTGGGACGAGCTGGAGGCAGATCGACCCTGCGAACCGGAATTTCCCGGCGAGGAGGAGCCGGCCTTCATCCAGTTCTCGTCCGGCAGCACCGGCTTCCCCAAAGGCTGCGTCCTGACCACGGCGGCGGTCGGCACCCAGCTGCAGATGATCGCCAACACCTGCCGATTGCGCGGCCCCGAGGAGGTGGCCGTTTCCTGGCTCCCCCTCTCCCATGACATGGGGACCTTCGGGGCGATGCTGAGCTCTTGGGCCTTCGACATGAACCTGATCCTCTCTTCGCCCGCCCGCTTCGTTCGCGACCCGCGGACCTGGTTCGAGGATTGCGCCAGGTTCGGCGCCGGCCTCACCACCGGCCCGCCGGCGGCGCTGCGGGCGGCACTCCGAGCGCAGGCGACGCGGCCGCTCCCCGGACCGCTTCAGCTGCGGGTCTGCGTGCTCGGCGCGGAGCAGATCCCCTGGTCGCTCCTCCTCGAAGCGAGGGAGGCCTACGCGCCCTTCGGCCTCCGTCCCGAGGTCTGGATGCCGGCCTACGGGATGGCCGAGGCAACCCTGATGGTGACCGCCGTCGACGCCGACGAGCGGCCCTCCGCCGTTCACCTGGACAGCGCCGCCCTGGCGGAGGGCCAGATCGGGGAGGCACGGGAGGGCGCCGAGGGCACGGCCACGATCGTCAGCCTCGGCCGGGGTCAGGGCGGTGCGCGGGCCCGGGCCTCCTCCGCCGAAGGGCTCTCGGAGATCAAGGTGTCCTCACCGTCCCTGGCCAGCGGCTACTTCGGCAATCACGAGCTGAGCGCTGAGCGGTTTCGCGACGGCGAGTTCGCGAGCGGCGATCGCGGCTTCATCCGCGACGGCTGTCTCTACCTGGTCGGGCGCGAGGACGACATGCTCTCGGTCGCCGGCCGCAACGTCTTCGTCGGGGAGATCGAGGCGGCTATCGACATCTTCGACGGCGTCCGCAGCGGCTGCTCGACGCTGATCGACATCGGCCGGAACAGCCGCTCCAGCCTCGTCATGCTGCTCGAGCTGAAACATGACGACATCGATTACAAGCAGGTCGCGACCGCGGCATCGAAGACCGCCAAGGCCAAGGCGGGCATCCTGATCGACGAATGCGTCTTCCTGCCAAAGGGCTCTCTGCCGAAGACCCCGAGCGGAAAGGTGCAGCGTTTTCGCTGTCGGCATCTGCTCGCCAGCGAGGAATTCGAACCCGTCCAGCGGGTCCGCCTGCGGCGGGTCGTCCGTTAGGCGTGGGTCCCGTGTCAGCCGCCGGGTACGACTACCGCCGGGCCAGCGCCTTTCACCGGATCGGCCGGCGAATCGCCTCGACGCGACTGGCGGCGCGGCTCTACCCGCTGATGCAGGCGCGCGCCGACCGTGTCGTCTTTCGCATCAGCCGCGGCCGCTCCACCCTCACCTCCTGGGTCGGGGGCATGCCAGTGGTGATGCTGACGACCAGCGGCGCGAAGAGCGGCCGGCTTCGCACCCTGCCGGTGCTCGGGCTGCTGGAGGGCGACCGGGTGATCCTCATCGCCTCCAACTACGGCCGACCCCGCAACCCAGCTTGGTACCACAACCTCCGTGCCAACCCGCGCGCCTCGATCGCCATCGACGGCCAAGCGCGGGAGGTCGAGGCACGCGAGCTGAGCGGCATCGAGCGGGACCACTACTACCAGCGCGGCATCGAGATGTACCCGGGCTTCGAGCACTACCGGGAGTGGGCGGGCGAACGCCAGATCCCGGTGATCGAGCTCTCGCCGGTCTGACCGCCACACCCAGCGACGCAACGAGCGCCGTTCTCAGATCAACAGGTGGAAGTCGCCCGCCTCGTCTCGGTAGGAGCAGTCCTCGATTCCGATCAGGGGGGATGCTGGCGCCGGCTCCGTCATCTCACCACGGACCCGGCGCCGCGGCGGCACCCCCGCCCGGTGCCTGCGGTGGCGGAGGGCCACCGCTATCCGCCGGGGGGAAACCGCTGCTCGCTGTCGAAAGCCGCGAAGCATCACGACCAGCGTAATCAGGCCCGGGTGCCACTAGCAATTCCGTCGGCCCCGCAGCGGGACCACCTGGGTCGAAAGGGCACCGCTGTGGGCCGCCGCGCTCACTTCCGCCAATGGCCGGGTGCCGCGGCAGACGGGCGCTGCGGTCCGAAACGGCGACCGGGGGCCGCTGCGCAGCGTCGTCGTCAGCGAGCTGAGCGGGAAATCCGGCAGGTCCCGGACGCGGGTGATCAGGCGAGCGCCGGCCGAGGCCGCGGTCACGGTCTTGGTGACGAGCAGGACCCCGCCGCCGCGCAGCTCGGTCCACAGCTGCGGCGGCCCGACGGCACTCGCCTGCACGAGGTGAACCGGACCTTCGAGGCTGCCGTGGAGGAGCGGCGTCCGGGCCCGCCCCTTGCCGAGCAGTGAGGCTGACGGGCAGGCGCGGCGACGGAACTGTTCGAGCGGGCAAGCGTTCGCGGCGAGGTCAGGGTTGTTGCGAAGGATCGACGGCAGGCGCATGCTCAGGGAACTGAGGTTGGCGCGGCCCTTCGGCTGGACGTCGATCCGCAGTCCCGGCTGATGACTGGAGGCGCCGAGGAGGGATAGCGAGACCCTGGGGGCGAAGTGCAGGCGGCCGCAGCCGCGAACCTGGAACGGCGCGCTTGGCGTTGCGGTCGCGCCCTCGGCGGAAGTGACCTCGGCCCGCACGGACCCGACCGCGCAGGAGCTCGGATTGCGGATGAATCCGGGCCGGTCGATGTCGATCCCGATCGTCCGGATCCGCAGGGGGATGCCTTCGACAACCTGCGGCAGGGAGTCGGTGGCGATCGTCAGTCGCCCGCTTTCCGGGTCGATCGAGAGCGCCGCCCGAATCACCGCGGTTCCCAGCTGGAAGGGGCCGGCGCTGATCGGGACCAGGATCGCCAGGCCAAATGGCGCGCCCCGGTGGGGGTCGGCGAGATAGACGCCGCCCGCGACCGCAAGCGGCGCCGACCCGGCCCCGGCTTCGATCGCCGTCGAGCCGATCCGGCTGGCCACGGGGCACCCGGACGCGACGATCGCCCGATCGGGACAGCGCGGAACGGCGGCGACGGCGGCAACCAGACCGGCGGGCATCTGGACGCGCATCCCGGCCAGCGTCTGTTCGCCGTCGCGGCGGCGCAGGGTGATCGAAAAGCCGCTGTTTCTCCCGGCGCCGGGAGAGGTCGAGCCGGCGCTCAGCGAGGGCGCGAAGGGCCGGCCGTGGCCGCAGGGCGCACCCCCGGGCCCGGTAACGGTGAGGACCGGCGCGGAGACGTTCGCACCGCCGCCCCCGTAGGTCCGCAGGTTCCCCCGCAGCGTGCCGCCGCCGCAGGCTTGCGGGGAGGCGAGCGGTGCCCGCGGCCCGCCGTCGAAGGCGATCGAGAGGCTGCTGACCGGCAGCTGGGGCATGTCCGTCAGTTCCGCCGTGAGGAGGCCGGCGGCGTCGCTGCGCAGCGCGACCGGCAGCTTGATCCGCAGGCCCCGCCGTTCGGCGACGACGAAGGCGCGGAACGGCTGGCCGGCGACCACGGGGCCGATGAAGACGCCGCCGTCGAGCCCTCCCGCCAGAGCCGGGCTCTTGATCTGCACCGAACCGATCCGTGCCGCAGCCGGGCATTCGGCAGGGACGTCGGCGCTTTGATGCAGCTGGGCCTCCGAGCAGGAGAGCAGGCCGCCGGCGAGAGCCGGAGAGAGCGAGAACCCGCGCGGCAGGGTGACGCTCAGCGAACGCGGCTGGTCGCTGGTGACTCCGTCGGGGTCTTCGTTTTGCGACATCTGCAGCGACATTTCCAGGCCGGTTGGGCTGTCGGCTTCGAAGCTCGCCGGGGCGAGGACGAGGGCCGGGGAGAATGGCAGCGCCGAACAGCCGCCGAGGGAAGGCATTGGCAGCGGCGTCGCCTCCCAGACAGTCGGCCTCTCCCAGGTGCGGACGCCAAGCACGGCGGCGGGCGTCGGCCCACAGCTCGTCGGCATCGAGAGGAAGCCGCGGCGCGGGACGGCCGGTTCTTCCTGGTGGTCCGCCGGCACGCCCCAGAGTTCGATTTCGCTTTCCAGCATCGGGATTTCCTGGGCGAAATCGGAAGCTTCCATTCGCATCCCGCCTTCGCCGGGGCGGAAAGAGATGTGAAACCGCCCCTGGAGGATGAAGACCGAGAAGGAGATCTCCGCCAGCTCGTCGCCGGCAGGTTCGACGTTGAACAGCGGCGCGTTGACTTCGCCCAGGAGTTCGAAGTTCAACCTGGCCACGCCGACCTGGGTGTTCTTCGGACAGCCTTCTTCGGCCAGCACGCCGCGGGGGCAGTACGGAACCGCCAGGGGGTCGCCGGAGAACCCCCGCGGCAGCTCGAGGTAGATGTCCTTGACGTTTTCTTTCAGGTGGCCGCTCGGATCCTTGGTGAAGGAGAACCGGGTGACCACGCGATCCGGGTGCGCCCCGGCCCGCGTCTCCGCTTCGCCGGCCGCATTCAGGACTTCGATTTCAGCGCTGTCGGGATCGACGAACGCCGCCCGGGCGCTGGCGGGGGCGAACGCGACGGCGAGCAGGCCGACGAGGAGCGAGGTGAGCGCCGGCTTCACGGGACGCACCTCAGCAGCAGCTTCCGCCGCAGAGGCGCCCGCCGTCCCGAATAGCGGACGACGAGCTGCAACCGGAGCCGCCCGCGAGCGGCGAGCTGGCGCAGTGCGGACGGGCTGAGCCGCAACGAGAGAAGGACCCGGCCGGGGTTCCAGGCGACCGCCCGGTCGCGACCGACCGGGCTCTCGAAGCCGTGCAGGCGCGCCAGCGCCAGGACGGAAACGCGGCCGGCGTCCGGGACCTGCACCATCAGCCGAGCGTCCTCCCCAGCCGCGAGGCGGCCCCGCACTCGCGGGCCCAGCGGCGCCAGCCGAAAGCCGCCGTTGACCGGCGGCTTGCGGGCGCCCTGCCACCTTCGTTCGGTCGCCGGACGGGGCCGGCCGAGGCTGCCCGACGGGGCGGTGCGGCAGCCTTCCCCCACGCATCCAGGCGGGGGCGTGGCGGCGGGAAACCCGCCGTCGACCCGCGCCGCGTAGAGGTCCAATTCACCGCCGTCGGCGTCCTGCGGCGCCAGCGACTGCTTGGTCAGGAAGTAGGCGGTGCGCCCGTCGCCGCTGGCGCCCTCGAACGCGACGCCATCCCCTTCCCCGATTCCGGAGCTGATCAGGCCCAGGCTGCCGTCGAACCACTCGTAGAGGTCGAGTTCTTCGTTGACGTCTTCGGGCAGCAGCTGCTCTTCGGTTTCGAAGAAGACCCGTTCGCCGTCCCCGCTCAGCTGCCCCGGCCGCTGCCCCGGCAGGACGAATTCTTCGGGCCGCGGGATTCGCGCCGCGAAGGGCCCGTTCCCGGAAAGCCCGGCAAGCGAGAGGTCCTGCAGCGAGCCGTCACGGGCGTCGTAGCGGTAGACGTCCTGCTGTCCGTCGCTGTCGGCCGGCGCCAGGCCGGCGAAGGTCGTGAAGGCCAGGATCGACCCGTCGGCGCTGAGCACTGCGTTCCCCAGTTCGAGGTCTGGGATCGTGGCGATGAACCTGACCGTTCCCCCTTCGCTCAGGTAGAGGTTTGCCGTGCCGGGGTCTCCCTCACCGGGAGCGAAGACTCCGTCGGCGACGAAGTACACCCGTTCGCCTTCCACCGGGACCGCCGCCGAGACGACCTCCGCCCCGGGCGCCTCGGCGCCGCCGCTGACCAGGCGAAGCGAGCCGTCGTCGGCGTCGTAGCGGTAGAGGTCGGCGGCTTCGTCGCTGTCCTGGTCGACCAACTGCTGGGCGGTGATGAAGTAGGCGCGACCACCGTCGGCGGCGGCGCCGACGAAGCGCGCCGGCGCCCCCGGGCCGCAGTCAGGGCGGGAGCAACGCGAGGCCGAGATTCTCGTCGCCTCGGCGCCTTCGCGGAGGTAGACCTGGGCGGGTTCCGCGCAACCGGAGGTTTCCGGGTCTGGGCTGGTTATGAAGCCGCGTCGCCCGTCGCTCGACATCGCGCGCTGCAGGGTCCCCTTGAGGAAGCCGCCGCTCCCCCAGACCGAGCCGCAGGCCGAGAGGGGCGTGCCGGTGCCATCGACGCCGGCCAGGCTCAGCCCCGCGGAGGTTATTTCGTAGGCGCCCCGCCCTTCCAGGCGTCCGTCGTCGGCGGGCAGCAGGTGCTGATTGGAGTCGAAGCCGGCGTGGCGCAGGTCGGCGGACAGCGCTTCGAGCTGAACGAAGGAGAAGATTTCGAATTCGCCCACCGCCGCCAGCAGCTCGAGCTCGCCCGACGGTTCGCGCCGGTAGACGCCCATCTCCGGGCGTGACGGGCCGCCGGGCACCAAGGGGTCGATGCTCCCCCAAAGCCAGCTGGAGAAGTCGCCGTCGACAGCGAGGCCGAGCGTCCCCAGGAGCTGCGCTTCGGGGACCGCGAAGGGGACGGAGACCGGCTCGCTGCTCCAGCCCCCCGGCTCGCGGGTGGCGACGTTTTGAAACAGCACTTCTCCGCCTTCGGCGCCCGGCGTCGGCCCGAGGGTGTGGTAGACGACGTGGTCGCCGGCGAAGTCCCAAGCGGCGGCGTTGAGGATCCGCGGCGCGCCGGGCGGAAGGTTGGAGACCAGCTCCCAGGCGCGCCCATGACCGGGCGCGGCGGCGGCGGCGGGCGCCGCGAATCCGAGAGCGAACAGGGAAATCGTCACCAGGTCCGCAAACCCCCGCGCGATCGTCCCTCTGCCCATCTGAAAAATAGTAGGCAGTGCCCTGAGCACTCACAATCGGTCTCGTGAAAGCGATTCTGGTGGACCGACACGGAGGTCCCGAGGTCCTGCGCGTCGCCCACCGCGAGCGGCCGGCGCCCGACCGGGGGGAGGTGCGGATCGCGGTCGCGGCCGCCGGCGTCAACTTCGCCGACCTGATGGCGCGGATGGGGATCTATCCGCCGGCGCCGCGGCCGCCTTTCGTGCTGGGCTATGAGGTCGCAGGGGCCGTCGAGGCGGTGGGCGACGGCGTGGACACCGCCTGGATCGGTCGCCGGGTCGCCGCCAATACGCCCTTCGGCGGGTACGCCGAGGAGGTCGTCGTCCCGGTGGCGGCGCTGATCCGCCTCCCAGATCGCACCAGCTTCCAGGAAGGCGCGGCAGTGCCGGTCAGCTACGCGACCGCCTGGGCCGCCCTAGTCGACTACGGCAACCTGCAGCCGGGCCAGCGAGTCCTGATCCACTCGGCGGCCGGCGGCGTCGGCCTCGCCGCCACGCAGATCGCCAAGCGACGCGGCGCCGAGATCTGGGGAACCGCCTCGCCGGCGAAGCATGGGGCGATCGAAGCGGCCGGGATCGACCACCCGATCGACTCCTCGCGCCGCAGCTGGGAGGGGCTACCGCCGCTCGATCTGGTCATGGACCCGGTCGGGGGGCGCAGCTGGCGGCGCAGCTACCGGCTGCTGCGGCCCGGCGGCCGGCTCGTCGTCTACGGCATGTCGAGCATGGTCAGCGGAGAGCGGCGGCGCCTACGCTCGGTGGCGCGGGTCCTGGTCGGTGCGCCGCGTTTCCCGGCGCTGCGCCAGATGGCGGACTCGATCGCCGTGATCGGGCTCAACCTGCATACGCTCTGGGAAGACCGCGGCACCCTGGCGCCGTGGACGGCGCCGCTCGGCGAGCTGCTGGCGGAGGGAGCGATCGCGCCCATGGTGGCCGCCGAGCGCGGCTTCTCTGCCGCCTCCGACGCCCATCGGCTGTTGCTGGAGCGCCGCAACGTGGGCAAGGTCGTGCTGGTCCCCGAGCCCGAATGATTTTTGAGACCCGGGCTCCGCTCCGCCAGCGTATGGGGCGGAGGTATCACCGATCACCAGCCAGGAGAGAACACCATGCCCCATATCGATTTGCCTGCGGGACTGCCGGGGATCCTCGGCCCGATGGCCTTCAACCCCGACACGGCCAGGCCGCTGAACGCCCTCGCCGAGGCGTTGCTGCGCCAGGCCGGGAGCCTCAGCCCGGGGGAACGGGAGCTGATTGCGGCCTACACCTCGAGCCGCAACGACTGCCACTTCTGCACCAGCTCGCACGCCGCGGCCGCCGCCCATCATCTGGCGGGCGACGAGCAACTGGTCCACGAAGTCTGCGCCGACCCCGAGTCTGCCCCGATCTCCGCCAAGCTGAAGGCGCTGCTGGCAATCGCGGCGAAGGTCCAGCGCGGCGGCCTCGAGGTCAGCGACGAGGACGTCGCGCGGGCCCGGGAGCAGGGGGCGAGCGACCAGGAGATTCACGACGCGGTGCTGATCGCCGCCGCCTTCTGCATGTTCAACCGCTACGTGGACGGGCTCGCGACCTGGGCGCCGCGGGACCAATCGGACTACCGCGAGCCCGGCCGGCTGCTGGCCGAGGAGGGCTACGTCCGCGCCGGCGAGCGGATCGCGGAGATGGCCGCGGCCAGCCGGGCGGCGTAGATCGCTAGCCCCGGTCAGGGGCGGGCGAGCGGGGCGCCAGCAGGGACCTGAGGGGCGGCGGCAGCCACCAGTTCGCCCGCCCGCAGAGGCGCATCGCGCCCGGCAGCAGGACCAGGCGGATCAGGGTCGCGTCGAGGATCACGGCGACCGCCAGCGCCAGGCCCAGCTGCCTGGCCGCGGTGATGTCGGTGGTCGCGAACGAGAAGAAGACCACGGTCATGATCAGGGCGGCGCCGGTGATCACGCCGGCGGTCCGCTCGACCCCGTACGCGATCGCCTTCTCAGTCGAGCCGGTGAGGTCATAGCCCTCCCGCATCCGCAGCAGCAGGAAGACCTCGTAGTCGATCGAGAGCCCGAACATGATGCTGAAGATGCCGAAGGCGGTGATCGCGTCGATGAACCCGGGACCGCCGAGCAGCGGGTCGGAGCCGACGAAGAAGAAGATAGTGACCCCGAAAGCGGCGGCGACCGTGAGCAGGTTGAAGGCAACCGCGAGCAGCGGCAGCAGCAGCGAGCGCAGGATCACGACCAGCACCAGGATGGTGGTGATCGAGAGAACCAGCGCCAGCACCGGCAGCCGGGCGGCGGTGACCGAGTCGAAGTCCTGCAGCCCGGTCGCGGTACCGCCGAGCTGGGCCTTTGCCCGGGTAGCGCGCGAAAGCGCCGGCAGCCTGGCTTCGAGCACCTTGCGCAGCGGGTCCCCCGCCTGCTGGGGATTGCCGTAACCGATCACCGAGATCCTCGCGCCGCCGCCGCCGGAGTCGACGCTGAGCGCAAAGGAGGCGGTGCGGCGCAGGTTCGGGGACGCTCGGTCGATCGCGGCGAGGGTGAAGTAGCCGGATTCGAAGACGGGAGTCAGCTTCACCGTCTGCCTTGCCTGGCGGCCCAGCCGCGTCGTCTTGCCGCGGAAGACGAGGACGCCGGAGAGCATCCGGCTCACCCCGCCGCCCAGCCGGTCGACCCCGCCGACCCCGGAAACGAGGCCGGCCCGCAGTTCGCCGGCACCGCCGCCCAGCCGGTTGAGACCTGCCACCAGACGACCGCTGCCGTCGCTCAGCAGGCCGATCCCGCTGCTCAGTTCACCGCCGCCTCCACTCAGCCGCCGAAAGCCGTGCAGCAGCCGCTGGGCGCCGCGATCGAGGCGCCCCAGCCCGTTCTCCAGCTGGCCCGAGCCCGTTTCGAGCCGGTTCAGCCCGGCGGCAAGCGCGCGGCTCTGTTCGAGCAGCGAGGCGACACCTTCCGCCGCCAGCCGGGCGCCTTCGCTGGCGCTGGCCAGCGCCGGATCGAGGCCGTCATAGCCGGCGGCGAAGCTGGCTCCGCTGCGGGGGTCGCGGCCGCTGACCGCCGCGAGGGCGCCGGAGAAGGCGCCGTAGGCGGTTTCGTATTCGGGGTCGAGCTTGGAGCTGGCGTCCATCCGGTCGAGCGCCTTCAGGCCCGCTTCCAGGCCCCGCTGCGCGTCCTGCGCCGGCTGGCGCAGTTCGGAGAGGCCCGCGGCCTGCCCGTAGAGCTGTTCGCGCAGGCGGGCGAGCTGGGGCAGGCTTTCGGCCACGCCCGGCCGCGCCGCGGCGATGCCCCTTTCGATCCGTGCCGCCCCCTTCCAGGAGCGCCTCGAACCCGTCTCCAGCGCGCTCACCGCCGCCTCCGCCTGGGTCACTCCCGAGTGCAGCTTGCGGGCGCCCTGGCCGGCCTCGCCGATCGCCGTGTGCAGCCGCTCCGCCGCCGAGGTGGCGGCGCCCTCACCTGCCTGCAGCGCGCCGGCCGCGTTGCCGGCGGTGAACAGCGCCTGGCGCATCTGCCCGACGCCGGCGCCGATGCGAGAAAGCCCGCGCGCCAGTTCGTTTTGGTTCCGCAACCCTTCGTTGAGGAAGTTGCGGGTCTTGGCGAGCTGTTGACCGGCCTGACGCAGGGGCCTGGTCCGCTTCAGGATCTGTCCGGGCCCGAGAACCGCAGCGACGTCCGAACGCCGCGCCAGCTCGTTTTGGAAGCGGTCGATCGCCGCCAGCCGGGATTGTTCGGTCAGCGACCCCTGGTCGGTCGTGATGCCGATTTCGTAGGGGGCGATCCAGCCGCCGCCGAGTGCTTCCTTGACCGCCAGGTAGTCCTTGCGCTGCGGACTGTCCGACGGCAGCGCGCGCGGGTCCGGCGGCCCGGTCTTCAGCGCCGTCGCATTCGCCGAGAGGAAGAGGACGAAGATCAGGACCACCGCCACGGCCACCGCGGGGTGCCGCAGGACCTCCACCGCGAGACCGGCGACCCGGCCGCGCTTGCGCACGTCGCCGAAGGTCCAACGGTCGACGTTGGCGCCGAGCACGGTGAGCACCGCCGGCAGGGCGGTCAGGGCGCTGAACACGCTGAGAACGACGGCGGAGATCAGGCCGAAGCCGAGGCCGACCAGGAGCGAGCCGGGGACGACGAAGATCGCCGCCGTCATCGCCAGCACCAGGGCGATGCCGGCCGAGAGGATCGTGTGGCCGGTCTTCCGCGCCGCCGCCAGGGAAGCCTGGCGGGGAGCGTCCCCGGCGGCAAGCTGCTCGCGAAAGCGCGAGACCATCAACAGGGCGTAATCGACGCCGAGCGCCAGCCCCATCATCGAGCCGATGTTCAGGGCCAGCGCGTCGAGCGGGTAGGCCCCGTTGATCAGCGAAAGCGCTCCGCGGGTGGCGCCGATGGTCGAGAGACCGACGAAGAGCGGCAGGATCGCCGCCACCGGGCTCCTGAAGACCGCGAGGAGAATCAGGATCAGCAGCGGCACCGCAATCAGCTCGGCCTTCTTGATCGCCTCGACCGTGCCGTCGTGGATACCGGCGGCGATGTCGGTGTAGCCGCTGACGTGCGCTTCCACCGGCCCATGCACCGTGCTCTTGGAGATCCGACGGACGCGGGGCGAGATTTCCTTGGAGACGAAGTCGAAGCTGCCGCGGGAGCGGATCACGATCAGGGCCGAGCGCGGCGTCGGCCGCAGGGTGTCGTTGGCGCCTATCCAGGGCGCGATCAGGCTCACTCCGTCGATCGCCTCCAGGCGGCGGGTGAGCCTTTCGCCCTGGCGGTCGACCGCTCCGCGCGGCCCCTCGAGGAGGACGATCTCGTCGAAGGTCTGGCCGAATTTTGGTTCCAGGCTTTCCACCGTCCGCTCGGTGGTGGTGCCCGGGATCAGCAGGTCGCTGCGGTGCAGTTCCGACTCGATGTGCAGGCCGAGAATGCCGAGGACGCCGATCAGGACACCCCAGACGACAAGCGTCCTCCGCGGGCGACCGACGGCGGCCGCGGCGAGGCTGAACCGCCTCATGCGGCCCGCGAGCGGGCGCGGCGGCGGCCGGCACGCATCTCGCGCTCCACGTCGCGGGCATACTCGAACTGCTCGACGGGCCGCAGGCGCGGCGCTGGTCGGACGGGGCCGCCGCCTCGCCGGCTCGGCAGCGCGTAATCGCCGGCCAGCCCCGCCGCC
Organism: Solirubrobacterales bacterium; assembly: GCA_036257815.1. Taxonomy (GTDB): domain Bacteria; phylum Actinomycetota; class Thermoleophilia; order Solirubrobacterales; family 70-9; genus VAYN01. Next base: position 29,764 of record DATAEW010000112.1, read on the forward strand.
ACCCAGCCGGCCTGCAGCTCGGCGACCGCGGTGGGCGATCCGGCTACCGGCTCGACCAGGCCGAGGAAGGCGAGGTCGGGCGCCGCGAAGACGCTGAGCAGCGGATCCGCCGTGTCCGCCGGCCCAAGGTGCAGGAAGGGGAAGCGCGGCCGGCTCCCGGTCCAGACGATCAGCTCGGCGCGGGCGGCGCTGCCGTCGCTGAAATGAACGAGCTCGCCGTCGAGCCTGGCGATCGCCGGCCTGATCTCCACCCGCCCGTGCAGCAGCCGCTCCAGCAACTGCGGCGCCGCCGCCGCCCCGGCCTCGGTCGGCGCTCCAGGCACCGCCGGCAGGCCGTGCAGGGCCGGCGAGGAGACGGCGGCGTGCAGCGATCTCAACAGCCGCCCGCGCAGCCGGCGGGGCAGGGAGAACGAGAGCCTGCCGCGGCCCAACGCCCTGCCGCGCAGGTGGTCGAGCCCGGGGACGGCATCGAGCGGGCGGCCGAGGGCGATCTGGGGCAGCAGGAAGCGGGGGCGGCGGACCGCAAGGACGGTCGAGCGCGCGGCGTAGCTCGCCTCCGTGGCCAGCTCGCAGGCCTCCGCGCCGCCGCCGGCGATGACGACGTCCCGCCCCGCCAGCTCCTCGCGCCGTGACGGCGGCCAGCCCTCGCGCTGCTCGCCGGCGAAGCCCCCCGGCACGGCCCGGCTATGGGAACCGCCGCGCCGCCCGGCGGCGATCAGCAGGGTCGAGTAGGCGCGCCGCTCGCCCGAATCGAGCTCCAGCTCCCAACCTACCTCCGGGCGGCGGCCGGCCCAGCGGACCTCGGTCCCCAGTTGGATCCGCGGACCCAACTCGAAACGGCCGCAGTAGTCGCGCAGGTAGGCAGCGAGGTGGCGACCCGAGGGAAGGCGCGGGTAGGTTGCCGGCATCGGCCAGTCCGAGAACTGCAGCCGCTCCTTGGAGACGTCGAGTCGCGGCGGAGCGGGCGAGGCGCAGACGCCGCCCACCTCGCGACGGCGCTCGAAGCAGTCGAAGGGGATGCCGCGGGCCGCGAGCGCCCGCGCCATCGCGACCCCGGAAAGACCCGCGCCCACCACGCCTACCTTGATATTCGCCTCCACTTTCCCCCCACCTCCTCACCCATTCCCTACCAATCGGGGCTCGATTACGCAATCGCTAAGCCGAGACCCAAACTGGAGAGCCCAATCGCGATCAGCGCGGCGCCGAGGCGGGTCAGCTTCGTTCCCGGCGACGGCTTGTCGAGGTCGGCCGCCGCGAGGTGGAGGAAGAACCCACCCGACTGCGCGAGCACTCCGCTCAGCAGGGTCAGCCCGGCGGCCCAGCGCAACCCGTTCGAGAACCCGGTTTCCGGCAGGTAGCGCAGGCAGACCAGCGAGAGCACGAGGAGGACTCCGGCATGGGCATGGCCGGCGCGGAAGAAGCGCACCTGCCCGGCGCTCAGCCGCCGCTCGCCGGCGATGAAGGTCAGCAGCGCCCAGCCACCGAAGATGACGCCGCCGACCCCGGCGAGGGCGAGGACCGCCAGCCACCGCGTCGGTTCGGAGATCACCCGCCGGCCTCCACGGCGGCGCGGCGCCGACCCCGGCGCATCTCGCCGCGCAACCGCCAGTCGAAGGCGAACTGCTCGACCTGGACCGTGTGGCGAGCGGAGGCGACGGTGCGCTTGGCGGCGAGGCGGCGCTGGCGGAAGATCTCGGCCTCCATCTCCCGGCGTGGCGGCAGCGTGTACTCGCCGGCGAAGTGTGCCGCCACCCAGCCGGCCTGCAGCTCGGCGATCTGCATCGTCGAGCCGGCAGCCGGCTGCAGCAGACCGACGAAGGCGAGGTCGGGGAGTCCGGGCACGAAGACGTTCCAGTAGACCTCGACCTGGTTGCCGGGGCCGACCGGGACCAGGCCCGACTCGAGGAACGGCAGCACGATCTCGTACCCGGTGCACCAGACGATCAGCTCGGCGCGGGCGGCGCTGCCATCGGCGAAGTGGACCAGCTCGCCGTCGAAGCGAGCGATCGTCGGCTTCGGCTCGAGCTCCCCGTGCAGGAGACGGTCGAGCAGCCGCGGCGAGATCGTCGGGTGGGTGGCGCCGAAGGAGTGGTCGGGCTCGGGCAGCCCGTAGAGGCCCATCGGCCCGACCGTGAGCCGGTGACCGGTGGTTAGCCAGCGCTGGCGCAGCCGCCAGGGCACCTGGAAGCCGCGCCCGTCGATCCCGATGCCCCGACCGAGGGCGTAGGTGAGCCCCGGCACCTGATCGTAGGCCCAGCGCCACATCGCCTTCGGCAGGACGTGCGCGCCGCGGCGAACCGAGAGGTAGGTGGCGCGGGCGACCATGCTCGCCTCGACGGCGATGTCGCAGGCGCTGTTGCCGAGGCCGACGACGATCACGTCGCGGCCGCGCAGGACGTCGTCGTCGGCGTAGTCGTGGGAGTGCATCTGCTCGCCGGCGAAGTCGCCGGGAGGCGGCTTCGGCCAGCGCGGCTTCGAGTGGTGCCCGTTGGCGACCACCAGCGCCCGGTAGCGCTCCACCCTGCCCGCCGCCTCGACCTCCCACTCGCCCGGCCCGAGCCGGCGGGCGGCGCTCACCGGCGCTTCCAAACGCAGCCGGCGGTCGAGGCCGAAGTGGCGGACGTAGCGCTCGAAGTAGGCGGCCAGCTGGGCGTGGTGCGGGTACTGCGGGTAACTTGCCGGCATCGGCAGGTCGGAGAACTCGATTCGCCGCCGCGAGACGTTGATGTGGAGGCGGCTGTAAGCGGAGCTGCTGTCGCCACCGTCGAAGGCCCAGATCCCGCCGACCCGGTCGCGGGCCTCGAACCAGTCGAAGCGGATCCCCCGCGCGGACAGGGCGCGGGCGGCGGCGATACCCGAGGCCCCAGCGCCGACCAGGCAGACCCGGTCCGGCTCGCTCACTTCACGACCGCGCCCTCGCGGCGCCAGAGCGCCTCGAGCTCCATCGTGCAGATCGTCTGGTGGTCCTGGTTCTTGGTCCGCCAGCGGCCGGTGACCATCCCCGCCTCGGGCGACATCTCCCGTTTCCCCGCCACCTTCCCGTGCACGTAGATCGTGTCGCCGAGAAAGACCGGGCGCTTGAAGTTGATGCTCTTGATCCGGCGCAGAGCGAGGATCGCGTCGTTGGGAACGAGGCCGAGCGAGTAGGAGATGACCAGCATCCCATGGGCGACCCGGCGCCCGAACATGCTCTCGGTCGCCCAGGTCTCGTCGGTGTGGGCGGGGTGCCAGTCGCCGGTCATCGCCGCGAACTGGACCACGTCCGCCTCGGTCACCGTGCGCGAGCGGGTGTTGAAGGTGTCGCCGATCCGGACCTCCTCCCAGGGCTGGTCGAAGACGCCGACGTCGCCCGGTTCGAAGTGGCGCGGGCCCTCGGGGTCGCCGCCGTTGCGGTCTAGGTCAGCCGGCTGGCTGATGCTGGTCATCTCGTCCTCCTGTCGTGCCGGCGGGCCGGCGGGGACCTGTTCTCGGCTGAGGGCGGGGTAGGCGGTCTGCCCCCCGCCCTCGGCGATCACTCGGTCGGCGGCCTCCTGGCCCGACCTGACGCAGGCCTCGAGCGAGGCGCCGCGCATGTAGTCGCCGGCAAGCGCCAGCCCGGCGAGCTCCTCGATGCGCTCTCTCGCTTCGACGAGGAAGACATCGTGGTCGCGGCGGTAGGCGCAGAGGCCCGGCTGAAAGCTCCGCGCGGCGAAGCCCAGTCGGCGCGCGCTGGCCACGGGGGCGTGAGCCCCGAGGAATCCCTCCGCCACGGCCAGCAGGGCCTCGGGGTCGAAGGTCTCGGGCTGGATCGACTCCCGCGCCGGGGCGCCGCTGAAGGTGTAGCGGACGATGTGCCGTTCGCCGAGCCCGTAGGATCCGGCATTGCTGAGCACCATTCCGGGCGGCGGGGCAACGGCGGCGAACTGCGGCGGAAACGCCGGCCGGTCGTACTCGGCGACGATCACGCCGACGGGGAAGTAGCGGATGGTGCAGAGGAGGCGCGCGAGCTGGGGCTCGGACTCGCCGATCAGGCGGGCGGCCTGGTGGGCGGGCAGGGCGAGGATCACCCGGTCGAAGTGGCGCCTGGCGCCGTCGGCCCCGATCACCCCTCGAACCGCGCCGTCGGCGACCTGCAGCGCCGCGATCGTCGCCCGGCGGTGGACGACGTTGGCCGCTTCCACCGCGCCGATCCACTCGCCCAGGGCGTTGCCGCCGAGCTGGTCGAAGCGATCGACGACCAGGCCCAGGTTGGAGCCGAAGTTGCCGACGTGGCACTCGCCCGGCTCTGCTCCGTTCATCCGCACGGTGATGTGGCGGACCGCGTCGCGGCAGATCGCCGTGCCGAGGTAGTCCGGAAGAGCCGGGTCAGCCGTCGTCCTCGCCAGCTCGGCGAAGAACGGGTTGCCAAGGTGGGCGGCGTCCGGGTCCTCTCTCACCTGCCGGGCCAGCTTCAGGAATCGCAGCCCGCCTCGCACCTGGCCTCGCGCCGCCAGCCGCGCTCCCAGCCGCATCCGCATCCCCGGCGAGCGGAAGGAGAGCGTGCGCACGCGCCCGCGCACCAGCTGCCCGGTGTCGGGCCCGAAGACCTCGTAGTGAGGCTCGACCCGCTGCTCGACCAGGTCCCGGAAGCGGCGGTAGTGCCGCCCCACGTTCTTGCCGCCGAGGCAGATCTCGCGCTCGCCGAGCGCGGCCGGGGCGATCCGGCCGCCGAGCCGGGCTCCCGCCTCGAACAGCTCCGCCCTGTGGCCGAGGGCGCCGAGGCGCTCGGCGGCGGCGATTCCCGCGATGCCGCCGCCGACCACCGCCACCCGCAGCTCTGCGCCTTTCCGGTCCATCAGAGGCGGGCGATCGTGACCCTTCCCTCGCAGCAGGCCTTGCCCTCCTGCGAGCAGCTGACCGCGGCGCCGCGGCAGTCCTCGTCGAGGACGGCGGCGCAGGTGACGTCGGGCTGGAACTCGGCGATCCGCGAGAAGCGGATCTGGAAGCCGGAGACGAACAGCCGGCCGTGGTCGAGGCCGCGCTCGCGGCAGGCGGCGGCGATCGCCACCTGCTGCATCCCCTCCAGCAGGTACAGCCCGGGGACGTGGTCGAGCGGATGGTCGAAGAAGGTCGGCTCGTCGGTCTCGATCACCAGCGCCCCCTCGTAGGAGCGCTCGGCGGTGGATCGGACCGGCGTCAGCACGCTGTTGGCGGGGTTGAGCTTGCCGATCGCGGTCTCGACCTCGGCGCGGCCGGTCGGCTGGGGCAGTCCCTGCCCGCTGTCCTTGTCCACCTTGCCCCCGCGCAGGCCGGCGTAGAACTCCTCCGGCACCCAGGCACCCATCACCTCGCAGCTGCCGGCGGGCCGGCCGCCGATCGAGACTCGGGCCCGCATCAGGCCGCCGGCCATCGACCGCCCGGGCCGGATCTTGACTTCGCTGCTGGGGTCCTGGGAGATCAGAACCTCGCAGTTGTCGCGGCCGCGCCGGGCGCGCTCCAGCGGATCGAGCTGGACCTTGAGCTCGCGCAGGAGGAACTGGCGGTCGTCCTCCATCCCGAGGATTTCCGAGGCGACCACGATCCCGGCCTGGCGCACCGTCTCGGCGACCAGCAGCAGGTCGAAATAGGGCGCGGCGTTGTCGCTGAAGCGGGCGTGGGCGAGCGGAAAGCGGGCGGCGATGGTGCAGAGGTCGTCGCCCGGTCCCGGCATCCAGTCGGTGACGAAGACCTGCTCGGGCGCCGCCTTGTGAACGACGCCCCGCGGCAGTGGCTGGCCGGTGTCGAGGTCCTCGAGCGAACGCTCCCGGCCCGCCAGCCGCTGCTCGCTGGCGGTGGTCATTGGGCGACTCCGGCGCCGACCGGGTCCTTCACCGCCAGGAGGTCCTGGACGCGCTGGCGCCAGGCGTCGTACGGGCTCGGGTGCCCGGCGACCCGCAGCCCCTCCAGGGCGACGTCGGCGACCCGCGCCGACTCGATCGTCGGCAGCTGGCAGAAGACCTCCGCTGCGGCGTCGGTATGGGGCGTCGGGTTGCCGCCCGCGAGCCGGGCTTTGACCGCGAAGGCCGCCCCCTGCGCGACCTCGAGCCGGTAATCGCCGCCCAGCTCGACCAGTCGCTCCAGCGCCTCCCGATCGACCCCGCCAGCGTAGGTCGCAGCGCTGGTCAGGCCGCTCCAGAGATCGGCCCGGCGTCCGACCGGGAAGGAGCCGATGGTCGCGGCGATCCGCTCGACGTCGGCCCCCTGCACGAACCAGAGGCTGCGTCCGATGCCCTGGTCGTAGACCCGTGCCGCCGTCTCTCGCAGCGCCGGCTTGCGCTGCTCCTCGATGAACCGCTCGGGGTGGAAGAAACCGTCGTGAAAACCGGCGCCGTCGAGGGCGAACCAGTCGAGCAGGGGATCGACCAGGGGCTGCGGGCCGCGCGGGCGGCGGTGCATCTGGACCCGCGCCCAGCCGAACCCGATCGGCGCCATCCAGGCGTAGGGGTAGCCGGGGCCGCTGAGGAAGGCCCGCAGGCGTCGCCGCAACGGCATCAGCCCGTCGAGCACGGTCAGGCCCATCGCGGCGCCCTCGTGGGCGAAGCCCCGAAACTCGAGCTCGGTCTCGTCGAGGCGCCGCGCCAGCTCCTCATGGTCGGTCACGACGATCGCCAGCCGGTAGCCGACGAGGAAGGTGCGGGCGATCGTCTCCAGCTGTTCGCGTGCCCGTTCGTCGACCGGCACGAAGCCGCGTCGCTCCATGCTCACTTCCTCGTCGTCGACGCCGAGGATCCGCAGTTTCAGCCGCGCTCCAAGGGAGGTCTCGTCCATGCCTGGATTACGGCACAGGCCAACCGCGCCCCGCAACTTCGGGCGGGCGGACCGGCTAGTCGAGCAGCGGTGCGGCGGCGCCCTCCTCGACGCCGGCCGCGGCAACTCGCCTGCAGGCGTCGGCGACCGCCTCGGTGTCCATGTACTCGCGCATCTCCACCACCCTTCCCCAGCGGATGTTGATCCAGGTGGTGCCGGCGTTCTGGTAGAGCGAGCCGTCGACCAGGACCGCCCGATCGGTCCACTCCGCCACGGCCCAGGTGTTCCAGGGTCCGCCGACGGTGGCGACGCGGGTGACCTGGAAGCGCAGCCCGGGCAGCAGCAGAAGGACCCGCCGCAGCCAGGCCTCGAAGGCGGCTCGCGAGCACCGTTCGCCGCTCAGGGGATGGCCGCCCCAGGTGACGTGGCGGACGTCGTCGGCGACGGTCGCCCCGATTGCCCGCCATTCCCCGGCGTTCATCAGCTCGAACACGGCACGGACGCGACGGCGGACGATCGCCCCGTACATCAGGCAGCCGCCCGCCGGAAGTAGTCGTGGATCCCGCTCGCGGCGAGCATCCGCTCGGCCAGCCGCGGGACGGCGAAGCCGGCCGCCACCAGGGGCCGCATCGGGCGCCCGCAGATCAGGATCTCGGGCTTGTCGTGGCGCAGGGCGTCGAGCAGCGCGCTCGTCACCTTGCGCGGCGGCACCGTTCCCACCGCCGCCGGCGCCGGCAGCCCCGACTCGAGCAGCCGCGCGTACATCCCGTCGCCGTCGACGAAGCCGGGGCAGATCGCCGAGAATCCGACCGGACGGCCGGCGAACTCGCCTCGCAAGGAGTGGGTGAAGGCGATCAGCCCCGCCTTGGTCGCCGCGTAGGCGGCGCTGTAGGCGGGCGGCAGCCGGCCGGCGAGGGAGGCGACGTTGACCACGTGCCCCTCCCCCCGTTCCAGCATCCCCGGCGCCAGCGCCCTGGTCAGTGAGATCGGCGCCCGCAGGTTGACCGCGATGATCCGCTCCAGGTCGTCTTCGCGGCTGCGCTCGAACGGCTCGACCAGCTCGATCCCAGCGTTGTTGACCAGGATGTCCACCGGCCCCGCCGCCGTCGCCCGCGCCGCCAGCTCCGTCGCCGCCCAGGGCTCGGCGAGGTCGGCGGGCATCACCGTCGGCTCGGGGGCGGTCGGCGCCAGCGAAGCGGCGGCGGCTGCCAGCTTCGCCTCGTCGCGGCCGCTGAGCAGAAGGCGAACTCCCTCCCCGCTCAGCGTCCGCGCGAGATAGCCGCCGAGACCGCCGCTGGCTCCGGTCAGCAGCGCCGTTCGGCCAGCCAACTCCTTCACTGGAGGATCTCGCTCCTGCCGGACTGCGCCCGCGCTTCCCGTACCCGTTCGATCGAGCGCTGGACGATCTGCGAGTCGAGGTAGAGGTGGTCGGCCTTCACCTTCCCCCACTCGATCCGCAGGTACTGCATCCCTGGATTCGCCACCTTCTCGCCGTCGGGCAAGGTGTACTTGACGACGTAGCGGGTGCAGGCGGTCGTCTTCCAGGGCCAGCCGGAGACGACGATCTGCTGCACGTCGAAGCGCAGCTCGGGGAACATCTCGCGCAGGCGGTCGAACCAGCTCGCCGCGTCCCGCTTGTCGTGGAGATCCACCGAGAGCTCGTTGTGGCCGGGGAAGCGGAAGTGGACGTCGTCGGCGAATTTGCCCAGCGCGACGCTCCAGTCACCGCGACTGTTGGCGGCGAAAACGCCGCGGATGGTGCGCTTGACGAACCATCTGTACATATCGATCTCCACCTTCCGCTGATTGGAGTTCTCCCGACGACGGGAGGCCGACGCGGCGCTTTCCGGATCTCTCCCGCCGCGACCTATGATCGGCGCCGATGCGGCTCCTTCGCAAGATCGGGCGGAGGTTGGGAGTGCGGATGCGCCGCTTCGGGGCGCATCCCTGGATCACCGCCTGGATGCGTCGCTACGGCTGGCGGCTCGACCGCCGGCTCCTCCGCCTGACCGGTGGCCGCTTCTCCCTCAACGGGCCCAGCGTCCTGCTCCTGCACACCACGGGCAGACGCAGCGGGCTGCCGCGGGAGACGCCGGTGATCTACGTCCGTGACGGCGAGGACTTCCTCGTCACCAGCGAGGACTTCGGGCAGCAGCGGCCCGCCGGCTGGCCGCTCAACCTGGCCGCGAACCCGGAGGCGGAGGTGACGATCGGCCGCCTCTCGATTCCGGTGCGGGCCCGGCTGCTGAGCGAAACCGAGGCCGACGGCTGCTGGGCCCGGCTGGTCGAGGTCTGCCCGGCCCATGAGATCTACTGGCGGCGCAGCGGCAGGCGCCACGTCTATCGCCTCACGCCGATATAATCGATCCGATACATCAGGTTCGGGATATCGGGATCGGGAGGTGCCGTGAAGAAGCCAAGCTCGTCGTCGTTCTTCATCCTCGGAATGCTCCGTTTCGGGGCTACGTCCGGCTACGCGATCAAGAAAGCGACGGACATCTCGATGCGGTACTTCTGGCCGACCTCGCTCGCCCAGGTCTACCCTGAGCTCGGGCGGCTGGAGAAACAGGGCCTGGTCGTCCGCCACGACGATTCGCACGGCGCCCGCGCCCGGGCGGCCTACGAGGTGACGGAGGAGGGTCAGGAGGCATTGCTTACCTGGCTGACTGGGACCGAAGAGGAGCCGCTGCGCTTCCGCGATGAGGGCGTCCTGCGGCTCTACTTCGCCGACGCGCTCCCCCTGGCCGAGCAGATCCGCCTCGTTGGCCGGCTGCGGAAGCGCAGCGCCGACACCGGGTCCGAGCTGCGCGACGACGTCCTGCCGCTCGGCACCGCCCTCGCCGAGGCGACGGGAACGCGGTTCCCCGCCATCGCCGCCAGGCTCGGCGCCGACGTCTTTGGCTTCGTCGAGGGGTGGCTGGCGAACCTCGAGCGCGAACTGCGGGAGGAGCAGGAGCAGAGCGAGCCGCGGACCGGGGACGCCGCCGAGCCGGACGCCGGCTAAGGCTTGAGGGATCGCGCCGGGACCTGCTGGGTGATGCAGTGGACGTTGCCGCCGCCGAGCAGGATCTCGCGCGCCGGCACCCCGACCACCTCGCGCCCGGGGAACTGCTGGCGCAGGATCGCCGCCGCCTGCTCGTCGAAGCGCTCGTCGAGCAGCGGGTAGACGATCCGCGAGTTGCCGAGGTAGAAGTTGACGTAGGAGGCGGCGAGGCGGTCTCCGGCCCGGCGCGGCCGGGTTCCCGCAACCGCCTCGACGCCCTCGGCCTCGGCGGCGGCGATCGTCAGGGGACCGGGAGAGGGCAGCGTGACGATCTCGATCGGCCGCCCTCTCGCGTCGCGCGCCGCCTGCAGCCGCTCGCGCGCCCGCCGGGAGATCTCGCGCTGGGGATCGGAGGCGTCCTCGCTCCAGGTCAGCAGGACGACGCCCGGGCGGGCGAAGCAGGCGATGTTGTCGACGTGGCCGTCGGTCTCGTCCTCGAACGCCCCGCGCTCGAGCCAGAGCACCCGCTCGGCGCCGAGGTAGTCGCGGAGCACCTGCTCGATCTCCTCGCGCGAACGCCCGGGGTTGCGGTTCGGATTCAGCAGGCACTCCTCGGTGGTCAGGACCGTGCCCTCGCCGTCGACGTGGATCGAACCCCCCTCAAGGACGATCGGGGCGCGGTAGCGGTCCGCGCCCTCGACCTCCAGCACCTTCGCCGCCACCCGGTCGTCCCGGTCCCAGGGGAAGTAGAGGCCGCCGTCAAGGCCGCCCCAGGCGTTGAACTGCCAGTCGACGCCGCGACGCCCGCCCTTTTCGTCGATCACGAAACTCGGCCCGGTGTCGCGGATCCAGGCGTCGTCGGTCGAGATCTCGACCACCCGGATCGCCTCCGACAGCTGCCCGCGGGCATGCTCGAACTGGCGGTCTGAGACCGCCATCGTCACCGGCTCGGATGCCGCGATCGCCTCCGCCACGGCGGCGTAGGCGCGCTGGGCGGGCGCCGCTCCCAGGCGCCAGTTGTCGGGACGCTCGGGCCATGCCATCCAGCAACCGTCGTGCGGCTCGAACTCGCCGGGCATGCGAAATCCGTCGGCCGCGGGGGTGGAGGTCAGGGTCCTGCTCATCCGTACAGTGTCCAAGCTGTTGAGTCCGACTAGCATCGCCGCCGTGGAGATCCTGATCGTCGAGGACGAGGCAGCGATCGCCGACTTCCTCGAGCGCGGCCTGGCCAGGGAGGGCTTTGCGGTCCATGCCGTCGCCGACGGCATCGAGGGTGAGCGGCTGGCCCTCAGCCACGCGTTCGACCTGGTCGTGCTCGACCGGATGCTGCCCGGCCGCAACGGGCTCGAGGTGCTGGCGGCGATCCGCCGCAGCAAGCCCGCGCTGCCGGTGATCATGCTGACCGCCAAGACCGAGGTCGCCGACCGGGTCAAAGGCCTCGACCAGGGGGCCACCGACTACATGACCAAGCCGTTCTCCTTCGAGGAGCTGGCGGCTCGCGTGCGGGCCCACCTGCGCCAGGCCGAGAGTGGGCCGGCGGCGAGGCTCGAGGCCGGTGGTATCCGGCTCGACCTGGTCACCGGGCGGGCCGAACGCGGCAGGATCGCAGCCGACCTTCCCAGGCGCGAGGCGGAGCTGCTCGCCTACCTGATGCGGCACGCTGGCCGGGTCTGCACCCATGGGGAGATCCTCGCCGCGGTCTGGGAGTACGACCACGACCCCGGCACCAACGTCGTCCAGGTCTACGTCGGCTATCTGCGCCGCAAGCTCGGCCGCCCCGGCTCACCCGCCCCGATCGAGACCGTGCGCTCCGTCGGCTACAAGCTGAGCGAGCGCTAGTGCAAGCCGGGTGGAGGGGGCTCGGCCTGCGGGCGAGGCTGTCGCTCTCGATCGGCGCGCTGGTCCTGATCGCCTTCGGCGCCGTCTTCGTCTTCGTCCGTGGGGAGATGGCCGACGAGTCGCGGATCATCGGCCGCGAGGAGGCACGCGAGTACCGGGCGGTTCGCACCGGGACCGAGGCGGGTGAGCGGGAGATGATCTCGCCGATCTCCGACGCCCAGGAAGAGGTCGAAAGAACCTTCCTCATCGTCGGGGGCATCGCACTCGTGGCGGCGCTGGTCGGCGGCTACCTGATCGCCGCCCGGACGGCGTCGCCCTTGCGGCGGATGGCCGCGACCGCGGAGGAGGTCAGCTCCGGCGACCTGACGCCGCGCCTGCGCGTGGAGCCGTCCGTGGCCCCGGAGCTGCGAGCCCTGGTCGCTGGCTTCAACAGGATGCTCGACCGCCTCGACCTCGCCTTCTCGCGTCAGCGCCGCTTCGTCTCCGATGCCTCGCACGAGCTGCGCACGCCGCTGACCGCGCTCCGCGGCCAGCTCGAAGTGCTCGCCGCCGACCCGGATGCGAGGCCCGGGGAGGTACGGCGAGTGACGGCGGTGACGATCGCCGAGGTGGAGCGGATGGAACGGATGGTCGAGGAGCTGCTCGGGTTGGCCAAGCTCGACGAGCGCGCGGAGATCGAGGTGCGCCAGGTCGACCTCGCGGCCCTGCTCCGCGAGCTGGCCCAGGCAGACATCAGAATCGAGCTGGGAGAGCTGGCGGCGGGTCATGTCGCCGGCAGCTCTGAGCTGCTCGCCCGCGTCGTCCGCAACCTGCTCGCAAACGCTCGCCGCCACGCGGGCGACTCCGGGCGCGTGGTCATGAGCGCGACGGCCGCGGATGGGCGGGTCGTGGTCCGCGTCGACGACGACGGGCCGGGCGTACCGCCGGCTGAGCGGGAGCGCATCTTCGAGCGCTTCCAGCGCGTCGATTCGGCGCGGAACCGCGACTCCGGGGGGAGCGGCCTCGGGCTGGCGATTTCACGGGAGATCGTCGCCGCGCACGGTGGGCGGATTTGGGTCGAGGACTCCCCGCTTGGCGGCGCCAGAGCCGCCTTCGAGCTCCCCCGGTTCAAGCCTGAGTCCTGAGAAAACTCTCACCCAACCCTTAGGAGGGACGTAGCGACGGCACCGATGATCGCCGCGTGATCGAGACGATGAAGCGGCGCAGGGGGCAGTTGCGGCGGCGGGTCGTGGCGACCGCGGTGGTCGGCTTCGTGCTCCTGTGGACGGTGGTCTTCGTGCAGATGGCGACGGGCAACGATCCCGCTCTCGGAACCGGGACGGCAACGCGCTCGGCTGCCAAGCAAAAGCGCCTCCCGAGCCCCCAACGGCGCAGCCTCCAACCCGCGGTCCCGCCACCGAGCGAACGAGAGGACGACGAGAGCACGCCGGTCGAAACCGAACCGAGCGAAGCCGGCATCGAAGCCGAACGGGCTGAAGTCGAAAGGATCGAAATCGAACGGCTGGAAGCCGAAGCCCGCGAACGGGAAGAACTCGAACCGCTCACCACGGGACAGTCGTGAGCGAGGCGCGGCGGAGGTTCGAGTGCTTCGGCGGCCTGGTCACCCTGTCCGTCCTCGGCCCCGCGTCGATGGAGCCGGAGAGAGCGACTGCCGCCGCCGAAGCGAGGTTGCTCGCCGCTCACCGGCAGCTCTCGCGCTTCCTTCCCGACAGCGAGCTCAGCCGCCTGAACCGCGACCCGCGCCGAAGAGTCCCGGCCGACCCGTTGCTGCTCAGGCTGGCGAGCGCAGCCGGCGAGGCCGGCGAGCTGACCGGCGGCTTGGTGGACCCCACGCTTCTCGGCGAGATCGAGGCGGCCGGATACCGCGACTCGATGCAGGGCCGCCCCCCTGCCCGCCCACCGGCCGAGCCGCGGGCGGTGGCACCTGCAGGCCGCAGCTCGGCCCGATCCTGGGCCAAGCTCTCGGTGGACTGGCGGGCGGGAGCGATCGAACGGCCGCCAGGGATTGAAATCGACAGCGGCGGGATCGCCAAGGGCCTCCTCGCGGACGAGGTCGGGGCGATGTTGGCGGAGTTCCCGGCCTACGCGGTCGACTGCTGTGGAGACGTCCGCATCGGCGGATCCGCGGGACGGCAGCGGGAAATCAGGGTCGAGGACCCCTTCGGAGGCGAGCCGATCTGCTCGCTGCGGGTGAGCGACGGCGGCGTCGCGACCAGCGGAGTCACCCGTCGCAGCTGGGAAGGCGCCGGGGGCGCCCCCGCTCACCACCTCCTTGACCCCGCGACCGGCAGGCCGGCGTTCACCGGCGTGGTCCAGGCGACCGCGCTCGCCCCCAGCGCCCTGCTCGCCGACGTCCACGCGAAGTGGGCACTCCTCTCCGGTCCCGAGCTCGCCCCCTCGCGCCTTCCCCACGGCGGCGTCCTCGTCCTCGCCGACGGCGGTGTCGAGACCGTGGTACCGCGCACTCCGATCGAGACCGCTGCGTGAGTGCTGCCCACCATCTCTTCTGGATCACCAGCCGGGCCGCCGGCAGCGCGGCTCTGCTGTTGTCGAGCGCCGCGGTCCTGATGGGCCTGACGATGAGCTCGAGCCGTCGCAATCCGAACCGGCGCGACCTGCGCACCCTCCACGAGGCCCTTTCGATGACCGCCTTGGCGATGGTCGGCCTCCACGGTGTCTCACTCCTGGGAGACGCCTACCTGAACCCGGGCCTCGCCGGGATCGTCGTCCCGTTCGCCGGCAACTACCGGCCGCTATGGACCGGGACCGGGATCCTCGCGGGCTACGGCCTCGCCGCCCTCGGACTCTCCTACTACTTCCGCGCTCGCATCGGCGCCGCGCGCTGGCGCCGTGCCCACCAGCTCACCGCTGTCTTCTGGCTGCTGGCGATCGTCCACACGATCGGCGCCGGAAGCGACGCCGTCGAGCCCTGGTTCCTGATCCTCAACGCGGTGGCGATCGCTCCCGCGGCGCTCCTTCTCGGCCTGCGGTGGATCGGCCGGATTTGGGGCGCAAGCAACCTAGGAGATGTCCCTGCGGTCAAACAGCCAGCCGCCCAACGCCGCTAGGGCAACCGCGGCGGCGGTGACGCCGCAGAAGGCGAGCGGGTCGATCCCTTCCTCGATCGCGTTTCCGTAGCACTTGAAGACCGAGGCGTAGCGAACCCAGTCGAGGCCGGGGTCGAGCTTGCCGACCAGGTCGATCACGTACATCGCGACCAGGGTCCCGGCGCCGGTGACGACGCTGGTGCGCAGCGCCCGCTGCACTGGCGCCCGTAGCCGAAGTCGCCCGGCAGGTTGCCGAGGCGGGCGCGGATCGCGACGCTGTCGCGACGGCTGTCGAGGCCGAAGAGGCGAGCGCTGCCGGCGCTCGGGTGGATCAGGTCGAGCACCCGGCGGCGTCTCACCGTCCGTGGCGGCGTCCTCGGATTTGCCTTTGCACCCAACTTACGACTCAGGACACTAGGCTCGCTCAGACGCCCAGCCAGAGGCTGAGCGCAACCATCAGCGCGACGCCGATCGCGATTCCCGCCGTCGGCTGCAGGGGCTCCCGCGTCCTGTAGGCGGAGGGGAGCAGCTCGCCGACCACCAGCGCCAGCATCGCCCCGGCGGCGAAGGCGAAGGACAGCGGCAGCAGGGCGCCGACCTGCTCGACGGCCAGGTAGGCGATGACCGCCCCCAGCGGCTGCGGCGCGCTGGTCGCGACCGCCGCCCAGAACTGCCGCCCGGCCCCGAATCCCGCCTCCCGCATCGGGATCGCGACGGTGGTTCCCTCGGGCACGTTCTGGATCGCGATCGCGAGGATCACGAAGAGGCTGAGGCCGGCGCGTTCGGAGGCAAAGGCGGTGCCGATCGCAAAGCCCTCGGGCAGGCTGTGGACGAGGAGCACCAGGAAGACGAGTCCGGAGGTGCGGGCGCTCTCGCCGCGGCGACCCATGAAGCCGGCCTCCGCATCGATGTGGCGACCGACGAAGACGAGGAAGGCGACGCCGATCGCGAAGCCGGCGACCAGCTCAGCCGCGGAGCCTTCCTCGGCCGCCGGCAGCAGCAGGCCGAGCACCGCGGCCACGCTCATCACTCCCGCGGCGAGTCCCAGCAGAGCGGGCACCAGCCTGTCTCCAGCGGCGCCCAACACGAACACCGGCACCGCCCCAAGGCCGGTGGCGAGCGTCGTGCCGCAGGCGGCCACGATGAGGACGAGGAGCTCGGGCATCGCTCAGCCGTATGGCTCGAGCTCGCTGAGCGCCTCGGCGATTCGCTCGATGCAGGGCAAGGAGGCCAGCATCTCCCCTCGCCGGGATGGCGCCATCAAAGGGCGTGCATCGGCTGCTCGTCGAGATCGAGGATGGTTCTCATGGCACAAGTATGGCTACGACGCCCGCTCCCTCCCCGTCGCGCTCACGGGCCGCGGCGCCTTTCGGACGCGACAAGCGCCGACGGCCGACAGGGACAGGTATAGACCCGCCGAACATCCGGGTGTAGTGTCGTTTCTGGGCAGGGGACCTCGAGCAAGGGAGATCTGATGCCAGCGGAAGTGAAGAATTTCGACTCGCCCGACGAGACCCGTCCCTTCGAAGGCAAGGGGCAGGCCGAGATCGTCGAGATCGGCGGTCACGCGATCGGCAAGGGCACCTTCGAGCCGGGCTGGAAATGGTCGACGAACGTCGCCCCGATAGCCGGAACCGACTCCTGCCAGGTGCCGCACCTCGGCTACGTGCTCTCCGGCCGCATGGTCGTCCACATGGACGATGGCCAGGAGATTGAGATCGGGCCCGGGGACGTCGTCTCGATCCCACCCGGGCACGACGCCGAGGTACCCGGGTCCGAGCCCTGCGTGATGGTCGATTTCGGCGAGATCGGCACCTACGCGAAGCGCAGCTGAGATGGGGCGGTCCGGTGCCGCCTCCTCAGGTGGAGGCTGTTCTCGTGAGAATCCTGCGCATGGAAGTCTCGAACCTCGTAGAATCTTGATTACTCGATTACCAATGGGTGCGAGGCCGGGGGGCGCTGCCCGGAAAGGACACAAAATGAATCGAATCCGAAAGGGCGCGGCGGCTCTGCTTGCCGCATCGGCCCTGGCGGTTGCGCTGTCGCCAATCGCGACCGCAAACCCGTCTCCGCCGACCAACGGCGGCAACGGCGCCGGCAAGAGCGGCCAGTGCACGGGCGCTAACGCAGAACGCCCCAGCTCCTGCCAGAGCCAAGGCGGGCCGGGCAACCAGCCCTAAGAGAAGTGAGCGGCTCTGCTGGGCACCCAGAGCCGCTCGCCGATCAGTACCAGGACGGCCAGAGGACGACGACCGTCAGGAACGCCGGTGCCCCTGACGCCGGAGTTGTTCATCCTCGCCCCACTCCTGCGCGATCGCGCCGGTCGATCGGGAGGATCCGGCCGCTGTGGGCCCTGCTGAGCAGGGCGAGCCAGCGCTTCCCGGGCGGCCGCAAAGTCGGGATCCCGGCGCCGCACACTCTCGATCCCGCGGCGGATCTCGCCGATCGCCAGAACGCTGAGGAAGACCTCCGCCTCGGCGACGTCGGGGAACGGGAGGTGACGTTGCATCGGCTGGCCCGCCCTGGCGCAACTCGTGGTCGCGTCCTCTACTTCGACTCGGTGTACGGATATCAACGATCGCGCGCTTAGCTTGTGCCACCTTGATTCCGTCGGGGTCGAGGACGACCTTGCACACGTCGCCAAGGCGAGCGCCTTCTGGGGCTTCAGTGGCACCGAGGAACCGGCCATCACGCCGCAGCGTCGCTTCCTCCCGTTTCTGGGCCTCCGCAGCGGCTCTCTGCACTTGCTCAGAGCGCTCCCTGAACTCTGCCGCCTTCACGCGGGCCTGCTCCTGAGCGTGGGCTCTGCGTTCGGCCTTCTCGGCATCGCTCTTGGCCTTCGCAGCGGCGCGCTCGTCGGGGTGGCAGCTTGCGACGTGCAAGCGTTTCCCTCGCTTCCCTTATCTCCTTCTGCTCGCTCGCTTGTTTCACGACCTCGGAAAGCTCGGCCCGCACTGCCTGCATCGCGCCTCTTGCTTTGGCCTTCAGGTCCATCGACTGGGGGATATGGCTCGTCGGCCGTGCGTCAACGACAGGTCAGGCCCGGCAGGATTCCCCTTCTGCTTCGACGTAGCATTTGGCCCTCAAGAGGTGGCTTCTGCTCCGCGAGGGAAGACCTTGACCCGAGCGTCCCCGTAAGCTGTCGTCGCCGGTCCAATAATCACCCGCCTGGGCCGGTCGAAATCTCACCCACCTGAGGCATAGGGGGTCTCGTCCGGCAACGCTTCGACCCTCGCCAGGTCAGCCAGACCGAGG
>DATAEW010000028.1:0-45641 GCA_036257815.1 Solirubrobacterales bacterium
CAGGCGACCCAGCGGGTGCGGCGGGCCTTCGGAGAAGAACCGGTCGTCATCCTGGTCAAGGGGGAACTGCCGAACCTGGTCCTCACCGACGACATCTTCAAGCTGCTGCGGCTCGAGGGCTGTCTCGCGGGCAAGCTGCCGAAGGGGGCGAAGCCGATCCCCGGGCCGTGCGCCGAGCTGGCGGCGATGGAACCGGTCGAGTTCCTCTCCGGCCCGGCGACCTTCCTCAACGAGGCGGTGGTCCAGATCGACCGCCAGCTCGAACGGCTGAGCCGGCATGTGCCGCCGGAAAAGTTCCGCGAATTCCTCCTCACCGTCGCCGCCCGCTACGGGATCACCACGGCGCCGAGCATCGACAACGAAGAATTCGTCGCCACCGTCGTCTTCGACCTCAGCCGGCCGCGGGGGACCCCGAAGGCGCGCCTCAGCTACGTCTTCCCCAACGCCCGCTCAGCCCAGATCCTGATCCGTCTCAAGCCCGACCTCAGCGAAGCCGAACGCCACCGGGCACTGAAGCTGATCCAGGCGACGGTGAACGACACCACCCCCCGCGAGGCCTGCGCGGTCCGCGGCAAACCAGCGCCATGCTTTTCCCTCCAGCGCGGCAGCTACGTCGTCTCCGGCGCCCCGGTGGTGGTCGACAGCCTCGCCCACACCCTGCGGGACGCTCTGCTGCTCCTGCTGGCGATCGCGGTCGCGGCGATGGCCCTGGTCCTCCTCCTCGTTTTCGGCTCCCGCCTTCGTCTGCTGCCACTGGCCCTGGCGCTTGCAGCAGCGGCAATCACCTTCGGCCTCCTCCACCTCGGCGGCGGCGCGCTGACGATGGCCTCGATCGCCGCCCTGCCGATCCTCATCGGCCTTGCCGTCGACTACGCGATCCAGTTCCAGGCGCGGTTCGACGAGGCGGAGGCCGCGGGCGGCACCGGTCCTGAGGCGGCCCGCCAGGCTGCCTCCGCTGGGGGCCCAACGATCGCCACCGCAGCCCTCGCCACCGGCGCCGGCTTCGCGGCCCTGCAGCTCTCTCCGATCCCGATGGTTCGAACCTTCGGCCTGCTGCTAATCGCCGGCGTCGTCATTGCCTTCGCCTTGGCCCTAACGGCCGGGTTCGCGGCACTCAGTCAGCGAATGAGGTTGCGGACGGGTGCGTTCCGGCGGGCGGGTCCTGTCGCCGCAGGGGACCCCCCACCCCCTGCGGTAGCTAAAGCTTCCTCGGGGGTGGGCCCCCCTACGGCGCCACCCGCCCGATGGACCGGCAACCTGTCCGGACATCTTCTCGGGGTCTCTCTGTCGCGCCCAAAGTTGGTGTTGGTCGTGGCGGTGGCGACGGCGGTGGCCGGCTGGATAGCTGGGACGCAGGTCGAAACGGTCACCGATATCCGGTCCCTGGCGCCGGGCGACACCGCGGTGAAGAACCTGACGCAGTTGCAGGACACGACCGGGGTGTCCGGTCAGCTGGACGTCAGCGTTGAAGGTGCTGATTTGAGCGATCCGGCGACGATCGAGTGGATGGCTGCCTTCAAGCGCCGGGTGGTGAAAGAGGGTGGGTTCAGTGGCGAGCGGCCGAGTTGCTTACAAGCTGAAATTTGCCCGGGTCCGGCGCTCTCTGACTTCCTCGTGCACGGCAATGAAAAGGTCACCCGTAGCGGCATCGAAGCGACCCTGGGGGCGCTTTCTCCCTACACCCTGCGGCAGGTGGCGCCGGTTGATCCGGGCAGCGGGGAAGTGGGGGAAACCGCGCTGATCACCTTCGGCATCCGGGCGCAGTCGCTGGCCGACCAGCAGACGCTGATCGATCGGGTGCGCTCGCAGATCGGCACCCCGGGGGAGCCCGGCGGCCCGCCGGCCGGGGCCAGGGTCGAGCTGGCCGGGCTGCCGGTGATCGCCGCCGAATCCGCCTCCGACCTCTCGGCCAGCCGCTACTGGTTGACCCTCGCCGGCCTGGCGGCCGTCGCCCTGGTCTTGCTGCTCGCCTACCGCTCGCTGCCGCGGGCGCTCGTCCCCCTGCTGCCGACGGTTCTCGCAACCGGTTGGGCGGCGCTGCTGCTCTGGCTGACCGGGATCCCGCTCAACCCGATGTCGGCGACGCTCGGCGCCCTGACGATCGCGATCGCCACCGAGTTCGGCGTCATCCTCGCCGGCCGGTTCCACGAGGAGCGCCCCGCCGCAGTCGACCTCGAGGAGGCCCTGCGCCGGGCCTATGACCGCACCGGGGCCGCGGTCCTCGCCTCCGCGCTGACCGCGATCGCCGGCTTCGCGGTGCTGATCGCCAGCGACATCGGGATGCTGCGCGACTTCGGCCTCGTCACGGTGATCGACCTGACGGCGGCACTGCTCGGCGTCCTGCTGGTCCTGCCGGCGACTCTGACCTGGCTGGAGCGACGGTGAGGGACCGCTACTCGATCGTCGTCGGGCTGCTGTTCCTGATCCTGGTCGGAATCGCCACCCTGCACACGCTGAGCGGCGGCGGGGATGAAGAGACCCTCGGACTCGAACGCCAGCCGCCCCGCTGGCCGCTGCCCGAGTTCGCGGTGCCGGCGGCCGCGGGCCCGCTCGAAGGCGACGCCAACGTCGCCCAGGACGACTGCGAAAGCGCGGCCCTGCCCTGCCCGGAAGGCGAGCGGCGCGCCCCGGCCTGCCGCATCTCCGTCGCCGGCGCGATCCGGGTCTGCGACCTCTTCAGGCGACCGTTGGTGATCTCGTTCTGGTTCACCAAGGGCGGCAACTGCGCCGACCAGCAGGACGCTGTCAGCTCCGTCTACGAGCGCTACCGTGGAAGCGTGAACTTCCTTTCGCTGGACGTGCGGGACGACCGCGAAACGGTTCGCGAGCAGGTTCGCGAGCGCGGCTGGCGGATGCCGGTCGGCTATGACCGCGACGGCGCCGTCGCCAGCCTCTACCGGGTCGGTGGCTGTCCGACCTTTGCCTACGCCTACCCGGGCGGGACCCTCGAGAGCGCCAGCGCCGGCGAGCTGACGGTCGCCCAGTTGAGCGCCCGCGTCCGGCGTCTGCTGGCGGCGACCGAGAAGGCGGAAGCGGGAGGAGGGGCTTGAGATGGCGGGGGCCGCCGAACCGCGGTTGGGCTGGGACCCCTCGCCCGAGCACGGTTGGGTGGCGCCGCGGATCGCCGCCGAGTTTCCCGGCCTCGGCGTCTCCTGGGTCGAGGTGGACGCCCGGCCGGGCCGCAGCCCCGAGCCGGTGCGGCGCCGCCTGCGCGACCTCTCCGACCGCTTCTTCGGCGCCCACGCGATCCGCCTGCGCGAACGGCCGATCCCCTGGGCCTACCGGGTCTTCTTCCGCCAGATCGGCCTCGACCCCGATCGCACCCGGACCCCGGTCGAGCAGCTGGCGCTCGACCGCCTGCACGACGGGGCCTTTCGCAGCCACGGGCTGGTCAGAGACGCGCTCAACATCGCGATCGTCGAGACCGGCGTCGCGCTGCGGGCCTTTGACGCCGACCGGCTTCTCGGTCGCCTCTGCATCCGCGACTCGGCCCCCGGCGAGTCGCTGGCGGGGCGGCCCGGCGAGCTGGCGCACGGGACGCTGACGATCGCCGACGAGGCGAACCCGCTGGCGCTGCTGTTCGGGGAGACGGCGGAGGGGTACGGAGTCGAGCCGGCGAGCCGCCGGCTGGCGATCGTCGCCGTCCAGGTCAACGGCGTGCCCGAGATCGCCGTCGAGGAGGCGCTGTGGATGGCCGCCGCCACGGTGCAGAGCGGTTAGCCCCGGACCTATCCCGGCAGGGGTTCCGCTTAACTTTTTGCGCCGGAGAGTGGGTGGGCTGGCGCCCAGAGCGGGGGGCGCAAAAAGTACAAGACGCTCCACCCCTGCCGGGATAGGTCCTACACTGAAGCTATGCCGGCTCTGCTGCAAGGAGAGGAGCTTCGGAGGCTTGGAGCTGAGGTCGCCGACGAGCGGCCGGCCCGCAACGAGCTGCGCCGTCAGATCGGTCGCCTCGAGCGCGAGCTGGCGGGCCTGCTCGGCGAGGCGTTCGGGCGGATCGAGATCGACTACCGGGTGCAGGCGCCGGGCGGCGCCGCCCGGGTGCTTGGCCTGGGCGAGCTGGAGCGGCTGCGCGACGGGCTTGCGGCGCGGATCGCCGAAGCGCGCCGGGCGCTGCGCGAGCGGACCGAGGTCGAGACCGCCAACCGGCGGCTGCTGGAGGAAATGCTGACCGCGCCGGCGGAGTTCAAATGGGTCAAGGTCAGTCGCCAGGACGTCGGCGAGCCGGGCTGCGGCGCCTGGCATTCGCGCCCCGTGCTCGGCCCGATCGGCATGCTGATGGGCTGGTGGCGGGTCAAGGTTTCTTCCGGATGCCCGTTAGCCGGGCGGCTTGCGGCCGTTGAGCGGTAGGCGCGGGGGGAAGAAGAAGCGGAAGAGCCCGGCCGCCGGGCGGCCGCCGACCGCACCCGCCGCGAAAGCGGCCAGCGCGACCGCGGCCGGGGCGCCGAAGCCGGCCCGCCGGGTCGGCAGGCCCGACGAGCGCCCGCCCGCCCCCTGGGGCGATTTCCCGCTCGCCGAGCTGGTCATCTTCGCCGGCATCGTCAGCCTGATCGTCGGCCTCCTCGGCCAGCACGAAACGCTGATCGGCGTCGGCGTCGCCGCCGCCGGGGTTGGTGGGATGGAGGTGGCGATCCGCGAGCACTTCGCCGGCTTCCGCTCGCACACGACGCTGCTGGCCGGCGCCGTGTTCGTCCTCACGGTCGGCCTCGTCTACTACGTGGGCCACGAGATCCTCGCGGTGGCGCTGGGCGCCGGCGCGATCGCCTTCGCGATCGCCTTCTACCTGGCCCGCCGCGCATTCCAGCGCGCTTCCGGAGGGCTAAGCTTCCGGATCGGCGGAATGCGCGGCTGACCCGGTCTCACCGGCGCATACCGGCGTCCTCGGTCGCTTGTGTGCAGAGCACACGGCGCTCCCTGCGTCCTTGGTCTGCTTGGTCAGACCGGGTCAGGCAGCTACCGGGTCGCGGTTGGTGGCGCGGGAGGCCAGCTCCGCGGAGAGCAGCATTCGCTGGCGCGGCGTCAGGGTGCCGAGTTGCTTGTTCTCGTTCAGCGACAGCGGCATCAGGAACTTGCGAGCGCGGGTGCGGCCCCAGCGCCGCTGGCTGGTCAGCAGCTCGGAGATCGTCATGCTCTCGGTCTCCCAGGGACAGTCGCGGACGACTTCCGCGGCCTCGACGTCCCCCCGCGCGATCGCGCGCTTCAGTTCGGCGCGGGCCAACCGCACGAGGTTCGCTCGTTCAAGCGCTCGCATGTGCTGCGGTTCCTCCGCCTCCACCGAAGATGCGATCGTCGTTGCGGGTGCCATCGTGGCAGCGTCCACTGGGACTCCTCCCTTCAAGGAATCGATTAACTGGGTGGTCTCTCGCCGGCGCCCTCCGCGGCTGACGCCGCTGTCGTTGACCGGACCGAGTCTCTTATGCGAACGCCCCGCCCGGGTCATCCGCCGAGGGGGAGAAGCTATGGCTCAGGGGTGCCGCACGTCAACCCGCGGCGGACCGAACCAAGCGCGGGTCGGTCGCTAAGAGCAACAATTTCGAAACGTGCGGAGGCTTGTCCCGATTCGGACAAGCCTGAAACTACCCACGACGGGGGATGTCAAGATCCGGTTATCCCCCGATTAGGACCGCGGCAGGTCCGGGAACTCGCCGACCACCCGCTCGATCGTCGCCAGGGCGCGGTCGAGGTGCTGGCGCTCATGGGTTGCCATCAGGCTGGTCCGCAGCAGCGCCCCGCCTGGCGGCACCGCGGGGTGGATCGCCACGTTGGTGTAGACGCCGTTGTCGAACAGGGCCTTCCAGAGCAGCACCGCCTGCCAGTCGTCGCCGACCATCACCGGCACCACCGGGGTGGTGGCGATGGCGCCGTCGGGGAGGGTCCCCGGCTCGACCACCTCGAGGCCGAGGCCCCGCAGGCCCTCGCGCAGGTATTCCGCGTTGCCGAGCAGGCGCTCGAAGAGCCGCGGCCCCTCGGCGCGGATCACCCGCAGCGCCGCCAGCGCCGCGCCGACCGCGGCCGGCACCGCCGAGGCGCTGAAGATGAAGGACCGGGAGCTGACGCGCAGGTACTCGATCACCTCGGCGGGGCCGACGATGAAGCCGCCGCAGGAGGCGAGGCTCTTCGAGAAGGTGCCCATCCGCAGGTCGACCTCGTCCTCGAGCCCGAACAGCTCGCTGGCGCCGGCGCCGCGGGCGCCGAGGACACCGGCGCCGTGGGCCTCGTCGACCATCAGCCGGGCGCCGTGGGCCCGGCAGAGCTCGACGATCCGCGGCAGGTCGCAGACGTCGCCCTCCATCGAGAAGACGCCGTCGACGACGACGAGGATGCCGCCGCCGTCCCCGGTCGCCCGCTGCAGCATCTTCTCCAGCTTGTCCATTCGGTTGTGCCGGAAGGGCCGCAGCTTGGCGCCGGAGAGCCGGCAGCCGTCGAGGATCGAAGCATGGTCGCCGGAGTCGCAGATCACCGTGTCGCCAGGGGCGAGGATCGTGCCGATGCAGCCGAGGTTCGACTGGTAGCCGGTGGTGTAGACGATCGCCTCCTCCTCACCCATCCACTCGGCCAGCTCGCGCTCGAGGTCGAGGTGCAGGGGCGTGGTGCCGTTGAGCAGGCGCGAGCCGGTGACCCCGGTGCCGAAGGTCTCCAGCGCCTCGCGCGCCCCCCGCTTGACCCGCTCGTCGCCGGTCAGGCCGAGGTAGTTGTTGGAGCCGAGCATTATCGTCTCCCGCCCCTCCATCTCGACCACCGGGCCGGCCTGGGAGGTGAGAAGGCGGAAATAGGGGAGGAGGTCGTGCTGCTTCGCCGCTTCGAGCTGCTCGAGCCGGTCATGGCTGCGGGCCTTCTCGAAGACGTCGACGGGAGCCTTCGCGGTCTCGCTCATCGCCCGAAAGTGTAGGTTGCCGCCCACATGGGAAGCGTGTCGATCAGGCCGGTGCGCACTCGCCGGGAGCTGAAGCGGTTCGTCAAGGTTCCGTTCGGCGTGCACCGCGACCACCCGCAGTGGGTGGCGCCCCTGATCTTCGAGCGCATGCAGTTCCTCAGCGAGAAGAAGAACCCCTACTTCGAGCACGCCGAGGCGCGGCTGCTGATCGCCGAGCGCGACGGCGAGCCGGCCGGCCGGATCAGCGCCCAGATCGACCACCGCTGGGACGAGTACCAGGGCGGCAGCGACGCGATGTTCGGCTTCTTCGAGACGGTCGAGGACGCGGAGGTGGCGAGGGCGTTGATCGACGCGGCGAGCGAATGGGCGGCCGGCCAGGGCCGCGGGCGGATCCTCGGCCCGATGGACTTCACCACCAACGACGAGATCGGGATCCTGATCGAGGGTTACGAGCGCCGGCCGATGATCCTCGAGCCATGGCACCCGCCGTACTACCGCGAGCTGATCGAGGCGCAGGGGTTCGAGAAGACGATCGACGTGCTGATGTGGGAACTGCAGTTCGGCGACCTCAAGGAGGGCGAGAAATTCGACCCGGCGATCCATGCCGCGGCCGAGAAGGCGCTGCGCGAGGAAGGGATCGCGATCCGCAATATGCGCAAGCGCGAAATGGCCGCCGAGGTGCGCCGCTTCATGGACGTCTACAACGAGGCCTGGGGCGACAACTGGGGCTTCGTCCCGATCACCGACGAGGAGGTCGAGTTCCAGGCCAAGAACCTCAAGCAGGTGCTCGACGAGGACTGGGCCTACATCGCGGAAAAGAAGGACGGCGAGGTGGTCGGGGCGGCGGTCACCCTGCCCGACGTCAACCAGGTGATGGCGAAGCTGAACGGGCGCCTGCTGCCCTTCGGCTGGGCCAGGTTCCTGCTCGGCAAACGCAGGATCGACCAGCTGCGCGTCTTCGCGCTCGGCGTCAAGCATGCTTACCGCCACACCGGCGTCGCCGCCGGCCTCTACCTCAAGCACCTGGAGACCGCCGCCAGGCCGGGCACGATCGGGGGCGGCGAGATGGGTTGGATCCTGGAGACCAACGGGCCGATGAACCGGGCGATGGAAGGGATGGGGGGCAAGGTCGTCAAGCGGTACCGGCTGTACGAGCGGGCGCTGTAGGCGCGGCTTCGCCGCAACTTCCGAGCTTTCCGCGGCTGAGGGGGGGACCTGACCTGAGCCGCCGCTAGAGTCGGCCCAGTGAGCGAGTTCGAGCTAGACGGCGAGGTGCTGTCCGAGGAAGACGCCGAGCCGCGCGAGGGAACGGACCCGGTGCGGTCGCTGCCGCTGCCCTATGAGCGGGCGGGTTCGCCGGTGCTGCGGGCCGACGTGCGGACCGCCGCGATCGCCGCTGCCGGCGGGGTTCTGGCGGGGGCGGCCACGGTCGCCGCGGTGCGGGCGGTGAGCGCCGCCGGATCGCGGTCCCGCTCGCCGCGGCGCCTCGGGTTGCGGCGGCGCGACCGGCAGAGCATCGTCGCCAGCCGCTCCTTCCTGGTCGACGTCCATCTCCTGGGTCGCTGAGCGACGGGCGGTGCCTGGCCCGGCGCTGGAAGCGGAGGTCCGGCCGCCCTCGCCGTTCGCGATGCCGCGGGGCAGCGCCGACGGCACGATGCGGGTCTGGGGTGGCGTGGCAACGCGGCTGCTGCGCGCCGGCGGCCGTCCGGTCCTCGTCAGGGCCTGGCAGGCGGCACCGGAGCGGGTGCTGGTGCGGGCCGAACCCCTCGATCCGGCGACCGTGAGCGTGCCGGTCGGCGGCGAGGGCGACGGCCGGCCGGCCGGCCGCGAGGAGCTGGGGGTGGCGATCGAGCGGATGCGCTTCGCGATCGGCGTCGACGACGACCTCTCCGAGTTCCACCGGCGGTTCCGCCGCGACCCGCTGGTCGGTCCGCTGATCCGCCGCTTCCCGCGCTTCCGTCCGCGTCGCCAGCCCTGGCCCTGGGAGGCGCTCGCCTGGGCGGTGGTCGGCCAGCTGATCGAGGCCGACCGGGCGGCGCGGATCCAGCGGCGGCTGATCGGGCGCTGGGGCCCGCGGCTCGGCCAGGGACGGGGCGCGATGCGCGACGCGCCCTCGGCGGCGACGATCGCCGGCCGGGCGCCGGCGGAAATCGAGTCGATGGACCTGGCGGCCAGCCGGGCGGTGGCGCTGCGGCGGGTCGCCCGCGAGGTCGCACGCGGGCGCTGCCAACCCGAGTCGGCCGCCGCTGACCGTCGCCTGCTGGCGATTCCGCAGGTCGGGCCGTGGACCGTGCAGTGCCTCGGCATCTTCGGCCGCGGCGAGATGGACTCGCTGCCGGCCGGGGACCTCGGCTACGTCAAGCTGGTCGGCCGGCTGAGCGGGCTCGGCCGGCGGGCGACGGTC
The DNA here is from genome assembly GCA_036257815.1 of Solirubrobacterales bacterium. Lineage (GTDB taxonomy): Bacteria > Actinomycetota > Thermoleophilia > Solirubrobacterales > 70-9 > VAYN01. Next base: position 9,279 of record DATAEW010000028.1, read on the forward strand.
GCCGAGGTCGAGGAGTTCTACGCCCCGTATGAGCCCTGGCGCGGTCTGGTCGGTTACCTGACCCTGGCCGGCCTCCACCGCACCGTCGCCTCCGGCCCGCCGCTGCGCCGGGCGGCATAGTCAGGGCAAGGCCAACATTCGTCCAGAGGACCGAGGCTTGGCTGAACCGTGCCCGGCAGCGCCCATGTAGAACGCACGGTGAGTCGAGTCCACGGAATTCGAGCTTTGGGCCTGGTGTTGACTCTGGGCGTGCTCGCACCGGCCAGCGGCCAGGCGGCGGCGGTAGCCGTTCCCCACGCCGCGACGCATACCGTCACCCCGCAGGTCGCCACGTCGCCGAGCCCGCCGCCCAGTGCCGCGCCGGCTCCGAGCGCCGCGCCGACTCCGAGCCCGGCCCCCGCCGCGCCTCCCTCCTCCTCGACGCTCAACATGTCTGGGGGGCAGGGGTTCAGCCCGAGCCAAGCCAACATACCGGCTCCGAGCGGCCCGTCGGCCGGCCTTGACGTCGGCCACCAGGCTGGGCAGCAGGACTGGGAATCGGCGTACGAGTACGACGATCCATTTTCGGGTGCGCCGCTTACGGGGCTCGCGCTGCAGGAGGATGTGCTGCAAGACGACATCGCCCAACTGAGGGCCGGATTTCCGCCCTTCAACCAGTCATTGCTTGACCTCAACCAGGTTTCAGAGGCGTGGTTCTTGGCATTGGACGAGGCTCTTCTAACCCACGTCTGGCAGGCCCAACAGCGTCAGCAGCTGCTCCAGCAGCCCGAGGTGGCGGTGCGGATGATCACCGGCTACGGGGAGGTCACCGACGCGCCCTGTCACGCCGACTTCTGGAGCCTCAACGACGACGTCGGGGACGATCCGAACAACGGCGTGGCGCGCTGCTGAGGCCACTAGAATGCTCTCCAGTAATGGGGAGAATCTGTTGAACGCGGGTGCAGACGCCGAGGCGAGGCGCACCTACGACGCGTTTGCCGCCAGCTACGAGGACTTCACCTACCAGTACATGTACGAGCGCTGGACGGGGCGCTTGCTCGAACAGGCGGAAGCGGCTGGCCTATCGGGCCGGCGGCTGCTCGACGTCGGCTGCGGGACCGGCCTCAGCTTCATCTCGATGCTTCCGCGGGGATTCGAGGTGACCGGCTGCGACATCTCGCCGGCGATGCTGGAGCTGGCGCGGGAAAAGGCCGGCGAGGAAGCGACGCTGGCGGTCGCCGATATGCGCGAGCTGCCGACCTTCGGCGAGTTCGACCTCGTCTGGGCGGTCAACGACTCGATCAACTACCTGCTCAGCGTGGAGGAGCTGGAAGCGACCCTTGCCGGCATGCGCCGCAACCTGGCTCCGGGCGGAGTGATCGTCTTCGACGTAAACACGCTGACCGCTTACCGAAGCTTCTGGAGCGAAGAGGTCGCCTTCGAGCATGGGGACAAGAGCTTCAGCTGGAGCGGGAAGGGATCGCCCATGGGGACGGAGACGGGGGCGATCTTCGAAGCCCGCTTCGAGGGCGAGGGCGAGGGCGTCGAGCCGCACGTCCACCGGCAGAAGCACTTCGCCGAACCGGAAGTGCTGGCGGCCATAGAGGCGGCGGGGCTGCGCTGTGCCGACGTCGCCGGCGAGTTCGAGGGCGACCTCGGGCGGCCGCTCGACGAAGAGCACCACACCAAGGCTGTCTACGTCTGCGCGGCCGCCCGATCGCTTGGCACCGCCGAGCGGAGCGCTTCACCTTCCGAAACCGCTTAGGTGACGTTTGGGAACGAGGTCGGTTAGGCTGCTGCTGCAACGGCAGGTGGGCGCTCGACTCTGTGCGCCCTGAACCCAGGAAAGGGAGATATGGGCAAGTTTCGAAGCAAGGCTCGCGCCGCATCTGTTGCTGTCGCGCTGGGGGTTCTCGTTGCCGTGATCGTCGCTGGCAACGCCGGGGCCGAAAAACCGGTGACGGTCGAAGCCGGCAACCTGATCATCACCGCCAACGGAGGACTGACCCCGAAGGCGCTGTCGAAGACCAAGCTGACGCCGGTGGCGTTCAACGCCTCCGGGACGGTCAAAACCAAGGACGGGACCCACCCGCCGGCGGCCAAGGAAGTGATCGTCGAAGGCGACAAGAACGTCGCCGTCAACACCACCGGTTACCCGGTGTGCAAATCGGGGCAGCTGCAGGCGCAGGACACCGCGCACGCGGAAAAAATCTGCAAGGCGGCGCTGATCGGCACCGGGACGACCGGGATCGAGATCGAATTCCCGGAATCGAAACCGATTCCCGTCAACAGCAAGCTGCTGGTCTTCAACGGCGGCACCCACGGCGGTGTGACGACCTTCTTCATCCATGCCTACATCACCGTGCCGACGCCGGCCGCGGTGGTCACCACGGTGAAAATCAAGAAGGTCCACCACGGGCGCTTCGGCCTGGAAGCTGTCGCGTCGATCCCGAAGATCGCCGGCGGCTCGGGCTCGGTGACCTCCTTCAGCCTGAAGATCGACAAGAAATACACCTACAAAGGCAAGAAGATGAGCGTGATCTCGGCCAAATGCCCCGACGGCAAGTTCCAGGCCAACGTGATCTCGAAATTCGCCGACGGGACCAAAGCCCAGGCGGAAGTCATCCGCACCTGCACGCCGAAGGGCTGATCTGAGCTTCGACGTCGATCCGACGTCGGGGGCGGCTGCCGCTTCGAACCATCTCTCCACGCGGCGAGTCGATTGCGGCGGGCGGCCCGGGTTTCTCTCCATTCCCGGGCCGCCCGCTTTCATCGAGATTCCTTTTGTCGCCCTCTGGGTGACAAGGTGCATCGGCAAATGGGCTGGACGAACGAGGGATCAAGCAACTCGGTCATTTGTCGATAACGACCGCGGATGCGGGACACCGGGGACAGCAACTGGCCCGAGCACGAGGTGGAGGCCTTCCTCGACCAGATCTCCTCGGGGAGCGAGGACTACCGGCGCATGGTCGAGCGCCTGCCGGTCATCGTCTACACGGCGGAGCTGGGCGAGTTCGGGCGCTGGCGCTACGTCAGCCCCCAGGTCCAGGAGATCCTCGGCTACACCGCCGAGGACCTGAAGGCCGATCCGAAGCTGTGGGCCCACCTGCTGCACCCCGACGATCGCGAGCGGGCGCTGGAGTTCGAAACCGAGGACTATCTCGGCCAGCGCAACACGAGCCCGGTCGAATACCGCATGCGGACTCGGGACGGCCGCCTCGTTTGGCTGCTCGACGAGGCGGTGCTGGAAGCCGACGAGAGCGGGGTCCCGGTCTGGCACGGCGTCCTCTACGACATCACCGAGCGCAAGAAGACCGAGCGCGACCTGCAGCGGGCGCTTTCCCAGCAGGCGGTCGTCGCCCGGCTCGGCGAGCGGGCGCTGCGCAACAGCGAGCCGGACTCGCTGATGCGGGCCGCGACGACGCTGATCGGCGAAATCGACGGCGTCCACAGCGCCTGCATCTGGGAGCTGGCCCGGGACGGGCGCCGGCTCAACCTGCGGGCCGGGATCGAGGAGCAGGTGATCGGCGCCGACCGGCGCGTCTCCGCCGCTCGCGACTCCCACGCCGGGGCCGCCCTCGAGTCGGGCACCCAGGCGATCGTCACCGACTGGACGAGCGAGGAGCGGTTCTCGATGCCGCCCGTCCTGCGCGTGCTCAGCGCCGCCTCCAGCCTCGCGGTTCTGATCGACGGCAAGGACCACCCCTTCGGCGTGCTCGACGTCCACTCCACCGAACCCGGGCGCTTCACCCCCAAAGACGTGCCGTTCCTGCAGGCCGCCGCCAACGTCCTCGCCGACGCGCTCGAGCGCCACGCCGCCGACCAGGCGCTGCGCCACCGGGTGCTGCACGACGCGCTGACCGGCCTGCCGAACCGGCTCAGCTTCGTCGACGCGCTGACCGACGCCCTGCGCCGCGCCACCGTCTCCGGCTCGCCGGTGGGGATCCTCTTCCTCGACCTCGACCACTTCAAGCTGATCAACGACAGCCTCGGGCACCACGCCGGCGACGCCCTGCTGCGCGCCGTGGCGCCGCGGCTGCGCGCCCACCTGCGCCCCGGCGACGTCGTCGCCCGCTTCGGCGGCGACGAGTTCGGGATCCTGATCGACCGGCTCGCCGACGAGGCGGAGGCGCTGGCGATCGCCGACCGCGTCGCCGCGGCCTTCGCGCAGCCGTTCTCGGTCGACGGCGTCGAGCACTTCGTCAGCGCCAGCATCGGCGTCGCCGTCGCCCACGCCGCCGAGCGCACCGTCAACGCCGAGCTGCTGATCCGCGACGCCGACGCGGCGATGTACCGGGCGAAGGAGAGCGGCCGCGCCCGCTGCGTGATGTTCGACGCCGCGATGCGGGCCAAGGCGATGCGGCGGATCGAGATCGAACGCGAGCTGCGACACGCGCTCGAGCGCGACGAGCTCGCCCTCCACTACCAGCCGGTGGTCGATCTGCGCAACGGCGCGATCACCGGCCTGGAGGCGCTGGTCCGCTGGCAGCACCCAGAGCGTGGCCTGCTCGACCCGGTCGAGTTCGTCTCGATCGCCGAGGACAGCGGCCTGATCGAGCCGATCGGTCGCTGGGTTCAGGAGCGGGCCTGCCGCCAGGCGCTCGAGTGGCACCAGCTGCGGCCCGACTCACGGCCCTTCGACGTCGCCGTCAACCTCTCCGCCCGCCAGGTCGCCCACCGCGACCTGCCGGCGATCGTCGCCGAGGTGATCTCCAGCACCGGCCTTGACCCGATCCACCTGCGCCTCGAGATCACCGAGAGCGTGCTGGTCGAGGAGTCGGCGACCGCGATCTCCTCGCTGGAGGCGCTGAACGAGCTCGGGGTGCGGCTGGTCCTCGACGACTTCGGCACCGGCTACTCCTCGCTCGCCTACCTCAACCGCTTCCCCTTCCACGCGCTGAAGATCGACCGCTCCTTCGTCGACGCGCTGGGAATCGAGCAGGAGCGCACGGCGATCGTCGAGGCGATCATCGGCATGGCCCGGGCGCTCTCGCTCGAGGTGATCGCCGAGGGGGTCGAGAGCGAGGTGCAGCTGGCCGAGCTGCGGCGCCTCGGCTGCGACTACGGGCAGGGGCACCTCTTCCAGCCGGCGATGCCGGCAGCCCAGGTCTCCCGCCTGATCGCCGCGGGCAGCCTCGGCTATTCGGGTATCTCGCCCCGCAGGTAGGCGTTGGTCAGCAGTTGCGCCGGGCTCAGCGGCGATTCGATCAGTTCGTTGTCGCGCAGCCAGCCGGCGAAGGCTTCCCAGGCCCTGGGGTCCATGTAGCCGTAGGGCTGGCCGGCGACGCGGGCGCTCAGCAGCGGCAGCGTGGCCTTCACCTCCGCCGCGGTCAGCTTCGGTTCCAGGTCCTGGTTGGCTTCGGCGATCGCCGTGGTGGCGGCGCCGGGCTGCTTGGCGGCGGCGTCGGTGCCGCGTTCCAGGGCGGCGATGAAGAGCCGGTATTTGTCGGGGTCCTCTTCCAGGCGCTTGCGGTTGGCGACCAGGACCAGCTCGTCGTAGGTCGGGACGCCGAGCTTGTCGACCGGCGTCACCACCGGGTCCTTGCCCCGTTCGCGCAGGTCGATCGCCTCGACGTTGAGGTAGCCGCCGAGCATCGCCTGGGCCGAGCCGCCGACCAGCGCCGGCAGCAGGCCGAAGCCGACGTTGACCGCCTTCACGTCGGCGGGGGAGAGGTGGACGCGGCTGAGGATCGTCTTCAGGAAGGCGTCCTGGTAGGGGATGCCGGCGGTGGCGATCGTCTTCCCCTTCAGGCCGCCGACGCCTTTGATCCCCGATTTCTTCAGCCAGATCATCGAGGTGAGGGGGCGGTTGACCAGCGCCGCCACCGCGACCACGTCGAGCCCCTGCGCTCGTGCCAGCATCACCTCCGGCTCGTAGGAGATCGCCAGGTCGGTGCGCCCGGCGGCGACCAGCTTGATCGGCGCCGCCGGATCGGAGGGGGCGGCAATGCGGACGTCGAGGCCGGCTTCCTCGAAGTAGCCGAGCTTCTGCGCCATGTAGATCCCGGCGTGATCGGGGTTCGGGTAGAAGTCGAGCGTGAGGCCGAACGGTTGCGCTTCGCCGCTGGTGTCCTCGGACTTCTGGCCGCAGGCGGTGAGCCCGAGGACGAGGATGACCAGGGCGACCGCGAGGGCGACCGCGAGGATCCGGGGCGACTTCATCCCCTGATTTCTATCGCCAAGTGACGACGCGTCGCTCCGCGAGCACCGTCAGGCCCATCAGGGCAAGCGCCATCGCCGAGAGCACGGCGACGGTTGCGAACTGCCGGGCCACCTCGAAGTTGGCGTTGTCGGATTGGATCAGGTGGCCGAGGCCGGCGCTGGAGCCGGCCCACTCGGCGAAGACCGCGCCGATCGGCGCGATCACGACGCCGATCTTGATCCCGGTGAAGATGCTGGGCAGTGCGGACGGTGCCTCGACCCGGCGGAAGACCTGCCAGCGCGTGGCGTCGAGGCTGCGCATCAGCTTCACGGCCTCCGGGTCGACGGAGCGAAGGCCGTCGAGCGCGCTGACGGTCAGCGGGAAGAAGCAGACGAGGGCGATGATGAAGACCTTCGGGGCGATCCCGAAGCCGAACCAGATCGTCAGGATCGGCGAGATCACCAGGATGGGGATCGTCTGCGAGGCGACGATCAGCGGGTAGGCGGCATCCTTCACCGCTCGCCAGCGGTTCATCGCGATCGCGAACGCCATCCCGACGACCAGCGCAGCGACGATTCCGAGCACCATCTCGCGCAGGGTCACCCAGGCGTTTTCCGCCAGCAGCGTCCGGTTGTCCCAGAGCGAGCTGGCGATTTCCGCCGGCGAGGGGACGAGGAACTCTTCCAGGCTGAGTGCTTCCGCGAGGGCACCCGTCGAGCAGGCGATCTGCCAGGCGCCGAAGAAGGCCGCCAGCAGCAGCGCCGGCAGCAGCCACCGCCTCACCACCCCCCATCCCGTGGTTCCTTTTGGACCCGTCCCGTCCATCAGGAACCGCGCGTTCCGTGGTGCAGTGCCCGCAGCGCCTGTTCGCGGGCAGCGACGAACTCCGGGCTGGTGACCGCCGCGTCGCGGGCCGGCGCCCGCGTGGCCGGCGACGCCAGCTCGGCGACGACCCGCGCCGGCCGCGCCGAGAGGACGACGACGCGGTCGCAGAGGTAGAGCGCCTCCTCGACGTCGTGGGTGACGAGGACCACGGTGCGGGGCTCGCCGCGCAGCGCGCCGGCCAGCCACTCCTGCATCTCGGTGCGGGTGATCGCGTCGAGGGCGGCGAAGGGCTCGTCCAGCGCCAGCACCGGCTTGCCGGCGACGAGGGTGCGCAGGAAGGCGACTCGCTGGCGCATCCCGCCCGACAGCTCGGCTGGCCGCGAGCGCTCGAAGCCGGCGAGCCCGAAGCGAGCGAACAGCTCGCCGGCCCGTCGCCGCGCCTCGGCCCTGCCGACCCCCTGGTTGCGCAGCGCCAGCGCCGCGTTGTCGATCGCCGAGTACCAGGGGAGGAGCAGGTCGCGCTGCGGCATGTAAGCGCAGCGCTCGAGGCGCTCGGGGGCGGAGCTGCCGCCGGCTATCGCGACGGTCCCCGCGTCGGGCTCGCGCAGGCCGCAGATCAGCTCCAGCAGCGTCGACTTGCCGCAGCCGGAGGGGCCGACGAGTCCGACGACGCCGTGCGCGGGCACCTCGAGGTCGAGCCGCTGCAGCGTGCGCAGCTCCCCGTAGGAGTGCTCCAGGCCGGTGATCGAAACGGCGTCAGCGGGTAGGTCTCCCGGCAGCGCCGCCCGGACGGCCTGAATGCTGCCAATTTCGGCGCTCATCCTGGTATCCTGGCGCACTCCGCACTCCTGACCAAGCGGCTCAAGAAAGTCAGAAGGTCAGGAAAGTCGAATAAGCCTGCTCGGTGCGGGGGGCAGCGGCAGAGCTCATGGACCCGGCAATCGTCGTCTTCGGACTCGGCATCGGCATCCTCGTCGGCATGACCGGCATGGGCGGGGGATCGCTGATGACCCCGCTGCTGATCCTGATCTTCGGGATCCAGCCGACCACGGCGATCGGCACCGACATCTTCTACTCGGCGGTGACCAAGACCGTCGGCGGCTGGCGCCACCTGCGGATGAAGACCGTCAACCTGGAGCTGGTCCGCTGGCTGGCCACCGGCAGCGTGCCGGCCGCGGTCGCCGGCGTCGCCCTGGTCTCCTACCTGCAGGACCAGGTTGGCGAAGACCGGCTGGACTCGCTGGTCTACGCGGTCCTCGGCGGCACCCTCCTGATGGTCGGGATCATCACCCTGACCCGGGCGCTGATCCTCCGCAACCTGATCGAGGAGCGCGACCGCTTCGAGGTCGAGCGGCGCCACAAGGTGGCGGCGATCGCGATCGGCGCCACCACCGGCTTCGTGATCGGGATCACCTCGGCCGGCTCGGGCACCGTGATCGCGATCCTGCTGATCGCGATCTACCGCCTGGCGCCGAAAAAGGTCGTCGGCACCGACGTCTTCCACGCCGCGATCCTGCTCTGGGCGGCCGGCCTCGCCCACTGGGTCGGCGGCAACGTCGACTTCGTCCTCGCCGGCAACATCCTGCTCGGCTCGGTCCCCGGGGTGGTGATCGGCGCCGCGCTCTCCGACCGAGCGCCGCAGGGCTTCATCCGCACCGCCCTGGGAGTCGTCCTCGTCGGCTCGGGCCTCGTCACGATTCAGAAGGGCGACCCCACGGTCTGGCCGATCGCGGCCGGCGTGGCGGCGATCGGTCTCGGCCTGATCCTCTACATGCCGCACTGGATCAACCGCCGCCGCGAGCTGCAGCGCCAGCGCGACGAGTTGCGCCAGCGGCAAGAGGCGGATCAGGCGCGGCCGCTCGGGCGCACCCTGCCTGCCGACTGATTTACTAAACGCATGCGCGTTTCAGCGAAGGCCGACTACGCGGTCCGGGCCGCGGCTGAGCTTGCCGCCGCTGGCGACGAGGGCCCGGTCAAGGGTGAGCGCCTGGCCGAGGCCCAGGACATTCCGCTGCAGTTCCTCGAGCACATCCTGCTCGAGCTCAAGCATCACGGGATCGTCCGCGCCCGCCGCGGCGCCAAGGGCGGCTATTGGCTCGCCCGGCCCGCCGACGAGGTGACGATCGCCGAAATCGTCCGCGCCGTCGAGGGGCCGATCGCCCACGTCCAGTCGACGCCGCCGGAGGCGATCGAGTATCGCGGCAACGCCGAGCACCTGCAGGAGGTCTGGATCGCCGTCCGCGCCAGCCTGCGCTCGGTGCTCGAGGAGGTCACCCTCGCCGACCTCGTCTCCGGCGAGCTGCCGGGCATCGTCGGCGAGCTGGTCGCTACGCCGGACGCCTGGGTCGCCCGATAGCCGGCTCCGGCCGGGTGGGGACGAGGTCGAACTCGGTGCCGAGCCGCAACTCGCTGTAGCGCTTGGCCCAGTCGTCGTTGACGCGGTCGGACTGGCGCTTCATCCGCGGCTCGAAGGCGAAGCCGTCGGGCGGGGAGAGGCCGAGTCGCTCCAACAGGTGCAGGGTGCTGGTCTCGTAGTCGGCCTCGAAATTCTCGTAGAGGATGAGGATCGGCCGGATCCCCGAGTGCTCGAAGAAGGCGTCCCAAGCGGCCTCTTCGACGAGGATCTGCTCCAGCAGGTGCTGGATCGCCTTGTAGTGGAAGCGCAGCTGTGGCCGGTGCTCCTCGATGAACTCGCGGTAGGGCGGGGCGCCGTCGTCCTCGATCGAGCCGCTGCCGGCGCTGGCCTGGTCCTCGCGCCAGGTCGCCGTCTGGACCGCCTTCCACAGCGAGACCGCCTGGCGCAGCTTGTTGGCGCGGACGACGCGGATGAAGCGCAGCTCCGGGAAGACCTCCGGCAGCAGGTCGGCCAGCGGCAGATCGCGGTAGCGGGGGACGTTGCGCAGCAGGCTGACGAAGTCGCCGAAGTAGCCCCACATCAGCTTTGCCCCGAAGATCCCATTGGGGGTGGTGCCGGCCTCGAAGGCCCACTCGAGATAGCGGTCGTAGGCGGCACGGCTCCACAGTGGCGAGCGGGGCGGCGGGTCGAAGCCGATCCCGCGCTCCCCGAGGTGGTCGCGGACCGAGGGGTCTTCGATCCCGTGGAAATATTCCTCCGGGCGCCGCGGGCGGCCGCTGTGGCGGAGCGCCTCGAAGTACTCCTCCGGGCGGCCGGCGACCCCGGTTTCCTCGAGGGCGTGGCAGACGAGGGTGCTGCCGCTCCGCGGGGTCGCGCAGACGAGGTAGGAGCGTTTCGGAATCATTTCCTAACTATCTCGATCAACAAATGCAATTAAAGACGGCGCTCGCTAGGCTCTCATTTGTACCCGCAAGAGAGGAAAACTCGCCTTGGACCGGCCGCCGAACATCCTCTACATCCACTCGCACGACACCGGCCGCTTCGTCCAGCCCTACGGCTTCCAGGTGCCGACGCCGAACATCCAGCTGCTCGCCGACCAGGGGATCCTCTTCCGCGAGGCGTTCTGCGCCTCGCCGACCTGCTCGGGCAGCCGCGCGAGCCTGCTGACCGGCCTGCACTGCCACAACAACGGCATGCTCGGCCTCGCCCACCGGGGCTGGAAGCTCAACGACTATGGCCAGCACTGGGTCCACACCCTGCGCCGCGCCGGCTACCGCTCGGTGCTGATCGGCGAGCAGCACATCTCGGTCGACCCGGGGGTGATCGGTTACGACGAGGTCGTTCCCGTCGACTCCAACCACGCCGAGTACGTGGCGCCGCTGACGATCGAGACCCTGCGGGGGGCACCGAGCGAGCCCTGGTTCCTCTCGGTCGGCTTCTTCGAGACCCACCGCGCCTTCTTCGCCCCGACCTCGGTCCGCGACACGCTCTACTCGCTGCCGCCCGGCAACCTCCCCGACGTCCGCGCCACCCGCCGCGACGTCGCCGCGTTCAAGGCCAGCGCCCGCTCGCTAGACCAGGGGATCGGCGCCGTCCTGCACGCGCTGCACGACCTCGACCTGGCCGACGACACCCTGCTGCTCTGCACCACCGACCACGGCATCGCCTTCCCCGGCGCCAAGGCGACGCTCTCGGACCGCGGGATCGGCGTGATGATGATCATCCGTGGCCCGAGCGGCTTCAGCGGCGGCAAGGTGATCGACGCCCCGGTCAGCCACCTCGACGTCTTCCCGACCCTCTGCGAGCTGGCCGGGGCCGCGCCGCCGGGCTGGCTGCAGGGGAAATCGCTGATGCCGCTGGTCCGCGGCGAGGTCGACCGCCTGCACCAGGCGGTCTTCGCCGAGACCACCTACCACGCGGCCTACCAGCCGCACCGCACGGTGCGGACCGAGCGCTGGAAGTACATCCGCCGCTTCGACGACTACCCGCACCCGATCCTCGCCAACTGCGACGACAGCGCCAGCAAGGACCTCTGGGTGGAGGCGGGGTGGGGCCGCCAGCACGTGCCCCGCGAGTCGCTGTACAACCTGATCCTCGACCCGCAGGAGGGCTACAACCGGATCGAGGATCCGGTCTGCGCCGAGGTCCTGGGGGAGATGCGGGGCCGGCTCGACGCCTGGATGCGGGAGACCGACGACCCGTTGCTGCGCGGCCCGGTCGAGCCGCCGCCGGGCGCTTTCGTCAACGAGCAGTGGCAGCTCTCGCCCGACGAACCGGTGATCACGGCGGATCCCACGGTCGCGCCATCCACGTGAGGCAGACCCAGCCGCCGACCGGGGTCCCCGCCGGGTCGCGGGTCTCGCCGTGGGCAAAGGTGGTGAGGCCGCAGTTGTGCGATCCCAGCTGCCAGATCCGGCCCGCCAGCGGCGCCGCGAAGTCCTCGCCGAGCAGCGAGTCGAGGAGGAAGAAGCGGGTGAAGATGCCGTGCGTGACCAGAAGCGGCAGCTCCCCGGCGCCGCCCGCCTCCAGCTCGCGCTTCAGCCGGCGCACCCGGGCGATCGCCCCCTCGAAGCTCTCGCCGGCGTGCAGCTCGTGCGCGTAGGCCAGTTCGATCGGCTCCAGGCCCAACCCCTCGCCGACCGCGGCGGCGGTTTCCCGCGCCCGTCGCAGCGGGCTGCTGAGCAGGCGGGTGATCCCCTGGCCGGCCAGGGCGATGCCCGCCGCCCGGGCCTGCTCCAGCCCGCGCTCGGTCAGCCGGTCGCCCTCCTGCTCGCCGAGCGGCTCGGCGGCGCTGTGGGCGTTATGGGCGGACTCGCCGTGACGGAGGAAGAGGACCCGGGTCACTCTGCCGCGGGGACGCCGCCGGCGACGACGTTGACGAAGTTCTCCAGGTGGCGGGTCGTCCAGCACTCGAAGGCGCCGTCGCAGTGGCACTGGTAGGCGGCCATCACCGAGTCGCCGTAGTTCCAGTAGAGCTTCGGCTCCGGGTTGAGCCAGAACAGCCGCCCCGCCTGCTCGGCGATCTGGGCAAAGACCTCGGCGTGCGGCTCGCGTCCGTTGGTGCGGGCGTCGCCGAGCACGATCACCGTCGAGCGCGGGTCGAGCTCGTCGGAGATCTCGGTCAGGAACTCGAGCCAGACGCGGCCGTAGTCGGTGTAGCCGGAGACGTCGGCGACGCCGCCCTCGCTGGAGATCCGCTGGGCGACGGCGGCGAAGTCGCGCTCGTGCTCGAAGACCTCGGTCACCTCGGAGATCCGCTCGATGAAGACGAAGCTGCGCAGCTTGCGGAAGGAGTCGTGGAGGGCGTGGAGGACGGAGAGGAAGAAGACGCTGGCCGAGGTGACCGAGGTCGAGACGTCGCAGAGGACGTAGATCTCCGGCCGCCGCGGCCGCTTCGGCCGGTAGCGCAGCCGCAGCGGCACGCCGCCGGTCTCCAGCGAGGCGCGCATCGTCCGCCGCACGTCGACCTGGGCGCCGCGCTTGCGGCCGCGCTGCTCGTGCCCCAGCGTCGCCAGCCGTCGCTTCATCTGCGAGACCGCGCGATGGACGGCGGCCAGGTCCTGGGTCGGGCTGGTCGGCAGGGTGCGGTCGAGCTCGGCCAGCGGGCGGGAGGGGGGCAGCGTTTCGGTGCGCTCGATCAGGTCGCGTTCGAGCTCGCGCCGCAGGTGGCGCTCGAAGCCGGTCAGCTGGGCGCGGTCGATCGGCGGGCGCTCGCGGGCGCCGTCGCCAGCCGGCGGCTGCTGGCCGGTGCTGAGCCCGAGCGCGCGGCGGATTCGCTGCACGTCGACGCCGACCACTCCGGAGCCCTCGCTGCGGCCGAAGGCGGCGATCGCCAGCCGCGCCAGGTCGCGCAGGGCGTCCTCGTCGCCGGCCGCCATCGCCTCGCGGATCGCCTCGCCGAGGGCGTCGACGTCGAGCCGCTCGGCCGCCGCCTCGCCGTCCTCGCCCTGAGCGCCGCCGGCGCCGCCCTCGCCCTGCTCGCCGACCCCGCGCTGCACCGCCTCGGCCTCGGCGGCGCGGAAGAAGTGGCGGTCGAACAGCAGCTCGAAGACGCGCCGGTCCTCCTGCGACTTGGCGATCGTCGAGGCGAGCGCCTCGCGGAAGTCGGCCTGGCTGGTCCAGCCGACCTCGGTCAGAGCGGCAAAGGCGTCGAGGATCTCCGAGGTGCCGATCGCCACCCCCTCGCCGCGCAGCTCCTCGCAGAAGCCGAGCAGCTTCGCCGCCATCCCGGGCGGCCCGGCGTCAGCCTTCGGTCCGTAGGGGGTCGGCAAGTTTCACCCCGACCCGCTCGGCGACCAGGTCGATGTCGGTGCGGTGCTTGACGATGATCGACATCGAGCGCTCGAAGGTCTCGCGGTCGATGTCCTCGGCGCCCATCAGCAGCAGCGTCCGCGCCCAGTCGATCGACTCGGCGATCGAGGGCGGCTTCTTGAGGTCGAGCGCCCGCACCATCTCGATCACCTCGACCAGGCGGCGGGCCAGGGCCTCCGGCAGCTCCGGCGCGTGCAGGCGGACGATCTCCATCTCCCGCTCCAGGCCCGGGTAGTCGAGCCAGAGGTAGAGGCAGCGCCGCTTCAGCGCCTCGGTCAGCTCGCGCGAGTCGTTCGAGGTGAGGACGACGATCGGCATCGTCGTCGCCGCGATCTGGCCCAGCTCGGGGATCGTGATCTGAAAGTCGGAGAGCAGCTCGAGCAGCATCGCCTCGAACTCCTGGTCGGTCTTGTCGATCTCGTCGATCAGCAGGACCACCGGCTCGGGGCTGGAGATCGCCTGCATCAGCGGCCGGGTGAGCAGGAAGTCGGAGCTGAAGATGTCGTCCTGGACGTCCTCCCAGCCCGCCTCGCCGCCGGCCTGGATCCGCAGCAGCTGCTTGCGGTAGTTCCACTCGTACAGCGCCTTCGCCTCGTCCAGTCCCTCGTAGCACTGCAGCCTCACCAGCTCGCGGCCGGTGGCTCGGGAGAGCGCCTTGGCCAGCTCGGTCTTCCCGACCCCGGCCGGACCCTCGACGAGCACCGGCTTGCCGAGCTTCTGAGCGAGGAAGGAGACCAGCGCCGCCGGCTCGTCGGCCAGGTAGCCGACCTCCGCCAGCGCCCGCTTCACCTCCGCCACAGAGCCATTTGCCATGCGGCGATGATAATCACGCCCCGTGCCCGTCCTCCCTTCGCCGCCCGCCGCGCTGCTCGCGCACAGCCCGGGCCCCTACATCGCCCTGATGCTGGCCGGCTTCGCGATCGGCATCCTCGGCCACCTGACGCGGACCCGCTGGCTCGTCGCCGCCGGCGTCGCCCTGATCTTCCTCGGCGCCCTGCTGTTCCCCCTGGCCGCCAACCTGACGACCTCGCACCGCCCGCCGCCGGTCGAAGAATCGCTGCCCGGCGAAGAATCGCTGCCCAGCGAATAGCCCACGCCCTGGCGGCCCACACCCTGGCGGCCCACACCCTGGCGTGGCAGAGGTTTCCGTCCTTATGGGACGGAAACCTCTGCCGCCTCTACGATCCGGCGGCATGGGGCGCCTCGACGAAGTCGACCTGACGCTCTCGCTCAGCCGCCAGGAGGAGGAACGGGGGCTGGCCGAGGCCTGGCGGCGGCTGGCGCAGCTGCGGCTGACCCTCGGCGGCCAGATCGGCGAGAAACGCCTCGGGCCGCCGCTCTGCGTCGTCTTCGAGGGCTGGGACGCAGCCGGCAAGGGTGGGGCGATCAAGCGCCTCGTCTCGCCGCTCGATCCTCGCCACGTCCGCGTCGCCCAGTTCGGGCGGCCGAGTGAGGAGGAGCGCCGCCACCACTTCCTCCACCGCTTCTGGGCGGCGCTGCCGGGCTGGGGCGGGATGGCGGTCTTCGACCGCTCCTGGTACGGGCGGGTGCTGGTCGAGCGGGTCGAGGGCGTGGCCAGGCCCGAGCAGTGGAGGCGCGCCTACGACGAGATCAACGCCTTCGAGCGGACGCTTGCCGACGAGGGGGCGATCGTGGTCAAGTTCTGGCTCCATATCTCGCCCGAGGAGCAGCTGAAGCGGTTCGAGAGCCGGGCCTCGGACCCGCTGAAGGCGTGGAAGCTGACCGAGGAAGATTGGGACAATCGCGCCCGCCGGGCCGAGTATGAGGAGGCGGTCGAGGAGATGCTCTCGCGCACCGACCAGCCCCACGCCCGCTGGCACGCGATCGCCGCCGAGTCGAAGCGCCACGCGCGGGTGCGGGTGATCCGCCTCGTCAACGAGGGGATCGAAGCCGGCATGCGGCGCTGGGGTCAGGAGCCGCCGCCAGCCGCCGCCTGAGCAAGCGTCTGGCTACGATCCAGTCCCAATCCTTTCTCCGATAACGAGGAGCTACATCTCTTGAGTCGTTTGCGCATCTTCGTGCTGTTCGCGGCCCTGCTGGCCCTGGCGACCGCGCTTGCCGCTTGTGGGGGCGGCGGTGGCGGCGGCAACAGCGGCGAAGACCCCCAGAAGGTCATCCAGAACGCCACCTTCGAAGGCATCGAAAGCGGCAACATCGACCTCTCGCTTGGCGTCAAAGCCGAAGGCAAGGAAGGTGGCGACCTGAACGTCGAACTCTCGGGTCCGTTCCAGGGCGCCGGCAAGGAAGCGCTGCCGGAGTTCGACTTCAGCGCCACGGCCAAGGGATCGATCGAAGGCGACCCGGTCGACTTCGAAGGCGATCTGACCCTGCTTTCCGATCGCGCCTTCGTCGGCTTCCAGGGCACCGAGTACGAAGTCGATCCGACCACCTTCGGCTTCGTCAAGTCGGCCTTCGAACAGGCTCAGCAGCAGGGCGGTGAAAAGGACGCCGGCGCCACCGCCTGCCAGGAAGCCGCCGAGGGGCTGGAAATCGAAGACTTCGTCGACAACCTGACCAACGAAGGGGAAACCGACGTCGGCGGCACCTCGACTACCAAGGTCAGTGGCGACCTCGACGTCGAAGGCTCGATCGGCCAGCTCATCAAGCTGGCCGAAAACCCGGCCTGCTCGGCGCAGCTCGAAGCCGCCGGACCGGTGACGCTCGACGACCTGGAAGAAGCGAAGGGCGAACTTGCCAGCGCCGTCAAGGAGGCCCACGTCGACGTTTACGTTGGCGAAGACGACATCGTCCGTCGCGTCGCGGGCAACCTGACGATCGAACCGCGGGGCTCCGACGAACGGGTCGAGATCGAATTCGACATCACCCTCACCGAAGTCAACGAGGAGCAGTCGATCTCGGCGCCTTCCAACGCCAAGCCGCTGGAAGGCCTGTTCAAGAAACTCGGCGTCAACCCGCTCGAACTGCTCGAAGGCGGCGGGGCCGGTGGCCTCGAAGGTCTGCTCGAAGGCCTGGGCAAGGGCGAACTGCCCGGCGGCTCGTCGGGCAGCGGCTCGTCGGGCAGCGGCTCCTCCAGCGGCAGCTCCGGGAACCAGAAGGCCTACATCGAATGCCTGCAGGGGGCGCAGACGCCCGCCGACCTGCAGAAGTGCGCCAGCCTGCTCCAGTAGCCGGCGGCGCGATAGGGCTTGCGAGGGGCGCCGCTCTGCGGCGCCCCTCGTGTTTGGGCATACGCTTTCGCCCCCGTGCCGCAGCCCCTCCATCCCCACCCACCACGGTTCGGCGTCTCCTTCCTGCGCAGCCCGCAGGGCTGGCCCTACCTGCTTACGCCGCTGATCCCGATCGCCCTGGCCCTCGACCTGGCCGGTGCGGCGGCGACCGTCGTCTTCGCCGCCTCGGCGCTGGGGATCATCCCCACGGCGGCGCTGATGGGCCGCGCCACCGAGGAGCTGGCGGCACGCTCCGGGCCGGGGATCGGTGGCCTGCTCAACGTCACCTTCGGCAACGCGCCGGAGCTGATCATCGCCCTCTTCGCCCTCGGCAAGGGCCTCCAGGAGGTGGTCAAGGCCTCGATCGTCGGCTCGATCATCGGCAACATCCTGCTCGTGCTCGGCGCGGCGATGCTGGTCGGCGGGGTCGGCCGCGACAAACAGCGCTTCAGCCGCACCAGCGCCAGCATCCAGACCTCGATGCTGATGCTCGCCGCCGCCGCCCTGGTGATGCCGGCGATCTTCGAGCTGGTCGAGGGCAAGGGCCTGCCGCAGCCGGGCGCCGAAATCGTCAACTACGGATCCACCGTCGAGCACCTCTCTCTGGCCGTCGCGGTCGTGCTGATGATCACCTACGTCTTCGGCCTCCTCTTCTCGCTGAAAACGCACCGCGACATCTTCAACCCCGAGTACGTGGACGAGGAGAGCTGGGGCTGGTCGGTCCGCACCTCGGTCCTCGCCCTGGCGATCGCCGGCGTCCTGGTCGGCGTGATGTCCGAGGTGCTGGTCGGCTCGATCACCGAGGCCTCGCACTCGATCGGCCTCTCCGAGTTCTTCATCGGCGTGATCGTCGTCGCGATCGTCGGCAACGCGGCCGAGCACTGGGTCGCCGTGCTGGTGGCGCGCAAAGACAAGATGGACCTGGCGGTCAACATCGCGATCGGCTCCAGCGGCCAGGTCGCCCTCTTCGTCGCCCCCGTCCTGGTCATCGCCTCCTTCCTCTTCGGCCCGCACCCGATGGCCCTGGTCTTCAACGGCTTCGAGCTGGGCGCGATCCTGATCGCGATCCTGATCGCCAACTACGCCACCCAGGACGGTGAGTCGACCTGGTTCGAGGGCGTGCAACTGCTGGCCGTGTACTTCGTCTTCGGCTTGGCGTTCTACTACGCCTGATCCGGCGCCGGAGCCGGTCCCCTACCCTCAGGGTATGGACGCGTTTTTGCTTGCCGTCAGCTTCGCGGTCGTGCTCTGCGGCGCCCTGCTGTTCACCAACGCGGTCGAGTGGCTGGGGCACCGGCTCGGGCTCGGCGAAGGGGCGGTCGGCAGCGTGCTGGCGGCGGTCGGGACGGCGATGCCGGAGACGCTGATCGCGATCGTCGCCCTGCTCAGCGCCAGCGCCGGCTCGGGAGACGTGGCGATCGGGGCGATCGTCGGCGCGCCGTTCCTGCTGGCGACGCTGGCGATGGGCCTGGTCGGCCTCTTCGCCTTCGCCTACCGGCGCCGCCGCGACCAGGGGGTTCGCCTGGCCGCCCACGGCCCGACCCTGGAGCGCGACCTGCTGTTCTTCCTCGCCTTCTTCGCCACCGCCGGGTTGCTTGCCTGGGGCCCGCCCGCCGCCGTGCGGATCCCGGTCGGGATCGTCTTCCTGGCCGCCTACGTCCTCTACATCCGCCACACGCTGCGGGCCGGGGGAGCGGTGCAGGCGGCCGAGACGCTCGACCCGCTGATCTTCGAGCGCCGTCGCGAGCGCCGCGAGCAGCCCGGGATCGGGCTCTGCGCCCTGCAACTCCTGGTCGGCCTGGGGGCGATGGTCGGCGGCGCCCACCTGTTCGTCGAACAGCTCCTCGGCATCGCCGACAGCCTCGGCGTCGAGGCGCTGATCCTGGCGCTGATCCTGGCGCCGCTGGCGACCGAGCTGCCCGAGAAGGTGAACAGCTTCTTCTGGGTGCGCGAAGGCAAGGATGCCCTGGCGCTCGGCAACATCAGCGGCGCGATGGTCTTCCAGTCGACGGTCCCGGTAGGCGTCGGCCTGATCTTCACCAGCTGGACCCTCGACGGCAACGCCGTCCTCTCGGTCGCCCTCGGCCTCGCCGGCGGCCTGCTCGCCTACCTCAGCCTGCACCGCGCCCGCCGCTTCCGCCTCCCCGCGGTCGCCGGCTGGTTCGGCCTCTACGGGGGGTTCCTCACCGCGGTCGCGGTGTGATCGGGGCGACACCCGTCGATCCCAGCATTTGAGCCCCTCTGGGGGCCAAAACTCAGGCAGCGGCGAGTTCGGCGAGCGCCTTGAGCACCAGGCCGTCGTGTTTTTTCGGCTGCACCTTTGGGAACACCCGGGCGATCCTGCCGTCGGGGCCGATGATGAAGGTGCTGCGCAGCATTCCCATGTACTTCTTCCCGTACATCGACTTCTCGCCCCAGGCCCCGTAGGCATCGGCCACCTCGTGGTCGGCGTCGCCGAGCAGGGTGAAGCCGAGGCCGTACTTGTCGTCGAACTCCTTGATCTTCGCCGGCTCGTCCGGCGAGACCCCGATCACCCGCGCCCCCGTCGCCGCATACTCTTCCGAGCGGTCCCGCACCCCGCAGGCCTGCGTCGTGCAACCCGGCGTGTCGGCGCGGGGATAGAAGTAGAGGACGACCGTCTGCCCCCTGAAGTCGGACAGCTCGACCGGCTCGCCGTTCTGGTCGGGCAGGGTGAAGGCGGGGGCCTTGTCGCCAGGTTGGAGCATCGGCGTGCGGAGCCTATTGGGCGCGCCTGGCAGGCGCGCGGCCGCTCAGTCCTCGCGCCCGGGGTCCTGGCCGTCCTCGTCGCCGTCCATCTCGTCGTCGCCCTGCTCGAGGGCGGTCTCGGAGACCGAGCCGGCGGCGCCGGGGTGATAGTGCGTCTGGAAGGTCTCGAGGAGGCGGTCGCGGCCGTCCTCGTCGATCGGCGTCTCCTCGGAGATCCGCACCCAGTCGGCGCCCTCGTAGGCCTCCATGTTGAACACCTCCTGGTCGATCGAGGCGGAGTCGTCGACCACGACGACGACCTCGGTCTGGGGGTTGAAGTAGGTGCCGGGCTGCACCAGCAGCTCCTCGACCTCGTAGAGGTTCTCGTCGGGGGCGGCCATCAGCTCGATCCTACGAGATTCATGCCCGACCGATCGGAATTCATGCCGCCCCGAGGATGTCGCGCAGCTGGCGCTCGATCTCATCCTCGACGTCGAGTGGCGCCAGCCCCTGGCGCCGCCGCCGTTGGTTGCGGACGACGACGAGCTGGCGCACTTCCTCCCGCAGCTCGGCGTCGACCGCGTCGCGCGGGTGTTTCGGCGGGCGCTCGCCGTCCGCCAGCAAGCGGGCCGCCTCGGCGTCGACGTCCAGCGGCGCCTGCCCGCGGCGCCGCAGCCGCTCGGCTTTGGCCTCCAGCATCTGTCGCACCTCGGCCGCCTGGATCGCCGGGTCGACCGCCCCGGCGGGCGCGTTCGCGGCGCGCGGCGCCGGCTGCTCGCTGAGGATCGCGAAGGGCCCCTGGCCGTAGGACTCCCAGCCGCCGCCGACCCGCTTCAGGGCGAGCCCGATCAGCGGCGCGGCCACACCCGTGAAGAGCAGGATCACCGCCCCCTTCTGGATCGCCGTCATCGCCAGCGATAGCCCCATGGCCCAAGATTAATCGTCCCCCGGCCGGGCGGTCATTCGCTACCCTGTGGACCTGGTTGACTGACCAGTCAATCGGCGGCACGGGCCCGCTTCGCGCGGGGCTCGAAGAAGACTGAAAGCAGCGAAGAAAAGGAGCTCCGACCGGTGGTTGACTTCACCCTTACCGACGAGCAGAAGGATCTGCGCGAGCTGGCCCACAGCTTTGCCGAGAAAGAGATCCGCAAGGTCGCCTGGGAGTACGACAAGGACGGCACCTGGCCCCAGGACATCATCGACAAGGCCTGGGAGGTCGGGTTGATGAACACCCACATCCCCGAGGCCTACGGCGGTCCGGGCCTCGACTACCTGTCCGGCTGCTTGATCGAGGAGGAGATCGGCTGGGGTTGCTCGGGCATCGGCACCTCGCTGATGGCCAACGGCCTCGCCTGCGCGCCGGTCACCCTCGGCGGCTCCGAGGAGACGAAGAAGAAGTACCTGGGGATGCTGACCGAGGAGCCGAAGCTGGCCTCCTTCTGCCTCACCGAGCCGGACGCCGGCTCCGACGTCTCGGGGATGAAAACCCGCGCCGTGAAGAACGGCGACAAGTACGTGATCAGCGGCTCCAAGTGCTTCATCACCAACGGCAGCTACGCCGACTGGTTCACGGTCTACGCCAAGACCGACCCCGAGGCCGGCCACCGCGGGATCAGCGCCTTCGTCGTCGACGCCAACCTCCCCGGGGTGACGGTCGACAAGAAGGAGGACAAGATGGGGCAGCGGGCCTCCAACACCGCGACCATCTCCTTCGACGAAGTCGAGATCCCGGCCGAGAACCTCCTGGCGGAGGAAAACAAGGGCTTCAAACTGGCGATGATGACCCTCGACCGCACCCGTCCCGGGGTCGCGGCGATGGCCGTCGGGATCGCTCGCGCGGCCTTCGAGTTCGCCGCCGAGTACTCCAAGGAACGGGTCCAGTTCGGCGTCCCGATCGCGATGCACCAGGCGATCCAGTTCATGATCGCCGACATGTCGACCAAGGTCGACGCCGCGCGGCTGCTGATGTGGCAGTCGGCGGTCCTGCTCGACCAGGGCAAACGGAACACGCTGGTCTCCTCGCAGGCCAAGCGCTTCGCCGCCGACTCGGCGATGGAGGTGACCACCGACGCCGTCCAGGTCTACGGCGGCTACGGCTTCATCAAGGAGTACCCGGTGGAGAAACTGATGCGCGACTCGAAGATCATGCAGCTCTACGAGGGGACCAGCCAGATCCAGCGCCTGGTGATCGCCCGCGAGGTGCTGCTGCCCCGCAACATCGACGAGCGCACCCCGGAGTCCGAGGCCGAGCAGGCAGACGCCGCCCGCGACTCGCAGTCTGAGCAGGCCGCCGCGACGGTCTGAGCCTGAGCGCGACCGGCCGGTTTGACCCCGGCCGGTCGCGCTGTACGGTGGCGTCATGGACACCGCCGAACGGGGCGCCGCGGGCAAGGCGGCGCGCGAGAGCGCACCCCGCTCGAGCCATGCCGCCTGGGAGCCGCCGCAGGGACGCGAGAACCCGGTCGCGATCCTCGAGCGCCAGGCGCTGAGCCGCGTCCCCGACCTGGTGCCGATCCGCTACGGGCGGATGGCCGCCTCGCCCTTCGCCTTCTTCCGTGGCGCGGCCGCGGTGATGGCCGCCGACCTCGCCGGCACCCCGGTTTCCGGCCTGCGCGTCCAGGTCTGCGGCGACGCCCACCTGGCCAACTTCGGCGCCTACGCGGCTCCCGACCGGCGCCTTGTCTTCGACCTCAACGATTTCGACGAGTCGCTGCCCGGCCCCTGGGAGTGGGACGTCAAGCGGCTGGCGGCGAGCTTCGCGATCGCCGGGCGCGAAAACGGCTTCAAGCGCCGCCAGCGCGAGGCCGCGCTGCTGACCGCGGTCGGCACCTACCGCGCCTCGATGCGCGCTTTCGCCGCGACGGGCAACCTGGAGGTCTGGTACGCGCGGCTCGACGTCGAGTCGGTGCTGGGACAGATCGAGCAGCGCGACCCGAAGGAGCTGAAGAAACTTCGCCGGGGGATCGAGAAGGCTCGGGAAAAGGACAGCTTGCGGGCGCTCGCCAAGCTGACCGAGACGGTCGACGGCGAAATCCGCTTCCGCAGCGAACCGCCGCTGCTGGTCCCCGGCGAGGAGATCGCCGAAGCCGCTGGCGCCGGCGATCCGCGGCCGCTGGTGGAAGGGGTGATCGACGCCTACCGCGAGAGCCTGACGCCCGACCGCAAGCACCTCCTCGACGGCTACCGCTTCCGCGGGATCGCCCGCAAGGTGGTCGGGGTCGGCAGCGTCGGCACCCGCGCCTGGGTCGTCCTGCTGACCGGCGCCGACGACGCCGACCCGCTCTTCCTCCAGGCCAAGGAGGCCGAGGCCTCGGTGCTCGAGGCGCACGCCGGGCCCAGCCGCTACCGCAACCACGGCCGCCGGGTGGTCGAAGGCCAGCGCCTGATGCAGGCGGCAAGCGACATCTTCCTCGGCTGGTGCCCGGCCTCCGGGCTGGAAGGCGAGCGCGACTTCTACGTGCGCCAGCTCTGGGACTGGAAGCGCTCGGTCGAGGTCGAGCGGCTGGCCCCGCGCGGCCTCGAGGTCTACGCGCGGATGTGCGGCTGGACGCTGGCCCGCGCCCACGCCCGCTCCGGCGACCGGGTGGCGATCGCCGCCTACCTCGGCGCCGGCGACTCATTCGATCGGGCGATCGCCGCTTTCGCCGAGTCCTACGCGGACCAGAACGAACGCGATCACGCGGAGCTGCTGGCGGCGATTGAGTCCGGGCGCGTCGAGGCCCTGGACGTCTAGAGCGCCGCCCCCGCGCCGCGTGGCTAAGGGGTCGCCGCCGCCGGCTCGGAGGGCGGGGGGCGCGGCGATGCCTCCGCTTCGGCCTGCAGTTCGTCGAAGCGCTTGGTCGGCAATCGCCGGGTGGCGAAGAAGGCGCCGAGGACGAGCAGGCCGGCGCAGAGGAAGGCGGTCTTCAGCGCCTTCAGCTGGGCGTCTTCGTACCCCGATACCAGCGCCGCGGTGCTCGCCTCGTCGAGGCCGGCTTCCTCAGCGCCAGCTTCCACCTCATCCGCGGCGACGAAACTCGCGCCGGCGCCGATTCGCAGCTGCACCTGTTGCTCGACCTCGTCGGAGATCCGCGGGTCGGTTGCGATGTTGGTCGAGAAGGCGCCGATCAGGCCGGTGATCACGATCGCCCCCAGAAACGCCGTGCCGAGCGAGGAGCCGAGCTGCTGGGCGGTGTTCTGCAGGCCGCCGGCCTCGCTGCGGTCCTCGTCGCCGACCGCCGACTGCACCACGTTGCCGAGCTGGGAGACGACCAACCCCATCCCGACCCCGAGCACGCCCATCGCGAGGAGGAAGGAGGCGTTGTCGAGCTCGGGCTCCACCGTGTCGAGCAGCAGCAGGGTGGCGAGGAAGACGACGCCGAGGCCGATCCGGACCAGGAGCCGCGCCGGGAAGCGCCTGGCGAGCGCCGAGCCGGCGAGGGCGCTGACGAAGAGGCCGATGGAGGCGGGCAGCATCCGCACCCCGGTTTCCAGCGCGTCCAGCCCCTGGACGATCTGCAGGAACAGCGGCACGGTGAAGAAGATCCCCATCAGGATCAGGTTTTGCGCCAGCAGCGTCGCCACGCCGCTGCGCAGGCTGGGAATCCGGAGCAGCCCCAGGTGGACGAGCGGCTCCTCGCCGCGCCGCTCGCGCCGCCGCTCCCAGGCGGTGAAGGCGGCGAGGAGCAGGGCTCCGGCGGCGATCACGAAGGGGGTCAGCGAAAACCCGAACGGCTCCAGCGGCGAGCTGCGCGGTTGCAGCCAGCCCCAGTTGCTGGCCTGCAGCACGCCGAAGACCATCGTTCCAAGCCCCAGCGCGGATAGCACGCTCCCGATCCAGTCGATGCCCGGCCCCGCGCCGGTGCGCTTCGGCGGCTCGCGGATCAACCTCGTCCCGAGCAGGATCCCGATCCCGACGACCACCTCGCCGGCGAAGACGACCCGCCAGGAGAGCTCCGTGGTGGCCCAGCCGCCGAGGATCGGCCCGACGGCGATGCCCGCTCCGGCGACGCCGCCGAGCACCCCGTAGGCGAGGGCCCGGTCCGCGCCGCGAAAGTTGCCGGCGACCAGGGCGATCATCGCCGGCAGCACCAGGGCCGCGCCGATGCCCTCCAGCACCGACCAGCCGAGCGTCAGCACCGGCACGCTCCAGGCCGCCGCGGTCAGCGCCGAGCCCGTGCAATAGATGCAGAGCCCGATCGCGAAGGCGCGCCGGCGCCCGATCAGGTCGCCGATCTTGCCACCGGTCAGCATCAACCCCGCCATCACCAGCGCGTAGAGCGCGATCACCGCCTGGATCGTCGTCACGGTGGTGTCGAAGTCCGCCACCAGCTGCGAGATCGCGACGTTCATCACCGCCTGGTCGAGGACCATCAGGAACTGCGCCGCCGCCAGGACCGTCAGGACACCCCATCGCGCCACGCCGCAAGCCTAACCGGCCGCCACCGCAGGCCAAGCAGCGGCAGACGAGGTCCCGCGTCGAGGGGAGGGGGAGAACCTCCGGCTGGCAGTCATTTATGACCGTATGTGTCCCAACGGACTGCCACCCAGGCATGGAGAGCTGGCGGGGCTGGCGAAGCGGCAACATGGCGTCGTCTCGGTCCGCCAGATGATCGGGCAATTGGCGTATTCGCGGCGCTCCGTCTCGCGGGACGCGGCGTCGGGGCGGCTCCACCGCGTCCACTCAGGCGTCTACGCGGTAGGCCACACGAGGCTCTCGGTCCACGGCGAAGCCTTGGCGGCGGTCTTGGCGTGCGGCCCAGACGCCCTGCTCAGTCACTACTCCGCCGCCTGGCTTTGGGGAATCGCCGGCGTGCCGGCGGCGCCCTTTCACGTCACCTGTCCGATCCCCCGCCGGGCGCGCTTACCGATACGTATCCACCGCTCGCGTTGCCTCGCCGCCGCCGACCG
The DNA here is from genome assembly GCA_036257815.1 of Solirubrobacterales bacterium. Lineage (GTDB taxonomy): Bacteria > Actinomycetota > Thermoleophilia > Solirubrobacterales > 70-9 > VAYN01. The sequence continues at coordinate 34,675 of DATAEW010000028.1, forward strand.
AAGCGAGCAGGACGGGATCCCGGTGACCGCGATCCCTCGCACCCTGCTGGACATGGCCGGTGTCGCGGCCTTCAGGTGGGTGGGGCGGATGCTCGATCGTGCTGAGGAGCTCGAGCTGTTCGACCTGTCCGCCTTCGAAGACCTGCTCGACCGGACTCGCGGCCACCGAGGCTGGGGACCGTTGCGATACGCAATCGCCCTCCACGATCCGGTCGTTCCCAAGACCCGATCGGAGTTCGAGCGCGAGTTCTTCGAGGCCGTTGTCTCGTCGAGCCTGCCGCGCCCGGCGATGAACTACGTTGAAGCGGGCTTCGAGCTCGACGTTTACTGGCCTGAGGCTCGCTTCGCGGTCGAACTCGACGCCTACGGCACGCATGGCTCGCGAGCCGCCTTCGAGCACGACCGGCTGCGAGAGGAGGACCTGAAGCTTGCCGGGATCGAGCTGACGCGGGTAACCGATGTGCGCTTCGCCCGCGAACCCGCCGTCGTCATCGCCCGCCTTCGCAGCCTGCTCGCGCAGCGCGGGCTGGTAGTCAATTGAGACGGCATACGTCCCAAATGACTGCCACCCGGGAGTGGGGGTCAGCGCGCCGGCGCCGTGTCGCGTCGCTTCGACGCCTTCAGCCGCTTGATCTTGTCCAGCTCGACCTTGCGCAGCCGGATCTCGCCGGGGGTAACTTCGACGCACTCGTCCTCGCGCAGGAACTCCAGTGAGGCTTCGAGGCTGAGCCGGGTCGCCGGCGCCAGGCGCACCAGGACATCGGCGCTGGCGGCGCGCATGTTGGTCTGCTGTTTGGCCTTGGTGGGGTTGACGTCGAGGTCCTCGGAGCGCGAGTTCTCGCCGACGATCATTCCTTCGTAGACCTCCTCGCCCGGGCCGACGAAGAGCGTGCCGCGGTCCTGCAGGCTCATCAGCGAGTAGCCGGCGGTCTGGCCGCGGCGGTCGGCGACCAGCGAGCCGGTCTGGCGGGTCCGCAGCTCGCCCGCCCACGGCTCCCAGCGGTCGAAGACGTGGTGGAGGATGCCGCTGCCGCGGGTCTCGGTGAGGAACTCGGTGCGGAAGCCGATCAGCCCCCGCGCCGGCACCAGGTAGTCCATCCGCACCCAGCCGGTGGAGTGGTTGACCATCTGCTCCAGCCGGCCCTTGCGCCCGGCGATCAGCTGGGTGATCGCGCCGACGTGCTCCTCGGGGACGTCGATCGCCAGCCGCTCGACCGGCTCGTGGAGCTTGCCTTCGATCTCCCGCGTGACCACCCGTGGCTGGCCGGCGGTCAGCTCGAACCCCTCGCGCCGCATCAGCTCCAGGAGGACGACGAGCTGCAGCTCGCCGCGGCCCTGCACCTCCCAGGCATCTGGCCGTTCGGTGTCCATGACGCGGACCGAAACGTTGCCGACCAGCTCGGCGTCGAGTCGCGAGCGGATCTGACGGGCGGTCAGCTTGTCGCCGCCCTGGGTGCCGGCGAGCGGCGAGGTGTTGATCCCGACCACGACCGACAGCGAGGGCTCGTCGACGGTGATCACCGGCAGCGGCCGCGGGTCCTCGGGGTCGGCCAGGGTCTCGCCGATCGTCACCTCTTCGAGCCCGGCGACGGCGATGATTTCGCCCGGGCCGGCCTCCTGCGCCGCGACCCGCTCCAGGCCTTCGGTGACGTAGAGCTCGCTCACCGCCGCCCGCTGCACGCTGCCGTCGGCGCGGCACCAGGCGATCTGCCCGCCGGTGCGGATGGTCCCCTGGTGGACGCGGCAGACCGCCAGCCGGCCGACGTAAGGCGAGGCGTCGAGGTTGGTGACGTGCGCCTGCAGCGGCGCCGCCTCCTCGTAGGCCGGCGCCGGGATCTTCTCCAGCATCAGGTCGAGCAGGGGGGAGAGGTCGGAGCCCTCGACCCCCTCCTCCAGCGAGGCCCAGCCGGCCTTGGCGTTGGTGTAGACGATCGGGAAGTCGATCTGCGCGGAGTCGGCGTCGAGGTCGATGAACAGCTCGTAGACCTCGTCGACGACCTCGGAGATCCGGGCGTCGGGACGGTCGACCTTGTTGACGACGAGGACGATCGGCAGCTTTCGCTCCAGCGCCTTGCGCAGCACGAAGCGGGTCTGCGGCAGCGGGCCCTCGGAGGCGTCGACCAGCAGCAGCGCCCCGTCGACCATCGTCAGCGCCCGCTCGACCTCGCCGCCGAAGTCGGCGTGCCCGGGCGTGTCGACGATGTTGAGCTTGACCCCGCCGTGGTTGACGGCGGTGTTCTTGGCGAGGATCGTGATCCCCTTCTCGCGCTCGAGGTCCATCGAGTCCATCACCCGCTCGGCGACGTCCTGGCCCTTGCGGAAGGTCCCGGTCTGCCACAGCATCGCATCGACCAGGGTCGTCTTCCCATGGTCCACATGGGCGATGATCGCAACGTTTCTGAGGTCTGTTCGGAGGCTCATGGCACTTCGCATTCCCGCGTCCTCGTCCGCTCATGTGCAGAGCACACTCGCTCCTGCGTCCTTGGACTGCTCGGCCCTGAACCTCCGAACAGCCCTCAGACGCAAAAAAACGGGGCCCGCGGCGACGCGGACCCCGTAATTAAAGCGGTTGCCCCGAAGCTACTGCTGCTGAACGCTCGCGGCGGCCGGCCCTTTGGGGCCTTCTTCGGACTCGTAGCTGACTTTGGAGCCCTCGGTCAAGGACCTGAAGCCCTCGCCCATGATTGCGGTGTGATGAACGAAGACGTCCTTCGAGCCGTCGTCGGGCGTGATGAACCCGTAGCCCTTGTCGTCGCTGAACCACTTGACAGTTCCGGTTGGCATGTATTGCCTCCACTTCATGTGCTGCGAACGCGGACCTGCGGTGAAGCAACGACGCGAGCGCTAGGCACAAACTTTTGCCGGTATTCCGGCCCTAACGGAGGGGACCGTAGCAGGATCGCCAGCCGGGGAGGCACAAATGATGTGAACGGGACGCCGCGGTCCCGCCGCGTCCGGGGCCACATCTAGCGTTGCCGCGTGCGATTCCTCGACAGGATCGATCGGAAGGCGATCGGGGAATTGCTCGCCCGCGACGAGTACCTCTGGCTCGATCTCCGCGATCCAGGCCACGACGAGGCGGCGGCGCTGGGCGAGCTCTTCTCCTTCCACCCGCTGGCCCTGGAGGACATGCTGAAGCGCAACCAGCGGTCGAAGCTCGAGGACTACGGCGACTTCATGTTCCTCGTCTACTACGCGGCGGGCGCCGACGAAGCGAGGCACGGTGGCGTCTGGACCGGGATCCAGCTCGACGAGGTCCACGCCTTTCTCAGCGGCGGCTACCTGGTTACCGTCCACCAGAGCGCCTGCCGGGCGCTGGAGGAAGTCCGCGAGCGCCTCTCGGCGCAGGCCCCGCGCTCCGAGCAGTTCGTCGTCTACCGCGTGCTCGACGGCTTGACCGACACCTTCTTCCCCGTGCTGGACCGGATCGACGGCGAAATCGAGCGGCTCGAAAACGACATCTTCGAACGTCCCCGGGAAGAGCACCTGGAGCAGATCACCGAACTGCGCCGCGACCTCGTCTCGCTGCGCCGGGTGGTGACGCCGCAGCGGGACCTGCTCGCCCGCGGCATCGACGACATCCTCGAAATTCCCGGCCTGGAAGCCGACTCGCGCAACTACTTCCGCGACGTCTACGACCACGCGATCCGGATCTCCGACCAGATCGACTCCTACCGCGATCTCCTGGCGGGGACCCGCGACGCCTACCTCTCGGTCGTCTCCAACCGCCTCAATCAGATCACCAAGCAGCTCACCCTCGTCGCCACCGTCTTCCTGCCGCTTTCCTTCCTGGTCGGCTTCTTCGGCCAGAACTTCAAATGGCTGGTTCAAAACATCAGCAGCGAGGCCGACTTCTGGATCCTCGGCGTCGGCGGCGCGGTGATCTCGGTGGTCGGCCTGCTGGTCTGGTTCCGGCGCGGCTCCTACCTCTGATCCGGGCACGAGTCCGGTATCGCTCAGGGACCGTCAGCTCCCTGCCGATAATTTGGTAGTGATGTCCGCAGGACCACGCACGCGCCGGCCCCTGTTCGTCGCCGCGATCGCGGCGGGCTGGGCGGCCGTGACGATCGGCTGCCTGGCCCCGGTCTCCAATGCGGCAACGCCCTCTGGCAGCGCTCTCTCACCGCTGCTCGAAGAACTCGCGAGGCCAGGTGTGCACTCGCGCTCGGCCGCCGGTCAGGCCAAGGCCCTCGGCATCGCCCGAGAGGGTCCCGGCAGCTTGGTCCGCGAAGGCGGGCAGGTGCTGGTCGAGGTTCGCTTCGACCACGGAGCCGCCTCGAGGGTTGAGGCGCTGCGTCACGCCGGAGCGCGAGTCCTATCGGTGAGCCGCCGCTACCAGACCGCGACGGTTGCGGTCACCCCCGACTCGCTGCGCGCGCTAGCCGCGGTTCCGGGAGTTCAGTTGGTCAGCGAGAGTCGCACGCCGCTGCTCTCCGCCCCCCGCGCCTCGACCGCGGCTGTCGGGGCTACCTGCGAAGGGGGTGCGGTGATCTCCGAGGGGGTCGAACAGCTGCGAGCCGCGATCGCCCGGAGCAAGTACGGAGTCAACGGCGCCGGGTTGGTCGTTGGGGTTCTCTCCGATTCCTATGACCGGGCGACCGACGCCGCCGACGGAAGCGGGCCGGTGGCGACCCATGCCGCGGAAGACGTCGCCAGCGGTGACCTCACCGGACCGGCGAACGGTTGCGCCGGGCAGAGCATGACGGTGGACGTGCTCGATGACCTCGGGGTATCGGCGAGCGAAGCCGCCGACGAGGGGAGGGCGATGCTGCAGGTGGTCCACGACGTGGCCCCCCGTGCCTCGCTGGCCTTTGCGACCGCCTTTCGCAGCGAAGTCTCGTTCGCGGAAAACATCGAAGAACTCGCCGACGCCGGGGCGGACGTGATCGTCGACGACGTTTCCTGGTTCGAAGAGCCGTTCTTCCAGGACGGGCCTATCGCCGCCGCCGTCAACAAGGTCACTTCCGAAGGAGTAGTCTACCTGTCCTCGGCCGGGAACAACAACCTTTTCGACTCGAGCAACCGCGAAATCGCCTCCTGGGAAGCTCCCGCATACCGCGACGCGGGAAGCTGCCCCGCCGCTGTCGCGGCGCTCCCTGGCTTCAATGGCAATCACTGCATGAACTTCAAATCCAGCGGGGGAACCGACACCACGTTCGGTCTCAAGGTAAGCCCGCACGCCACGTTGACCGCCGACCTGCAGTGGGAGGAACCGTGGTACGGCGTCAACACCGATCTCGACTTCTTCCTCCTCGACTCGAAAGGGGAAGTCGTCGCGATCTCAGCGCGAGCCAATCCCGGTGAACTGAGCGAAGAAGGCGTGACGCAGAAACCGGTGGAGATCCTCCAGTGGAACAACTCGTCCTCCGCTTCCCAAACCGTACGGCTGGTCATCAACCGCTTCTCGGGCGCCGCCAACCCGCGCCTCAAGGTCGCCCTGCTGCAAAATGGCGGTGGGGTCAGCGAAACGGAGTACCCGGAATCGTCCGGTGGCGACGTGGTCGGGCCGACGATCTTCGGTCACAACGGCGCCGCCAGCGCGATCAGCGTCGGCGCGATCAACTACCAAACGACCGCCCAGCCCGAGCGCTATTCCTCCCGTGGCCCGGTGACCCACTATTTCGGGCCGGTCAACGGGACGGAACCGGCGCCGGCGCTGGGCTCGCCGGAAACGATCGCCAAGCCCGACCTGGTCGCCACCGATTGCGGCGCCACGACCTTCTTCGCCTTCAAGGAAGCGACCGAATGGCGGTTCTGCGGGACCTCCGAGGCGGCGCCGCATGCGGCGGCGGTCGCTGCCTTGGAGCTGCAGGCCAAACCGGGCGCCAGCGTGAGCGAGGTCCGTAACGCCCAGACCTCCACCGCGACCCCGATCCCCGGCTTCGACCCGCAAGCGGTCGGCACCGGCCTTCTCAACGCCGAAGCCGCCGTCGCCAGCCTGCTGCCGGCCAACGCGGTAACGATCACGGGCTTCCCGAGCAGTCGCACCGCCGACACCACGCCAAGCTTCGAATTCGTCTCCACGAATCCGGAAACGGCGAGCTTCGAATGCTTCCTCGACGGGGTGGGGGCGCCATGCGCCTCGCCGTACACGATCCCCATCGCCCTCGCCGATGGCCCCCACAGCTTCGAAGTCTCGGCGCTGAACGGGACCAGCGTGGTCCTCGACACCGCCTCTTACGCCTTCACCGTGGACACGACGCCGCCGGCAATCAGCTTCTCGGCGACTCCGCCGCCGCTGTCCTCGCAGGTGAGGCCAGCCTTCGCCTTCGCCGCCAGCGAGCCGGCGAGCTTCGCCTGCGCCCTGGACGGAGCGGCTCCGCAGCCTTGCGAGTCGCCGTTCGTCGCGGCCACCGCGCTCGCCGACGGCCCCCACAGCTTCGAAGTCGCGGCAACCGACCAGGCGGGCAACACCGGGCACCGGTCCACGTCCTTCAGCGTCGACACCGTCGCACCCTCCGTCGTCCTGACCGGCCCGCCGTCGCCATCGGCGAACCGCAGCCCAAGCTTCGCCTTCGCCGCCAGCGAGCCGGCCACCTTCACCTGCACGGTGGATGGGCAATCGCAACCGTGCGGCTCGCCCTTCGTGGTCCCGGCGCCGCTCGCCGACGGCCCCCACAGCTTCCAGGTCACGGCAGTCGACCAGGCAGGCAACAACGGGCAGGCGACGGCGTCCTTCACCGTTCTCGCCTCCGCGCCGCAGACCTCGTTCGCCAAGCGGCCGCCGAGCCGGGTGTTCATCTCCTCGCGCTCGGTGCGGCTGAGCTTTCGCTTTGCCTCCGACCAGGCCGGGTCCAGCTTCCTCTGCCGCGTCGACGGCGAAGCGTTCCACCTCTGCGGGGCGAGGTTGAGCCGCCGCTTCTCGGCCGGCAGCCATCTGGTGAAGGTGAAGGCGCGCGGCGTCACCGGGCTGGTCGATCCCAGCCCGGCGGTCTTCCGCTTCCGCGTCAAGCGGAACCGCTGAGCCTCACGGGTTCGAGCGGGCCTGGCGGTGGATCGCCCAGTGGCCGACGCCGAGCAGGGCCAGCAGGCCGGCGACGCTGAGGAAGACCACCGGGTCGGTCAGCGAGAGGCCTTCGAGGCGGGTTCCGAAGTAGACGGCGATTGCGGTGATCGGCAGGTAGCCGACCGCGGTGGTCCAGGTGTAGCGCCAGACCGGCACCCGGGCGGCGCCGGCGGCGTAGGAGACGATGCTGAAGGGGACGATCGGCAGCAGGCGCATCGCCAGCATCAGGCTCGGGCCGCCGCGTTCGATCGCCGCCTCGACCCGCTCGAAGCGCTCGGCGCCCAGCCAGCGATCGAGCAGCGGCCGGGCGACCCGGTGGCCGACCGCGAAGCACAGCAGGCCCGAGATCACCCAGCCGACCATCATCAGCACCAGGGCGGGGAAGAACCCGTAGGCGAAGCCGGCGGCGGCGTCGACGATCTCCGCCGGGTAGAAGACCACCGCGTGGACCACGGTCAGTCCGAGGATCAGCAGTGGCCCGGCTGCTCCCAGCCGGTCGATCTGGTGGCGGACCTCGGCGTTGTCGCCGTGCACCGCCGCCAGCGCCGCTTCGCGCAGCGGCTCGATCGCGAGGACGAGGAGCGCCAGCACCGCGATCCCGGCCAGGGTGATCGCGATCTCCGCCAGGGGCACGCGCGGTACGTCATGACCCGGCTGCTCGCGCTGGGCCACGGATTCAGCCGCGCAGCCGGTCGGCCAGCCCGGAGTGGCGGCCGCCGCCATCGTCGCGGCTGACCGCGCCGGCCAGCGCCGGCAGGTCGCCGACCAGGACGCAGCTCTGGCGCGCGCGGGTGATCGCGGTGTAGAGCAGCGGCCGGGTGAGCATTCGCGAGTGCGAGCGGTGGCAGACGCCGACCACCAGCGGCACCTCGCAGCCCTGCGCCTTGTGGACCGAGATCGCGTAGGCGAGCCGCAGCGTCGCCGTCTCCCCGTAGGGGATGACCAGGGAGCCGCCGTCGTCGGTGTCGACGGCGATCGCCTCCTCGTCGGGGCGGTCCTCGCGCAGGAAGACGATCGAGCCGTTCATCAACCCCAGCTCGTGGGAGTTGCGGGTCTGGATCAGTCGGTCGCCGATCCGGAAGCGCTCGTTCAGGGCCGGCTTGCCGTCCGCGTTGAGCGCCGTCTGCAGCCGCTCGTTCAGGGCGTCGATTCCCACCGGCCCCCGGTACATCGGCGCCAGCACCTGGACGTCCCGGATCGGGTCGAGCTCGAAGCGCTTCGGCACCCGCTCGGCGACCACCTCGACCACCGTCTCCAGCGCCCGCTCGGCGCTCGGGCGCTCGATGAAGAAGAAGTCCCGTTCCTGGCCGTCCGCCGGCTCGAGATGGGGTTGGCGGCCGCGGTTGATCTCGTGCGCGGCGGTGGTGATCATCGAGCGCGCCGCCTGGCGGAAGATCTGGCTCAGCCGCACCACCGGCGCCGCCCCGGAGGCGATCAGGTCCTCGAACGGCTTGCCGGCGCCGATCGGCGGCAGCTGGTCGGCGTCGCCGACGAGGACGACGTGCGTGGTCTCGGCGAGGCCGTCGAGCAGCACCTCGGCCAGGCGCAGGTTCAGCATCGAGGACTCGTCGACGATCACCAGCTCGGCCGGCAATGGATGGCCGGGCCGGTAGGTCGGTTGCCGGCCCGGCATCCACTCGAGCAGCCGGTGGATCGTCATCGCCTCGTGGCCGGTCGCCTCCTCGAGCCGCCGCGCCGCCCGCCCGGTCGGGGCGCAGAGGGCGATCGTCGCCTGCGCGGCTTCCGCCTCGGCGACGATCTCGCGGGTGCAGACGGTCTTGCCGACGCCCGGGCCGCCGGTCAGGACCGAGATCCGCGAGGCGAAGGCCCCCCGCACCGCCGACCACTGCTCGTCGGTGAGGCCGGCGCGCGGCGCCTCGCCGGGATCGTGGTCGAGGTGGGGGGGAGCGGCGAGCCGGGCCGCCAGCGTCGCCGCCACCGCCAGCTCGCTCTGGTGGGTCGAGGTGCGGTAGACCCGACCCTCATCGAGGGTCAGGCCTGGGGCCTCGGCGAGGACCTCCGGGTCAGGGGCAAGGCCGAGCAGACGCGCGGTGCGCCGCGCCAGCTCATCCAGCGGCAGGAAGCTGTTGCCCTGCTGCTCGGCCTCCTGCAGCGCGAACAGCGCCGCCGCCTGGGCGCGGCGGCTGGACTCCGGCGGTACGTCGGCGGCGAGGGCGATCTTGTCGGCGCGGGCGAAGCCGACCCCCTCGACCTCGGTCAGCCGGTAGGGGTCCTCGTGCAGAACCGTCATCGAGCGCTCGCCGTAGCGAGCGTGGATCGGCGCCGCCAGGTGGGCGAGCCCGTGCGGCGCGAGCTGCACGTGGAGGTCGCGGACGGCGCGGCTGGCGTGCCAGGATTCGGTCGCCGCCGCGGCCTGGTCGGCGCTCACCCCGCGCAGCGAGGAGAAGGCGCGCTGGGGGTCGGCGGCGATCGCCTGCAGGACCTTCTCGCCGTGCTCGTCGACCAGCCGCTCGGCGCGGGCCTGGCCGATGTGGCGCAGCGAGGTCAGGTAGGCGATCTGTCCCTCGCGATCGACCGGGTCCAGCGGCAGCGCCCCCTGCGCCCGCAGCTGGCGGCCGTAACGGGAGTGGGTCTGCCACTCGCCGCTGACTTCGGCCCGGTCGCCCGCGGCGAGGTGGGCGACCGGGCCGACCAGGGCGAACCCCTCGCCGCTCTCGGTCTCCTGCACCTCGAGCACCGCGTAGCCATCGTCCTCGGCGCGGAAGATCACCCCGAGCACCTCGACGGTGCCGGTGTAGGAGGCGGCATCGGCGTCGAAGAGAGTGGCGGCGCGGGTCACGGCTCAAAGCTAGATCATCCAGCCGCGGGCGAGGCGACATAGCATGAGGCGATGGCGCCGCAAGGGCAGCCGACCCCGCGCGGGCTCTGCGACGAATGCCTGCACCAGCGCCTCGTGCGCAACACCCGCGGCTCGACCTTCTCGCTCTGCGAACGCTCGCGCAGCGACCCCAGCTTCCCGCGCTATCCGCGACTCCCCGTCCTCAGCTGTCACGGGTTTGAGCCGGGACAGCCGCTGCCGCCGAGCGCGGGCTCCGCGCCGAGCCGATAGCGGCCCCGATCAGGCCGAGCCCGAAGACGACCGCCGCCAGGTCGACCAGCAGCCCGGCGAGCGGCACCAGGGCGAGCAGGCGAAGGATCGCGATCCCGGCGAGGAAGGAGAGGATGCGCTCGCGCGGCGGCTTCAGGACCCGGCGCCCCAGCACGTAGGCCGAGGCGGCGTAGGCGAGGGCGCCGAGCGGCAGCAGGGCGAGGAACAGCAGGAGGGCCAGCGGCAGCCCCACCACCGTGATCGCGGCGATCACCGCGGCAACCGGGAGGGCGATGAAGATCGCGATCCCGATCGCGATCAGCGGTCCCACCCGTTCCCGCGAGCGGGCATGAATCGCGTCCGCCGCCCGCGGCGCGATCAGCAGGGCCAGCGCCCCCAGCAGCGCCAGGGAGACGCTGACCGCCAGCCAGACCAGGAAGCCGCCGAGCAGCGGGGCCAGCCCGCCGAGGTCCGGCCAGCCCTTCTCCCGCACGTTGCCGTGGACCCTGGCCAGGGCGGAGACGTCGGGATGGTTGCTGGCGTATTCGACGTCGCCGGTGACCACGGCCGAGCGCAGCAGGCGGGCGGTGCCGGAGGCGGTGAAGAGGTCGCCTTCGATCGTCCCCGAAACGACGACGTCGCCGCTGAGCACGACGACGTCGCCTTCAACCCGGCCGGCGATCCGGGTGTCGCCGCTGACCACGTAGACCCCTTCGACGATCTCGCCCCGGCGCACGTCGACGTCGCCGGAGATGACGACGATCGCGCCTTCCGCGTTCCCACCGCCCGCACCCGCGGCGGCGGGCGCGGGCGCAGCGAGAACGGCGCACCCGAGCAGCGCTGCTACGAGGGTTGCGCGAAGGGGCACCTCGGCAGCCTAACCCGCCGGAGCGTGGCAGAGGTTTCAGTCCC
>DATAEW010000029.1:0-11353 GCA_036257815.1 Solirubrobacterales bacterium
GGGACTGAAACCTCTGCCACGATGGGGATGGTCACGCCGTTGGAACCGGGGGCGGTCGACTGGTCGGGGACGGGGCTCGTGAGCGTGTTCCTGCGTCACAGGCTGGGGGAGTCGCCGCTGACCGGAACGACCGAGCGCAACGTCGTCCAGATCGCCGACCCGGCGCTGCCGCCGAAGAGCCGGCCGAGCGACCGCCGCCAGGTGCGGCGAAACCTCGATGCTGGCTACGAGATGCAACTGGTGCCCGGCGACGAGACCACGCCCGAGCAGCGAGCCGGCTTCCTCGAGGTCTACGAGCAGACGATGCGGCGGACCGGCGCCGCCTCGCACTACTTCTTTGGCGCCGCCTACTTCGACCGCATCCTCGGGGCCGGCCACACCTGGCTTGCGCTTGCCCGCGCCCCCGACGGCTCGATCGCCGCCGCCTCGATCGCCGCGGTCAGCGACGGCTTCCTCCACTACTACCTCAGCGGCAGTGCCGATGCCCGCCTCCGCGAGGCGCCGATGAAGAACGTCGTCACCCGCCTCATCGACCACGCCGCGGACCTCGGCCTTCCCCTCAATCTAGGCGGCGGCATCTCCCCCGGCGACCCCCTGGAGGAGTTCAAGCGAGGGTTCGCCAACCGCCAGCAGCCCTGGCATACCTCCGAGCTGATCTGCGACCCGGAGAAGTACAAGCTCCTGAGCCAGGGCAAGCCGCCGGGAAGCTTCTTCCCCGCGTACAGATCCCCAAGCTAGCGGCTGAGGCCCAAGCCCGAGCGGGGATCGGAGGGTCCGGTACCCCTCCTCACTCAACTTTTTCGGTGGAGCGTGGTCGGTTGGGCACGGTTGGGGTTGCCCGAAAAAGTACAAGCCGTTCGGAGGGGTACCGGACCCTCCGATCCCGACCTCAGCTCGGTTCTGCCGGTTCTGCCGGCGTCGGCCCGGTGAATTTGAAAGCGTAAACCGGCTCGCCTCCGTACTTACCCCAGGTTGCCTTGCCGAAGGCCCTGATCGCGTCGAGGGTTGCTGCTCCCTGGTACTGCGGGCAGGCGAGCATGTTGGTCCAGGTGGTCGCCGCCACCTCGTAGGGCATTTCATCGTTCGGGAACAGCAGCGCCGCCCCGTACATCGTGTCGTAGAGGCCCTTCAGGGCCAGCTGCCCTTCTTCGGACAGTTCCGGCGAGTACTGGATCTCCAGCCGCCCGTGCTCGAGCGAGTGGACGAAGTCGATCGGTTCCGGCTGTTCGAGATAGGCGCCGTCGGCCTGCTGGTAGGGCGGTTCGACGTGGGCGCCGGAGGTCGGCGGGTTGGTTTCGTAGCCTGGCGTTTGGGACCCGGCGGGAATGTGCTGGTGTCCCTCGTCTTTCAAGCGCAGCCGCAGCTGGCAGTCGGCTAACTTCGCCGCTTGGCGAAGATCGGTGGTCTTGGCGGGCGCGGGGACGGCGCCAGCGCGTTCGTCGGGTTCGATCCCGTTGGTCGAGCCGTAGGAGGTGTTGAGGTTGATGTGGGCGCCGCCTTCGTCGGTGGCGCCGCCAGCGCTGTCGTCGCCGCCGCCACCGGCGACGATGAAGATCGCCACCGCGACCGCCAGCACGGCGGTCGCCGCGACCGCGTAGCCGACGATCAGCCGAGTGTTGCGCGAGCGGTCCTCGGCCGCTTCGCCCTCGAGCCGCTCCTGGCGGCGCTCGTCCCTCTCTGACCCGTCCGGCATCCGTGGCCGGGCAGCTTATCCGTCGGCGTTGCCGGCCAGCGTTCCAGCGTCTCCGCGCACCCGCTCCCAGGGCCGGGAGGCCCGCAGCGCCCCGAGCACCGCCCGCGTCGCCGGCGCCCGGTTCAGCGCGTAGAAGTGGATTCCCGGCGCCCCGGCGATCAGCAGCTCGGCGCACTGCTGGGCGGCGAAGGCGATCCCCAGCTCGAACTCCCGCTCGGGGTCGCCGCCGGCGGCCGCGAAGGCGGCTTCCAGCGGCCCCGGAATCGTCGCGTCGCAGAGCTCGCAGATCCGCTTCGTCTGCGCGAAGCTGGCGACCGGGATCACCCCGGCCAGGATCGGCGCCTCGATTCCCCGCGCTCGCGCCTCACGGACGAAGTCGAAGTAGACCTGGTTGTCGAAGAAGAGCTGGGTGATCAGGAAGCCGGCGCCGGCCGCGACCTTCGTCTTCAGGTAGCTGAGGTCGGTCTCGAGGTCGGGAGCCTCGGGATGCACCTCCGGGAAGCAGGCGCCGCCGATCGAGAAATCCCAGCCGGCGCTGATGAACTCGGCCAGCTCGGCGGCGCTGCCGAGCCCACCCTCCGGCTGCACGAAGTCGTCCTGCCCGCGTGGCGGATCGCCGCGCAGGGCGAAGACGTTGTCGATCCCCGCCGCGGCGATCCGGTCGAGCGTCGCCGCCAGCCCCTCGATGGTCTCGCCGACGCAGCTCAGGTGAGCCATCGTCTCCAGGCCGAGCTCGTCCTTCAGCGCCTTGGTGATCTCCACCGTCCCGTCGCGCGTCGAGCCGCCGGCGCCGTAGGTCACCGAGACGAAATCGGGCTCCAGCTCGGCCAGCTGCCGCGCCGTCTCGTACAGCTGCTCCGTCGCCTCCGGGGTCTTGGGGGGGAAGAACTCAACCGAGAAGGTCGGCCGCCGCGCCGCGATGATCTCGTCGATCCGCATCCATGGCAGGGTAAGCGAACGATGAAGCGGAAGGTTCAGCGGCCCGCCGCCGGTCTCGCTGGCCCATTAGTACGGACTTTGCGGGATCGCTCGCCGGCGACCCCTAGCGCTGGCGGTTGCGACGAGTTACCTTGATTCTTGCGACCGGGAGAGACCGGTTCCCGCCGAAGCCCAGCGGGGAGCGGACTCGAAGGTGGCGCGACGAGCTTCTAAGCGCGAAGGCTACGCGCGAGGCAGGCAACCGAGCGCCATCACCGGTCGTTTTTCGTGCCCGGCCGGAGGTCGCGGCGCGCCGTGTCCGACCTGGTGCCTAGTCTTTTGTCCCGGCCCGGGAGACCTGCCCTCCCGCGGCCGGCGACCGGGGCGCCATCGCATCGGGAGCCGGGCGTCGGCGGCGACCCCGTGAGCGCGCGCCGCGACTAGCCCGCCCGCTCCTCCTCTCGATCTCAGCTGAGGCTGTCGGTCGCAGCGATGCGGCTGTGCGAGGATGCCGCGATGAGCTCGGAGGTGCGCTACGAGCGCGTTGGTGCCGCCGCCGTCCTGACCATCGACCGGCCTGAGCGGCGCAACGCGGTCGACGCCGCCACCGCCGCCGGGCTGCGCCAGGGCTTTGACCGGTTCGAGGCCGACGAGGCCGCCCGCGTGCTGGTCCTCACGGGGGCCGGTGGCGAGGCGTTCTGCGCCGGCGCCGACCTGAAGGCGATCGACCTCGACGTCGACGACCCGGCCGGCCCGATGGGCTTCAGCCGCCTCACCCCCGCCAAGCCGGCGATCGCGGCGATCGACGGCTGGTGCCTGGCCGGCGGTCTCGAGCTGGCGCTCTGGTGCGACCTGCGGATCGCCACCGAGGGCTCGGTGCTCGGTTTCTTCGAGCGCCGCTGGGGGGTGCCGCTGGTCGACGGAGGGACGCAGCGGATGCCGCGTTTGATCGGGATCGGCCGGGCGCTGGAGCTGATCCTCACCGGCCGTCCCGTCGACGCGGAGGAGGCCCTGCGGATCGGGCTCGTCAACGAGGTGGTGGCACCGGGACGCCACCTCGAGCGCGCCCTCGAGCTGGCCGAGCGGATCGCCGCCTTCCCCCAGGAGACGATGCTGGCGGACCGCCGGGCCGCGATCGAGGGATTCGGGTTGCCGCTCGCCGACGGATTGGCGCTCGAGCACCGGCTCGGTCGCGAGACGCTTGCGGTCGCGGCTCGCGGCGCCGCACGTTTCGCCGCCGGCGAGGGCCGCCACGGCAGCGGCGTCTGACGGGGTCAGCCGGCGGCGGCGAGACGGCGCATCTCCGCTTCCGCCCCCTCGGGCCCGAGGTAGGGCACGAGGATCGCGAAGGCCAGCTCGGGGACCATGCGGGACAGTTCCGCGGTGCGCCCGGCCCGCACCTCGTCGAAGATCATCGAGGTGACGCCGCCGATCGCGAAGCGGGCGGTGTCGGCCGGCAACTCCTCGGGGCCGGGGGAGAAGCGACGCCCTTCCTCGAGGAAGGGCACGAAGCGGCCCAGGGCCGCCCGGTAGCGCAGCCGCGCCTCCTCGCCCACCGCGGTCATCTCGACCATCGCCATGCGGGCGATGTCCGGCTCGGCGGTGAGCAGCTCGACCAGGGCACGAAGCCCGGCGACGACCCGGTCCGGCCACGGCTCCCCGGCGGCGCTCGCAAAAGCGCCGGCGACGTGCGCCAGGACGACGTCGATCACCGCGTCGTAGGCCTCGAGGAAGCACTCCTCCTTGCTGGCGAAGTGCGCGTCGAAGGTCTCGCGGGGAAGCCGGGAGGTCTCGATCACGTCGCCGATCGTCGTCTGGGCGAGGCCCTTGACGGCGGCGTTGCGGACCATCGCCTCGAGCAGCCGCTCGCGCTCGCTGCGCACCGCGTAGGCCGGGGACAGCGCCTGGGCCGAGCTCGAGCGAGGCCGTGGATCCGATTCCGGTGACGAATCCATCCGATCCAAGCGTAGACGACCGCGCCTCAGCGACCGCTGAGGCGGAGCTCGGCACTCGCCTCCTCGGGACCGAAGTACGGCAGGACCGCGATGTACATGAACTCCGGCAGGAGTCGCTGGAATTCGCCGTCGCGATGGGCGGCGAGCCGCGCGTGGAGCACCGAGTGGATGCCCGCCGCAACGGCCTCGGGGGCGATCGGCGGCGCCGGCATCGAGCCGTCGGACTCCTCCCGCGCCAGGTCCAGGTAGTCGGCGAGCCGCGCCACCGCGGCGTCCCGCTTGGCCAGCGCATCGGGGCCGGCGGGATGGACCTCGACCAGCAGCGCCCGGCCGACGTTGGGCTCGCGGTCGAGGAAGCCGAGCAGCGCGGCAAGGCCGGCGCGCAACCGCCCGCGCCAGGAGGCTTCCACCTCGGCCGCGCCGACGGTCAGGGCCTCGACCCGCCGCATCCCCTCGTCGTAGGCCTGCAGGAAGCAGTCCAGCTTGTCCGTGAAGTGGTCGTAGAAGGCCTGCCGATACAGCCCGGTGCGATCGAGGACGGTCCGGACCGACGTCTGCCCGTAGCCTTCCTCGCCGACCGCATCCAGCATTCCGAGGAGGATCCGTTGACGCGTGGGCGAGGTCACGAGAGCTTGTTGCGCACCCGTCAAATCCGGGCTCTTAGGAGGTACGACCAGGGGATCGGGTTGTCTGTGCCCGGTACTGTAGAGGTATCGGGCGGAGGGTCGCTGGTGGCCCCGCCTCGCCGCTTAGGTACTCTGCCGTTCGTGGCTCAACGCAGCTCGACGATGCGGCCCCCGCCCGGCCGCCAGCAGCTATCCCGCGAGTTCATCGCCCAGCACCAGCGGGCGCGGATCATCGCTGGCCTGGCCGAGGAGACGGCCGCCAAGGGGTATCGCGCGGTGACCGTCGCCGACATCGTGCGCCGGGCCGGAATCGCTCGCAACACCTTCTACGACAACTTCGCCTCCAAGGAAGATTGCTTCCTCGCCGCTCAGGACTACGCGGTCGAAGAGGCGCTGCGCCGGGTCGTCGAGGCGGCGGCGAAGGTCGAGACCTGGCAGGGTCGGGTCCACGCCGGCCTCGCCGCCTTTCTCGCCAGCGTCGCCGGCCAGCCGGCGCTCGCTCGCACCTGCTTCGTCGAGGCGCTCTCGGCGGGCCCGGCCGCGATCGAGCGCTACGAGCAGTCATTGCAGGCCTTCATCCCACTGTTCAAAATCGGCCGCAAGGTCTCTCCCCACGGCGAGGAGCTGCCCGAGACCTTCGAGGAGACGATCACCGGCGGGGTCTTCTGGGTGATCAACCAGCGGATCATCGCCGGGCAGACAGAGCGGATCGAGGAGATCCTGCCGGAGCTGCTCGAGTTCGTCCTCACCCCTTATGTGGGGGCCGAGGCGGCGAAGCGGGCCGCCCAGCAAAAGCTTTAGACCCGTAGACCGGTATCGTCGCCACCGTGGCTGCAGATCCCCGCAACGCTCCGGTCGAGCAGGCGCCGGAGTATCCGCCCGAGCTCTCGCGTCTGCCTCCGGGCCGCCACGGCCTGCCGCGCGAGTTCGTCGTCCACAACCAGCGGGAGCGGTTGATCGCCGGTCTCGCCGAGGCGGTGGCCGAAAACGGCTTTGCCGGGACCACGATCGGCCACATCACCCGCCACGCGGCGGTCTCCCGGCGCACCTTCTACGAGCACTTCACGAGCAAGGACGAGTGCTTCGTCGCCGCCTACGACACGGTGATGGTCGAACTGCGCGAGCGGATCGCCGAGGCCTTCGACGAGCAGGACGAATGGCCGCGCGCGGTGCGGGCCGGGATCGCGGCGATGCTCGGCTTCCTCGCCTCCGAGCCGAATCTGGCCCGGCTCTCGATGGTCGAGGCGCTGGTCGCCGGCCCGGTCGTCGTCGAGCGCTACGACGCCGCGATCCAAAGCCTGGTTCCCTACTTCCGCGCCGGTCGTGAGGGGCGCTCGCGCGAGGTGCTCGCCCGTCTCTCGCCGACCACCGAGGAGGCGCTGGTCGGCGGCATGGTCTCGCTGATCTCCCGCCGCATTCTCGCCGGCAAGACCGAGGAACTCGAGAGCCTGCTGCCGGACCTGGTCGAGTTCACCCTCACGCCCTACCTGGGCGGCGCCGAAGCGGCGAAGATCGCCGGGCGCGCGTAGAAGAGGCCGGGCAACCCCGGCCGTACATCCAGCGTTGAGGCTGTAGCGCTTCAGCGCTTGGGTCGGGAGGCTTTGGGGCGATGCGCGTCGCCGAGAAAGCCGCGGCTCCTGCTCGTTGCGCCAATTCGTTCGCAGTTGGCCTTGAATTTGCCGGAGCCGTGTACGAACATACGTTCGTATGGAGATCGCCTGCGTCATCGACTGTGGCCTGGCGTCTCCCGTGCGCCCGGGTCGTTCCGGGGGGCCTCGGCCCGGGCGCGCTGAGCCTGCCGATCCGGTCGAGGCGGCGGAGCGGACCGAGGCGATGGTGCGGTCCCTGGAGGGAATCGGCGCCGCGGTCGAGTCCGAGCGCTCGGGGGAGGCCTTCTTCGCCGTCGACGGGTTGCGGGGGATCCACGGCGGGGAGACCGCCGGGGTCCTAGCGGCGGCGCGCCAGGCGGTGGCGGCGGCGGGGCGCGGGGCGCTGGAGGCGCCGGTTCGGGTGGCGACCGGGCCGACCCGCTTCGCGGCCTTCGTCGCCGCCACCGGCTGGCGGCGGCCGGTTCCGGTGGCGGCGTTGCGGATCCGCCTCGGGGTCGCCGAGCGCGAGGCCGAGGAGTTCCTGACGGCGCTGGAGCGGCTCGGCATCGCGACCCTGGGGGCGCTCGCCCGTCTCTCCCCGGATCAGGTCGCCGATCGCTTCGGGCCGCTTGGCCTGCGGGCGTTGCGACTGGCCCACGGCGAGGACGAGCCGCTGCGCCCGCGCGTCCCCCACGAGGACCTGGCCGAGGAGATCGAGCTGCCGGAGGGGACGGCGGGTCGCCAGCTCGACCGCGCCCTGGAGCTGCTCGTCGACCGCCTGCTGGCGCTGCCGCAGCGGCGCGGCCGAACCCTGCTCGGACTGCGCCTGGGAGCGGTGCTGGCGGCCGGGGGAAGCTGGAGCATCGAGCAGGGGCTGGGCCGTCCGAGCGCCTCCTCGAGCGTCCTGCGCCGCGTCCTGCTTCCTCGTCTGGAGGAGCTGCCGGGCCCGGCGCTGGCCCTGCGGCTGCGGGCGCTCGGCCTCGGCCCGGCGGCGGCCGACCAGCTCGAGCTGGCGGTTGGCGGCGCCGGCCCCCGCCGCCGGCGGCTCAGCGAGGCGGTGCGCGAGGTCCGCGCCGCGCAGGGGTCGGAGGCCCTGCTGCGCATCCTTCCGGTCGACTCGGCCTCGCGGGTCCCCGAGCGCTGGGCGCTGCTGACCCCCTTCCCGGAGCTGTGAGGGGGCTGTCGGGATGCCCGGCATACGACGTCTCTACGTGCCGCAACCGGTGGCGGTCCGGCTTGGCCCGGACGGGGTCCCGGCCGGCGTCGCGGGCGTCGCCGTCGAGGCGGTGCGCGAGGAGTGGGTGGTCGACGACCGCTGGTGGACGCGACGGCCGCTGCGGCGCCACTACTTCGAGCTGGCCCTCGCCGACGGCCGCGCCGTCACCCTCTTTCGTCCCGGCCGCGGCGGGCGCTGGTACCGGCAGCGAGCATGAGATACGTCGAGCTGCACGCGCACTCGGCCTTCTCCTTCCTCGACGGCGCCTCGACCCCGATGGAGCTGGCCGGCGCCGCCGCCGCGCTCGGCCACGGCACCCTCGCCCTCACCGACCACGACGGGGTCTGGGGCTCGCTGGAGTTCGCCCACGCCTGCAAGGGCCTCGGCGTGCGTCCGATCACCGGCGCCGAGCTGACCGTGGGGCTGGACGCCGCCGGCGACGACGAACCGGCGCCAGGCGAGGCGGCCGGCCGGCAACTGGCCCACCTGACGCTGCTGGTCGAGGACGCCGCGGGCTACCGCAACCTCTGCCGGCTGCTCACCGCGGCCCACTCGCACACCCGCGACAACACGGCGCGCAGCGCGCGGCAGCCGTGGGCGACCATCGAGCAGGTGGAGGAGCACGCCGAGGGGCTCCTCTGCCTCTCCGGTTGCGCCCGCGAGGGGGTGCTGGCCGGCGCCTGGGAGCGGCGCGAGACCGCCGCCGCCGAGCACCTCGGCCGCCGGCTGCTCGCCGCCTTCGGGCGCGAGCGCTTCCGGGTCGAGCTGCAGCGTCCCTTCTGGCGCCACGACCGCGCCCGCAACCGCTGGCTTCGAGCGCTCGCCGAGCGCCTCGGCACCGCCTGCGTGGCGACCGGCAACGTCCACTCCCACAGCCGCCGCCGCGCCCGCCTGCAGGACGCGCTGGTCGCGGTCGGGCTGGGGGAGACGCTGGAGGAGTGCGAGCCGCGCCGCCGCGGCAACCGCAGCTCCGCCCTCGTTTCGCCGGCGGAGATGGCGGCGCGCTTCGCCGAGCATCCGCAGGCGGTCGCCGAGACCGCGCGAGTGGCCGAGCGCCTGCGCTTCGACCTCACCACCGAGCTCGGCTACCGCTACCCCGAGCGCGGCGACGCCGACCGCGAGCTGGGCGAGCTCTGCCGCCACCGGCTCCGCGAGCGCTACGCCGGGCGCAACCAGCGGCAGGAGGCCGAAGCGCGGCTCGATGAGGAGCTGGCGACGATCCGCCAGCTCGGCCTCTCCGGCTTCTTCCTCCTCCACCACGAGCTGCTGGAGCTGGCCCGCGAGGTCGCCGTCGAGGTGCGCGGCCCCGCCTCGGCCCGCGCGGTGCTGCCGCCCGGACGTGGCCGCGGCTCCAGCGTCAGCTCGGTCGTCTGCTACCTGACCGGCCTCTCGCACATCGACCCGGTGAAGGCCGAGCTGTTCTCCGGCCGCTTCCTCAACGACACGGTGGAGTCGATGCCCGACATCGACCTCGACTTCCCCCGTGACATCCGCGAGGTGCTGATCCCACGCGTGCACGAGGTCTACGGCGCCGACCGCTCGGCCCTCGTCGCAGCCTTCCCGACCTACCGGCCGCGCGGCGTGGTGCGCGACCTCGGCAAGGCGCTGGGGCTGCCGCCGCCGGAGATCGACCTAGTCGCGCGCACGGTCGGCTTCCACGAGACCTCGGGGGAGATCGAGCGCGACCTCGTCGCCGCGCTCGGCCCCGAGCGGGCGCGGGAGCCGCGCTGGCGGGCGCTGCTGTGGCTCTGCGAGGACGCCCTCGGGCTGCCCCGCCACGCTTCCCAGCATCCCGGCGGCATGGTGATCTCGACCGAGCCGCTGATCGACGTCTGCCCGGTGGTGCCAGCGGCGATGGCGGGCCGCCAGATCGTCCAGTGGGACAAGGACTCCTGCGCCGACGCCGGCTTCCTGAAGATCGACCTGCTGGGGCTGGGGATGCTCTCGGCGGTCGAGCGCTGCGTCGAGGAGGTGGAGGCGGCGCGGGGGGAGCGGCTGGACCTCTCGCGGATCCCGCTGGACGACGTCGAGACCTTCGAATCGATCCGCGCCGCGGAGACCACCGGCGTCTTCCAGATCGAGAGCCGGGCGCAGATGCAGATGCTGCCGCGGACCCGGCCGCGGAATCTCGACGACCTCACCGTGCAGGTGGCCCTGGTCCGCCCGGGGCCGATCCAGGGCGGCGCCGTCCACCCCTACATCGAGCGCCGCAAGCGGCTGCGCGAGGACCCCGGCTACGAGATCCCCTACGAGCACCCCTCGCTGGAGCCGGTGCTGAGGGACACGCTGGGCACGATCGTCTACCAGGAGCAGGTGCTGGAGGTGGCGATGTCGTTCGCCGGCTTCAGCTCCGCCGAGGCGGAGAGCCTGCGCCGGGCGATGAGCCGCAAGCGCTCCCAGCAGGCGATCGACGAGCACCACCAGCGCTTCCTCGCCGGCGCGGCCGAGCGGCACGGGGTCCCGGTCGAGCTGGCGGAGCGGATCTGGCAGAAGATCCAGGGCTTCTCCGGCTTCGGCTTCCCGAAGGCCCACTCGGCCGCCTTCGGCCTGCTCGCCTACCAGTCGGCCTGGCTGCGCATCCACCGCGGGCCGGAGTTCCTCTGCTCGCTGCTCAACGAGCAGCCGATGGGCTTCTACCCGCCCGACTCGCTGGTCCACGAGGCCCAGCGCCGCGGCGTCCGCGTCGCCCCGCCCGACGCCAACCGCAGCGCGGTCCTCTGCCAGGTCGAATCGCCCCGCCGCCGCCCGGAGCTGAGGGGCGGGGCGATGGTGCGGATCGGGCTCGGTTACGTGAAGGGCGTGCGCAGGGAGGAGATGGAGGCGCTGGTCGCCGAGCGCGAGCGGGGCGGGTCCTACCGCGGCGTGGCGGAACTGGCCTCGCGCTCGGGCGCCGGGCTGGTCAGCCTGGAACGGCTGGCCTGGGCCGGGGCGCTGGACGGGATCCCGCGCGAGGGCGGCAGCGAGCGCCGGCGCGCGCTCTGGCGAGTCGGCGTCACCGGGGCCGGACGCGGCGCTCGCGGCGGCACCCAGCTGGCGCTGCCGATCGAGCCGCCGCGGCCGCCGCGGCTGGAGCCGCTGGGGGAGTGGGAGAAGCTGATCGCCGACTACCGCTCGACCGGGATGACCCTCGAGCGGCACCCGCTGGAGCTGCTGCGGCCGGAGCTCGATCCGGCGATCCTCCCCAGCAGCCAGCTGAAGCGGGTCGCGGACGGGGCGACCGTCGAGGTCGCCGGCATGGTCGTCGCCCGGCAGCGGCCGGAGACCGCGCGGGGAATCGTCTTCATGCTGTTCGAGGACGAGCGCGGGACCGTCAACCTGATCGTCCCGCCCCAGGTCTACGAGCGGCACCGGGCGAT
>DATAEW010000115.1:0-8370 GCA_036257815.1 Solirubrobacterales bacterium
GATGGCGAGCGACTCTGCGAGCTTCTTAAGGAGCATCGCCTCGGGGTGGACACGACCACTCGAACCATCGAAGACGTGAAGGTCCGCAAGGAGTTCTTCGAAAACCCAGCGTAGCGCCCGGTCGCATCTCGGTCACGTCGCTCCGCAATCCCGCTCCTCAAGCCACCCTTTCAATCCGTAGGACATCGGCTCCACAGAGCCGTCCACCGAGTGCTGGTTAGAGTCGCTGCGGCGTCAGCGCGAAGCCGTGCTTTCTTGCAGCGTCGCGCAGCTCCTTGTCCCAGCAAGCGAACTCGAGTTTTTCGCCGGCGGCGAAGGAGAGGGCGCCCGCAAGATGAACGGAGTCGTAGGCGCGGAGAGAATGGGTGTGTGCGCTGTCGGCAGCTTTTGCGAGGAGGGCGTCGTTGACTGCGTGGCTGTCGATCCCCCGCCAGAGGCTCTCCAGGTCATCAATTGCGCGGCCGAGCTGGGTTGAGGTCAGGCGACCTCCTTTGCGCATCCTGCTCAGGGCTGCGGTCGCCTCTACATGTGCGATCGCGGTGGTTCGGACGCCGTCGGCGTCGTGGTAGGCGCTCTGCGCCTCCTCCGTGCCCGGCTCGTCGACCAGCAGCTTGACCAGGGCGCTGGTATCCAGGTAGAGGCTCAGCGCCGACCCTCGGAAACGTAATCTGCGGCGCTTTTGCCGGAGCCTCGGAGCTTGGCGGGCTTTGGCAGGTATCGGGGACCCTCGCTCGGCCGCACGATTCCATCAGCGACTAGAGCGGCAAGGTGAGGCGGCGTCGCTGCGGAAACGATTCTCGCCACGGGCCGGCCGTGTTTGGTCACGGTGATCGCCTCGCCGCCCTCAACCCGGTCGATGATCGTGCTGGCCTTGTCCTTGAGTTCCCGGATGCCTACGGTTGCTTTCCCCATAGTGGCCATATTTTAGCGTGAACTGGCCACATACCGCTATTCGTTCAGACGGCAGTTGAAGGCGCTGGCGCCCATATAGAGCGAGCAGGGCGAGAGCTGCAATGCCCCAAAGGATCGCCGCCCAAGTTCCGACCGCGGCGGCAAGAAACCCAGCCACGTCAACGGCGAGAAGGAGGCTTACGTAGGCGCCGAACATGAGGACCACTCGGCGAGTCCTGAGCATGGGCTTAGGCTAACCGGAGCCAAGGCGGCAGGGTCGACGAGTCGATCGATCCGGTCGCCGCATCTTGGTCGCATCACCGAGAGCAGTCCCAGCGTCGACGAGGGGCCGGACCGGCGCGGGTCGCTCCAGGCCGTCGGTGACCGGCTCAGCCGGCTCGGCACGACGTTGCCGGGTGCCGAACGGCAGGCATGGGTCGGTGCGCGGTTGGGGGCCCATCGCCGCCGCGAACCAGCCGATGTCCGACCCCTCCACCGGATCGCCCAAGCGCCAGCCGTTTTCAAACGGGCAGGCAGATCGGCTGCCGCGCCGCGCAGCCACGTGATTTCGGGGCTTGCCGGTGTCCCCTTTTGTATAAGCGCGACCACCGCCCCCTGCCACTCGAAATCTTTCTATGTACTGCTCACTCCTTTTGTAAAAGAACTGCACTGATCGAAAAAGTGTGACATTCCATTAACAGGTCCCAATCGTTACTAGTCCAAACGTCCAGTTGGTGAACATTGCCAGGGTGGGAGCGTACTCCGGGGCGTCAAGGAGTAGATCTGCTTTAGGGAAGAGGAGATCTGCTTTAGGGAATCAGGAGGAGATGGATGGCTTCTAAACCGCGGCTGGCGGCCGCGGCTGCGATGGTGCACGCCGCATTCGCCGCCATTCCAGTTGCCGTTAACGCTCAGAAGCACACTTCTCCTCCGACCGCGACGTGGGACGGCGGCCTGGACGTAGTTAGCGCCGCCGCACTATGGGATGCGCTAGCTCTCGCTGGATCGCGTGGCGGGCAAGACCATGTCCTTCGGGGCAGCTACAGGAAGGCGGTGGCGGGGATAACCCGTGCCGCGCAAAGTGGGCGGAGATTCTCCGCCCGATTGAAAGAAGAAGCACATGGAAAATGCAATAAGCATTGGGCTGGGCCGCTGGCGCTCTAGTCCTATCGAGTGGAAGCTACAGTGGCTTCTGCGCATTGGCGTAGCGCTCGAGTTCATCGGCCACGGCGCGTTCGGGATTCTCGGTAAGGAAGCCTGGCTCGCCTACTACCACGTCCTCGGTATCCCCGACAACATCGGTTGGACGATGATGCCGCTCACCGGAGCGGTGGACATCAGCCTGGGGATATTGGTCCTCTTGCGGCCAACCCGGGCGCTGATCGCCTGGATGGCGTTCTGGGGCCTATTCACGGCGACCCTGCGGCCACTTGCCGGCCAGGGCATTTGGGAGCTCGTTGAGCGCACCTACAACTACGGTGGTCCATTGATGCTCCTGCTGCTCTTCGGCGTTGGTCACAACGCCCGCGAGTGGTTTGAGCGTGTCCAACAGGTCCCCCGCCTCACCGCCCAGCGCGCCAAGGCGTTCTTCCAGGGATTCAAATGGATCATCGGCCTCTACCTGATCGGCCACGGCGGCCTCGGGCTGATAACCCAAAAGCCCCTCCTGATCGAACTGTATGAATCAATCGGTCTGACCTCGCTGGTCAGCGACCCAGCCTCACTCAACACGTTCATCGGCGTCTTCGAGATGGGCCTGGGAGTTGTTGTGTTGATCGTCCCCACCACCACCATCCTGTTGACTGTCCTCGGTTGGAAGCTCGGCACCGAGTTCCTCTACGTGACGAGTGGCGCCTACGGCGCTCCCTTCGAGGTATTCGAGCGGGGAGGCTCCTACGTGGCCCCGCTCGCGGCGATTGCCTGCCAGCACATCGTCAGACGTGAGGAGAAGACGGTGCACCTCAAGGGGACCCCGCTCGTCGGTCCACCCCGTCTGGGAGTTCGGAGCTGACCGTCCCATCCGTGTCGCCCGATTCGCTGCCATCCGGCAGCGAATCGGGCGGGAGGCGTCGATCCAGGCCCCGGAGTGTGGGTGGTTGGCGTTGCAGTCGGCTTGCCAGTCGGCGGCGAGAAGCCTTGTTACAGAGTCGCTGCCGCTAGTCTGCTGGCTGCTGTGGATACGGAGACTCGGCAGGTTCAGGCTGGCGGCAGCCCCGCGGAGGGGAGGATGGCGCGGGGTTGGCGGTTGACGAAGGTGGCTTGGGGGCTGATCCGGCGGGATCCGGCGATGGTCTCCATTGGGCTGATGGGGGCGGGGTGCGGGCTGGCTGGTGGCGCGGCGATTCTCTACTTCTCCGGCTACTTCAGCTCGCCGAGTCATTCGCAGGGTGATATCGCGCTGGCGGGGATCGTCGCGCTCTATCCGATGACCTTCCTCAGCGTGTTCTTCAACGTCGCGCTGGCCGGCGCCGCCGCGGCCAGCTTCGACGGCCGGCCGATCGGGGTTCGGGAGGCGCTCGCGATCTCCTGGAGACGGGTGGGCCGGATCGCCCAGTGGTCGCTGCTGGCGGCGGGAGTGGGCCTAGTCCTGGAGCAGATCGCCTCGCGGATCCCCGGCGCCGGGCGCCTCGCCTCCTGGCTGCTCGGTGCCGCCTGGAGCCTGGCGACGATCTTCGCCGTGCCGCTGCTGGCTTTGGAGGGGGCCGGGCCGCTGGATACCGCCAAGGAGTCGGTCCAGCTGATCAAAGGCAAATGGGGTGAGGGGATCACTGGCCTGGCCGGCATCGGCGCCTGGACCGTCCTCGCCATGGTCCCGGTCGGCATCCTCATCGGCCTCGGCCTCGCCGTCCGCCCCCAGGACGCCACCGCGGGCGCGGCGCTGATCGCGATCGCCGTCGGCGCGATCCTGCTGGTCTCCGCCCTCTCGCTCGCCACCCGCCAGGTCTTCTCCGTCGCGCTCTACCGCTACGCCAGCGGCGCACCCGGCACAGGTGCCTTCGCCACCGCCGACCTCGAAGACCCGTTCCGCCGTCGCGGCGGCCGCGACTGACCGCCACCTCCCTTCGCCGCTCGTGAAACGCCTGGCGCTTCCTGTCCTCACCCTCGGCTTCGCGATTGCCGCCCTCGCTGGCTGCGGCTCGGCTTCATCGACCTCGCCAGGCGGTTCGGCGTCGCCGGCCGACACCGCGGCGAGCGACGAAGGGTTGCTGAGCAGGGCCGAATTCATCGCCAAGGCGGACGCGGTGTGCGAAGCCTCGAGAACGAAGCAGGAACCGCTGCGGACGCGGCTCGAACAACTGGCCCGAAAGGCGAGGGGAGAGGAACATGCCGCGGGGACCGTCTCGGACGGCACCCGCAAGGAACTGGCCCAGACGCTGGACCAGGTCGTCGCCAACGCCGAAGCCGACCTCGCCCGACTCCAGGCCCTTGGGCCGCCAAAGGCGGACGCGGGTCGGGTCCAGCCGATCTTCCAGCAGATCGAAGCGGCGTTCACCGCCAGCCGCGCCTACGCGGCGGCGCTGGAAGCCCACGAAGATGCCAGGGCGCAGGCGGTGGCCGAAAAGGGCAACGCCGAAACGCGCGAAACCGCCGATCTGGCGCAGCGCTACGGCTTCAAGGTCTGCGGCTCCCGGCCCTAGAGGGCAATCTCCGGGCACGGGCCGTCGGTCGCGCCAAGCGAGCGGCACGGCTGCTTGCGGTCGAGCGCCTGGGCGCGGCGGCTGGCGCGCCGTCGCCCGCGGCGATGCTCGCGGTGCAGGCGGATCGTGTACCCGGGCTCGTCGACCTGCAGGGTGTGGCGCTCGGAGGCGACGTAGTTGCGTTCGCGGCGCCGCCGGTCGCGGCGGATCGCCCGCATCATCGCGGCGCAGCTCGGCTGGGCGTACTCGCCAGTGATCCAGTCCGCCAGCAGCTCGGCCTGGGCCTCGACGATCGGGAACAGCGAGCCGAGCGGCTGGACCAGGCCGACGTGGGCGAGGCCGGCGAAGCGCGGGTCCCAGATCTGTTCGAACAGCTGGTAGCCGTTCTTGCCGGGATCGAGGCCGTGGCGCTCGAGGAAGGGGACCGAGTGCGAGTAGCCGGTGCAGTAGATGACCGTGTCGACCTCCTCTCGGCCGCCGTCGGCGAAGTTGACCGCGTCGCCCTGGAAGCCGGTGACCGCCGGTCGGGGTTGGATGTCGCCGTGGGCGATCCTGGCGAGCAGGTCGGAGGAGATGGTGACCGCGGAGCGGCCGAACTCGTGGCTGGGATCGGGCAGGCCGTAGCGCCTCAGCGAACCCACGGTGAGCCGGACCGCGAGGCCGTAACACGCCCAGCGCAGGGCCCGGGGCCAGGGCGGCGCCGGCAGCTCGTCGAAGGGCCGGCCGAACATGTACTTGGGGACGATGTGGGTGCCGCGGCGGGTGGAGAGGTAGGTGCGCTCGGCCGTTGTGCTGACGAGCGAGGCGATGTCGACGCCGCTGTTGCCGAAGCCGACGACGAGGACCCTGCGGCCGGCGAACGGCGCCGCGTCGCGCACCTCGTGGGAGTGCAGCACCTGGCCCGCGAACCCGCGGGCCGCCCCGCGGGGAAGCTTGGGGGTCGAGTGGTAGCCGCTGGCGACGAGGACCACGTCGTAGACCCGCTCCTCGCGGGCGTCGACCCGCACCGCCCAGCAGCCGCAGGGCGAGCTCGCGATCTCGGTCACCTGGCGGCCCACCTGGACCCGCTCGGCGACGCCGAAGTGGCGGGCGTACGACGCGAGGTAGGCGCCGACCTGCTGGCGCGAGGGGAAGTCCGGATAGTGCTCGGGCATCGGGAAATCGCCGAACTCCATCTTCCGCTTCGAGCTGTTGAGGTGCAGCGACCGGTAGCCGGCCCCTGGCCGGTCGGCCCGCTCGCCCTCCGACCAGAGGCCGCCGAACCGGGAGGAGCGCTCGAAGCAGTCGAAGCCGATGCCACGCTCGGCCAGGGCCTTGGCCATCGCCACGCCCCCGCTCCCGGCGCCGACGATGCAGACCCTGACCGCGTTCACCATGGCGTCGGATAGCCCTGCGGCGCCGGCAGGATCTCGATCCCGTACTCGGCGAGGAGGATCTTCTCTCCCTCCTCTTTGGCGATCGAGGGGGTGGCCGGTGGGCCAGCGTCCGCCGGCTGGCCGTGCTCGTGGAAGAAGCGATCGAAACCCGCCGGCGCGGTGAGGATCAGCATCCGCGCCGGTCCCTCCTCGCGGATGAAGTAACCGTGGGGGACCTCGCGTGGCATGAAGAACCAGGCGCCCGGCCGCCCCTCGTGCACCTCGTCGCCCAGGTAGAGGTCGATCGCCCCCTCGAGCAGATAGATCGCCTCGTCGTCGTCGTGGTGGACGTGGAAGGGCGAGGCGTATCCGGCCTCGGCCCGCGATTCGGTGAGCGCGAAGCGGCCCCCCGTCTGCTCCCCGGTGGCCAGCTCGCGGCGGTGCAGCTCGGCGCTCCAGTAGAGCGCCGGGGCCTCGGCGGGCCCGTAGACGACAGGGGAGAGGTGACCGTCGGTCCGGGGTCCCATGATCAGCCCTACGGCTCCCGGAGCCGATTCGTTGGGGCCTGGACCAATGGCCCGGGGCGGTCGCTCGAGGCCGCCGTCAAAAGACTGGAATCCTCTTTTGCTCAGCGGGCGGCGGCGACCGCCGTACCGGTGGCGCGTGAAGTTTGCTCAGGACCGCGGGCGTCTCGGTCCGCTATCCGACCTCGATCCCGGCCGCCGGCGATTTTTGGATTGGACGGATGGATGAAGCCGGGCGACTCAAAATATAACGAGTCTCACTATCGTGATAGCCTGGCGCGCGATGCCAGCGCCTCGCCTCCGCTTCGCCATGCCGCTTGCGCTTGCCGCGCTGATCGCGCTCCTCGCCGCCGGGTGCGGAGGGAGCGCCGGGGCCGGCTCGACCGCCTCGGGGAAGCTGAATGTCGTCGCCGCCGAGGACTTCTGGGGCAGCATCGCGCAGCAGCTCGGGGGCCGGGAGGTCGAGGTGACGAGCGTGATCTCCAACCCGGCCGCCGATCCGCACGACTACGAACCGACGGCCGAGGACGCGCGGCGCTTCGCCGGGGCCCAGGTCTCGATCGTCAACGGGATCGGCTATGACGAATGGGCGTCGAGGCTGCTGGCCGCCAGCCCGGAAACGAGCCGGATCGAGCTCAACGTCGGTGACGTGCTCGGGCTGCGCGACGGCGACAACCCGCACCAGTGGTACTCGCCCTCCTCGGTGAAGCGGGCGATCGCCGCGATCGCGGCCGCCTACAAGCAGGCCGACCCCGGCCACGCCGCCTACTTCGACGCTCAGCGCAAGCGCTTCGAAACGGTTGGCCTGGCCCGCTACCACGAGCTGATCGGGCGAATCCGCTCGGGCTATGGCGGCGCGCCGGTCGGCGCCTCGGAGAGCATCTTCGAACCACTGGCGCCGGCCCTGGGCCTGCGGCTGCTGACTCCGCCCGGCTTCATGGACGGGATCGCCGAGGGAGCCGAACCGACGCCCGCCGACAAGGCCAGTGCCGAGCGGCAGCTGGCCGAGCGCGAAATCGACCTCTGGGTGTACAACAGCCAGAACGCGACCCCCGACGTCCAGCGGCTCAAGGAGAGCGCCAGGGCCGCGGGCATCCCGATCGCCGCCGTGACCGAGACCCCGACGCCGGAAGGAGCCAGCTTTCAGGCCTGGATGTCGCGCCAACTGGAGGGCGTCCTCACCGCGCTGAGCGAAGGGGGCGCCGGCAGCTGAGCCCGATCCGTCTGCATCGGGCCGCCGCCAGCCGCGGCGGCCGGCGGGTCTGGTCGAATTTCGACCTCGAGGTCGGCCAGGGCGAGTTCGTCGCCGTGCTCGGGCCCAACGGCGCCGGCAAGTCGACCCTGCTTCAGGTCCTCCTCGGCCTGCTGCCCCTGGGTGAGGGGACCGCCACGGTCCTCGACCGCTCGCCGGGCGCGGCCAACTCGCTGATCGGCTACCTGCCGCAGCGGCGCAGCTTCGACGCCGCCACCCGCGTCCGCGGCCTCGACCTCGTGCGGCTCGGGCTCGACGGCACCCGCTGGGGCCTGCCGCTGCCGGCCTGGCTCAGCCCCGCCGGCCGCGAGGCGGCGCGGCGGGTCGGCGAGGCGGTGGAGCTGGTCGGCGCCGGCGCCTACGCCGAGCGGCCGATCGGCGAGCTCTCCGGCGGCGAGCAGCAGCGGCTGCTGATCGCCCAGGCGCTGGTCCGCCGCCCGCGCGTCCTGCTCCTCGACGAGCCGCTCGACAGCCTCGACCTCCCCAACCAGGCCGCGGTCGCGGCGCTCGTCCGTCGCATCTGCGAGCACGAGCAGGTCGCCGTGATGCTCGTCACCCACGACATCAACCCGATCCTCGGCTACCTCGACCAGGTCGTGTACCTCGCCGCCGGCGCTGCCGTTACGGGACGCCCCGACGAGGTGATCTCGAGCGAAACCCTGAGCCGGCTCTACGGTTCGCCGATCGAGGTGCTGCGCGCCTCCGACGGC
>DATAEW010000120.1:0-14454 GCA_036257815.1 Solirubrobacterales bacterium
GTCGCGGCCGGGCAGCCGCCGGTCGCCTTCGCGCACCCACAGCGCCGCGTCGCCGCCGCCGCGGCGCTGTTCGATCATCACCAGCTGACTCACGTCAGCAACCGCCGCATCCTGGTTCCCAATGAGGCGAAGCCGTTGCCGAGGTAGAAGGCCTCGGTGGCCCTGATCTGGGCGAAGCTCTCCTGCGGCAGCCCGACCTCGATCCGCGCCAGGCCCTGCTCGCGCGCCACCGCGTCGACCGCCGCCAGCAGGTCGGCGCCGATCGTGCGGCTGCGCCAGGCCGGGTCCACCCAGAGGTCCTGGATCACCAGGTAGCGGCCCGGCACGTGCATCGCCCGCCCGTAGCTCGCGGCCAGCACCCCGACCAGCTCCTCGCCCGCCGTGGCGACCAGCAGAGCCCCGACGCCGGGGTCCCCGACCAGGGCCCGCGCCTCGGCTTCCAGCTCCTCCGCCGAGGGGCGGCGTCCGCCCAGCTCGTCGAGCAGCTCGCCGACCGCCCGCGCCGCCGCCGGGACGTCGGCCGGCGTCGCCGGGCGGACCTCGACCTTGGTCGCCACCGGCTCGCTCATGCCGCCCCCGCCTCGCTGCGCGCCGGCTCGAGATCGACGCTCCAGGCCTCCTCGCCGTCGCTGCCGGTGACCGTGCGGGCGATCGCCGCCATCGGCGCCCGTGCCTTCAACAGGATCTCCTCGAACTCCTCCTCGGGGTCGGACTGCATGACGATCGCGCCGCCGGCGCCGATCGTCGTCCGTCCCGGCCGCATCACGATCGTCCGGATGACGATGTTCAGGTCGGTGCTGCCGTCGGCGCCGAAGTAGCCGATCGCCCCCGAGTAGACGCCGCGCGCCTCGTCCTCGAGGTCGTCGATGATCTCCATCGTCCGCTCCTTCGGCGCGCCGGTCATCGAGCCGCCCGGGAAGCAGGCCCGCACGCACTCGACCGGGCTGCGATGCGTCTCGAGGACGCCGGTGATCGTCGAGACCACCTGGTGCACGGTCGCGTAGGGCTCGACCACCATCAGGTCGGGGACGCGGACGCTGTCGACCTCGCAGACGCGGCCGAGGTCGTTGCGCAGCAGGTCGACGATCATCAGGTGCTCGGCACGGGTCTTTTCGTCCTCCGCCAGCTCCTGGCGCCGCGCCGCGTCCTCGGCCGGGTCCTCGCAGCGCGAGGTCGTGCCCTTGATCGGCCGCGCCATCACCCGCCGCTCGCGGTCGACCGAGAGGAAGCGCTCGGGCGAGGAGCTGACGACGGCGCGCTCGCCGAAGCGCAGGAAGGCGGCAAACGGCGAGGGGTTGGCGCGCCGCAGCTGGCGGTAGAGGGCGAAGGGGTCGGGACTGGCCGCGGTCGAGATCTGGTCGGTGAGGCAGACCTCGTAGGACTCCCCCGCCGCCAGTTCGGCCTGCGAGCGCAGGATGTCGGCGAGGTAGCGCTCGCGGCCGCGGCCGCAGCGGAAGCTGACGTGACCGTCCGGTTCCTGCGGCGGGGCCAGCGGCGCCGGCTCGGGCGGCGCGGCGATCGCCTCCGCGCAGAGCGCCTCGGTCACCTCCAGCCACAGCTCGGCCTCCGGGTCCTCCTCGCGGCCCAGCGCCAGCACGTGGGTCCGCTGGTTGGCGTGGTCGACGGCGATCAGCCGGTTGGCCAGCATCAGCGCCGCGTCGGGCAGGTCGGAGCTGTGGACGTTGGGCGAGCCGCAATCGGCCTTCAGCTCGTAGCCGAGGTAGCCGACGTAGCCGCCGATCAGCCCGCGCTCGATCTCCGGCGGCGAGGAGACGGCGATCCGCTCCATCTCGCGCTGCAGGAAGTCGAAGATCGACCTCCGCTCGACCGCGTGGATGCCGCCGCGGTTGACCGAGATCTCGGCGGTGTCGACGTCGTATTCGAGCACGCAGCGGTCCGGCCCGGCGCTGGTGCCGAGGTAGGAGCACTGGGCGAGCCAGGTCGGCGCGTCGGCGCTGTCGAGCCAGAACGAGGTCTCGGCGTCGGCGAAGAGGCGTTCGTAGAGGTACTCCGTCGGCGCCGCCCCCTCCAGCGTCCGCAGCCGCAGCCGCAGCCCCGCCTCGCCGCGCTGGGACTGCCGCGGCGATCGCCCCGGGGCCTCGCTTGACCGGGCGCTGGAGCTCTGTCGGCCCGGACCCGCGGCGCCGCCCGCCGGTCGCGACCGCCGGTGCCGGCGGGCCATCGCGTAGAAGTTCTCGGCGATCGCCAGGCCGTGCTCGGTCGCGACCGACTCGGGGTGGAACTGGACGCCCCACATCGGCCGGGTCTTGTGTTCGATCCCCATCACCACGCCGTCCTCCGACCAGGCGGTCTCGTGGCCCTCCGGACCGATCGGGCTGGTGATCGCCAGCGAGTGGTAGCGAACCACGGAGAAGTCCTGGGGGATGCCCTCGAAGAGGCCGGCGCCGTCGTGGCGGACGCGGCTGAGCCGCCCGTGCATCGCCATCGGCGCCCGGTTGACGCCGCCGTGCAGCAGGTTGCCGATCCCCTGGTGCCCGAGGCAGATGCCGAGCACCGGGATCTCGCTGTAGCGGAGGATGTCGCGGCAGACGCCGAAGTCGTGCCAGCGTTCGGGTCGGCCCGGCCCCGGCGAGAGGACGATCGCGTCGAAGTCCGAGCGCGAAAGCACCCGCCAGGAGACGGCGTCGTTGTTGACCACCACCGGCTCCTGCCCCGAGGCCGCCGCCAGCAGGTGGAAGACGTTGTAGCTGTAGGAGTCGTGGTTGTCGACCAGCAGCGTTTTCATCAGGCCCCCTCCAGGCCGAGGCCGCGCAGGCCGCGGTCGATCAGCGGTTGCGCCACCCGCTCCACCTCGGGGGCGCGCTCGGCTTCGCGATACCAGCGCGCGAAGTGCGACAGGTAGCGGGCCAGCGGCACGACGTCGAAGTCCTCGACGGCGCTGCGCAGGTGCCGCCGGTACATCTCCGACTGCACGACGGCGAAGCGGTAGTCGCGGTCTTCGGCGGGCCGCTCGGCGGCCAGCGCGGCGCCGCCACCGCGGTGGGCCTGCGCCCGCGCCAGGTCCCAGCCGAGGCTGCCCTTGTCCTCCAGCAGCTTCTCCGGCTCGAACTCGACCCGCTTGGTCGTCTGCTGCATCAGGAAGTAGCCGAGGGCGACCTGCGCGGGAACCCCGTCGGGGTGGGGATGGCGGTCGCGGACCGCGGCCAGCTCCGGGTCGGAGCCGACTTCGCTTTCCAGCCGCTCGATCAGGTCGTCGATCAGCAGCGCCCCCTCTTCGCTGGAGGTGATCGCCCGCTTCTGGCGCGCGACCATGCCGTGGAAGACGTCGTGGGTCGGCGGCCCGCCGCCCTTGGCGCTGCCGCTGCCGTTGCCGTTCACCAACCCGAGGTGGTCGATCAGCTTGCGCCGGCAGGTGACGTGGGAGACCCACTCGGTGCCGCAGACCTGCAGCGAGATCACGTCGTCGAGCTCGGGCGCCGCCGCCCAGTAGGCGAGCGCCCGCATGTGCTGGGTCGGCAGGCCGTCGGCGCGGACCAGCGGCATCTCTTCCAGCTCCTCGCGTTCGGTCCGGTACATCACCATCCGGTCGTCCGCGCGGCGGACCAGCTTGCCCTCGCTGAGCCCGAGGTTGGTCAGTTCGGCGACCTCCGGAAGGAAGTCGGACTCGAAGATCACCTTGTCGAAGGCGACGCCGAGCCGGGCCAGCGTCTTGCGCTGGCCGGCGATCACCCAGGCCCTGGTCTTCGACCACAGTTCGAGCGCCGACTGGTCGCCGGCGAGCACCCGCATCATCAGCTCGTCGGCCTTGTCGTTGTACATCGAGGCCTCGCGGGCGACCGAGTCCTCGGCGCCGTCGTCGCTGCCGCCGTTGGCGCGGCCGGCCTTCACGTAGTCGGCGTAGCAGTAGCCGACGAAATGGTCGGACTTCTCGCCGCCCTGCGGGCCCATCTCCGGTCCCTCGCCGCCGCGGCTGACCACGCCGGCCATCGCCTCACCCATGCTGCGGCCGACGTCGCAGATCAGGCTGCGGTTCTCGACCCGCGCCCCGGCCTGGATCAGCGTCGCGGCGATCGCGTTGCCGAGCGCCAGGTTGCGCAGGTGGCCGATGTGCAGCGCCTTGGTCGTGTTGGCGCCCCAGAAGTAGACCGCGTACTGCCGGTCGCCGGCGACGTCGGCGAACTCGCCGTCGCCAACCTCGCCGGCTTCCAGCGCCTCCCCCGTCTCCCCGATCCACTCGTCGGCCAGCCGCAGGCGCACGGTGTCGCCGTCGGCGATCACCTCGGCGACCGCCGGCTCGGCCGCGATCCGCTCCAGCGCCTCCCGCGCCCCCTCGTCCACCCGCCAGTCCGGCACCCGCGGCACGAGCATAAGGTCGAAGCCCGGCTCGGGCCGGAACGGCGCCCGCGCCGCCCAGTGGACCTGCCCGTCCTCCCTGACCGCGATGCGGTCGAAACTGTCGAAAAGATTTGCTCCCATAGCCTCTCTGACCCGTCCGTTGAGCGGATTTCGTCGGATGCACCGGCCGGGGCTCGAACCCGGATCTACGGCTTACAACGCCGTCCCTTTAACCGATTAAGGCACCGGTGCTGGCTATGGCGATCCTGAACAGCAACCCTGACTGATCAAAATCGGCGCGAGCATAACAGCATTCCTGAGCGACAACAAATTTTCTTGATCATTCCCTGCAAGTGGCCGGTATTTCAGGCTCGACCCGCCTCCAGCAGGCGGCTGAGGAAGCGCCGCGTCTCCTCCCGCTGCGGCGAGGAGAGGACCCGCTCGGGAGGTCCGATCTCGGCGATCCGGCCCTCGTGGAGGAAGGCGACGCGGTCGGCGACCTCGCGGGCGAAGCTCATCTCGTGGGTGGCGATCAGCATCGTCATCCCCTCCTGCTTCAGCCCCCGCACCGCCGCCAGCACCTCGCCCACCAGCTCCGGGTCCAGCGCGCTCGTCACCTCGTCGAGCAGCAGCGCCCGCGGCCGCCCGGCAAAGGCACGGGCGATCGCCACCCGCTGCTGCTGCCCGCCGGAGAGGTTGTCGGGCCGGTCGTCCTCGCGGCCGGCGAGGCCGAAGCGGGCCAGCAGCTCGCGGCCCCGCAGCTCGGCCCGCTCGCGGCCGACCCCGTGCGCCCGCATCTCCCCCAGCACCACGTTCTCCAGCGCCGTCAGGTGCGGGAACAGGTTGTAGGCCTGGAAGACGAGGCCGAGCCGGCGCCGCACCGCGACCGGCCTCACCGCCGGGTCGGTGATCGCCTCGCCGTCGAGCAGGACGTCGCCGTCGTCGATCTCCTCCAGCAGGTCGATGCAGCGCAGGAGCGTCGACTTGCCCGAGCCCGAGGCGCCGATCAGCGCCACCGCTTCGTGCTCGGCGACCGTCAGGTCGACCCCGCGCAGCACCTCGCGCTCGCCGAAGGCCTTGGTCACGCCCCTGACCTCGAGGACCGTGGCACTCACCGGACCCGGCCCTCCGGGCCCCCCATCCGGTCGACGACCCGCGCCAGGGGAACGGTCACCGCCAGGTAGAGCAGGGCGGCGGCGATCACCGGGGTGAAGTTGAAGGTCTGGTACTCGATGATCTGGGCTTCCCGGAACGCCTCCAGCGGGCCGAGGATCGAGACCAGGGCGGCGTCCTTCTGCAGGGCGACGAAGTCGTTGAGCAGCGGCGGCGCGACGCGGCGGATCGCCTGCGGCAGGATCACGTGGCGCATCGTCTGCGCCTCGGTCAGGCCGACCGCGCGCGCCGCGTCGCGCTGGCCCCGGTGGACGGTGTTAATGCCGGCGCGGTAGACCTCCGCGACGTAGGCGCTGTAGGAGAGCGCGAGGGCGATCCCGCCCAGCACCACCGGATCGGTCGGCAGGCCGGTCAGCCGCAGCGCCGGCACGCCGAAGCCGACGATGAAGATGAGCAGGATCGTCGGGACGCCGCGGAAGAGGTCGACCCAGACGATGCCGAGCATGCGCACCGGGAAGAGCGCCGGCGTGCGGCTGATCCGCACCAGCGCGATTGCCAGGCCGACGACCAGCACCACCACCTCGACCACCAGGAAGATCTTCACGTCGAGCCAAAAGCCCGCGAGGACGTCGGGGAACGAGGACTTGAAGATGCTCCAGGAGAAGAAGGTTTCCCGTACCGTCGGCCAGCCGGGGCTGGTCAGGACCAGCGCCGCCAGCCCGCCCACGACGACGACGCTGGAGAGGGCCGAGATCGCCTGGCCGCGCCGGTGCCGCCGTCGCTTCGCGGCCTCGCGTTCGAGGCGGCGATCGCTGATTACCGGTGCGGCGCTCAGGTCAGTGCAGTTCCGGCGCGCCGGCGGCCTGGCTCATCCAGCGGTTGGTGATCCGGGCCAGCTCGCCGGAGCTTTCGAGCTTTTCGATCGCCCGCGAGACGCAGCTGGTGAGCGGCGACCCCTTGGCCAGCAGAGCCCCCCACCGTTCGCCGCCGCTGGCCGCGAACTGGCCGACCACGGTCGCCGCCGGGACCTGGGCCGCGGTCAGGTAGAGGGCGGTCGGCAGGTCGACGACGATCGCTTCGATCTGTTCGTTCTTCAAGGCCTGGACGACCTCGGTGGAACCACTGAAGACTTCCGGGCGGCTGCTGGGCTGGATCGCTTCTTCGGCTGCTTCGAGGCTGGTGGTGCCGATCTGCACGCCGATCTTGGCGTCCTTCAGGTCGTCGAGCGAGGTGGCCTTCGCCGCCTCGGAGCCCTTCAGCGCGACCACCGCCTGGTTGGCGGTGTAGTAGGGGTGCGAGAAGTCGACCGCCTTTTCGCGCGCCGGGGTGATCGAGATCTCGTTGACGTCGAAGTCGAAGTCCTTCGGGCCGGGCGCGTAGGAGGCGTTGAACGGCTCCACCGTCCACTTCACCTTCCCGGCCGGGAAGCCGAGCTGCCTGCCGATCGCGTAGGCGACCGCGCTCTCGAACCCTTCGCCGTTGGCCGGTTCTTCGTCTTCGAAGTACGGCGGGTAGGCGGGCTTGTCGGTGGCCACGGTCAGCACGCCCTTGCTGTGGGTCTGCAGCTGGCCGGGCCCGCAGGCCGCCACGCCCGCCGTCGTGCCGCTGCCGGATTCTTCCTTGCTGCCGCAGCCGGCAAACGCGGCCAGGGCGAGCAGGAGGACGAGGATCGTGATCGGCTTCTTCATCGGGCGGCCTTCGGGGGGCCGCAATCCTATGCGCTCAGGCGCTCGCGCGGGGGCCGGCCCGCCGCGTCCGGCCTGGACGGGAGGCGGGCGGTGCAGGCGCCTGCGCGAGCGCCTCGATCGCCGCCTCGTCGAGGTTGGCCATCACCCCGTCGGCGAGCTCGTCGAGCGCGGCGTCGAGCGAACGGGCCGGGCGAGCGCCGAAGAGCGCGTCCAGCACCTCGGCGTCCTCGAGCAGGCCGTGCGCGGAAATGCCGAGGACGGCTCCGGCTGCCCAGCCGCGATTGCCGGAAACGGCCTCAGTCGGCGTGCCTTGTGCCCGGATGGCGGGCAAAAGGCGCACCGGTGACTCGGTCGGGGCAGTAACCCCATGGCGGATCTCGTAGCCGCCGAACGAGCGCCCGGCGAGCGCGCCCCAGGCGCCGTCGAGCGAGGGAGCGAAGGACAGCTCGGCTCGGCGCACCTGCTTCTCCTCGGCGTAAGTCGTGCGCAGCGGCAGCAGGCCGAGGCCGCGAATCTCCGCGCCGGCCACATCGCTCAGCGCCTCGCCGAGCATCTGCATGCCGCCGCAGATCCCCAGCACCCGCCCGCTGGCCGCGGCACGGGCAAGCAATGGCTCCGCCAACCCCCGCTCGCGCAGCCAGGCGAGGTCGGCGGCGACGTGTTTGGAGCCCGGCAGGACGACGAGCTCGGCCCCCTCGAGCTCGGCCGGTCGCCGCGCCCAGCGAACGGTCGCGATCTGCTCGAGCAGCTTCAGCTCGTCGAGGTTGGAGGCGAAGGGGTAGCGGAGGACCGCGACGGCCGGCGCCTCCGGCGCCGGCAGGTTCGGTGCGGGCGCGGCGCCGTCCTCGTCGGGAAGCCCGTGCTCGAGCCAGGGGACGACACCCAGCACCGGCACGCCGGTCAGCTCCCGCAGTCGCCGCGGCGCCGGCGCCAGCAGCTCCGGATCGCCGCGGAACTTGTTCAGCACGAAGCCGGCGATCCGCTCGCGGTCCGATGGCTCGAGCAAGGCCCAGGTGCCGTAGAGGTGGGCGAAGGCGCCGCCGCGGTCGATGTCGGCCACCAGCAGGACCGCCGCCTCCGCGGCCCGGGCGGCGCCGAGGTTGGCGAGGTCGCAATCGGCGAGGTTGATCTCGGCCGGGCTGCCGGCGCCCTCGATCACCAGCAGCTCGTGCTCCTCGCGCAGCGAGGCAAGCGACTCTTCCACCGCGGGGCGCAGGTGCGGCGCCCGCTGGCGCCAGGGCAGCGCCCCGATCCGCTGGTCGGCGACCCCGCGGAGAACGACCTGGCTGGCGGTCATCCCCTCGGGCTTGACCAGGACCGGGTTCATCCGCACGTCTGGCTCGACCCCCGCCGCCAGCGCCTGCAGATATTGGGCGACCCCGATCTCGCCGCCGGCGACGACGCGGGCGTTGTTCGACATGTTCTGCGCCTTGAACGGGGCCACGCGCACGCCCTGGCGAGCGAAGTGGCGGCACAGCGCGGTCGCGATCAGGCTCTTGCCGGCCCAGCTCGACGTCCCCTGGACCATCAGCGCCCGGGCCGGGCGGCTCACGTCATGACTGCTGGTGTTCGGCGGCGCGCTCGCGGGCTTCGGCCTTCTGCTCGAGCGTCATCGCGCCGGGATGGCCGTCGCCGGGCCAGGGCGAGAGGACCAGCAGCAGCCGCGCCTCGGAGCGGGCGGCGACCGTGTGCCGCTCCCCGGGATCGAACTCGAACAGGTGACCCGGACCGGCCGCGACCGACTCGCCCCCGTTCAGGCGCACCTCGATCTCGCCATCGACCACCACCAGGCGGGCCCGCTCGTGGACCTGGTGCTCCTGCATCTCCTCCCCCGCCGGGAGGCTGATGACGACGGTCCGGGCGTCCTCACCCGAGGCGAGGATCAACGGCTGGTGCGGTTCGGCGTCGACGGTCTTCAGGTTCCAGTTCTGCATCGTCTCCTCCTTGGTCTGGGTGTGTTCTACCCACGAGCCGCGGCTTTCGCAACCGGGAGGCGGCCGGATCGCGGGATCGCTTCCGAGCCAAACGAGTTGACCACCCCCGACCGGCCAACCTTCGTCGGGTGGCTTGGACGCAGCGGCGCTTGCCAGGCGGCGACCGTGCTGCAAGCATGGGCCGATGGCTAGGACTTCGCTGGCCGGGAGACTGGGAGAGGCCGCGGCGGTCGCCCGCGAGGCGGCGC
Source organism: Solirubrobacterales bacterium (assembly GCA_036257815.1). Lineage (GTDB taxonomy): Bacteria > Actinomycetota > Thermoleophilia > Solirubrobacterales > 70-9 > VAYN01. Next base: position 9,280 of record DATAEW010000120.1, read on the forward strand.
TGCGAGAGGCGCCGGTCGGGGAGGTGCTCGGCGAACGGTCCGGGCTGCGGCGGCGCGAGCTGATCGCCGGTGGCGCCGGCCTGGCGGCGGCGGCGATGCTCGGCGGGCGGATCCCCCGGGCCCTGGCGGCGAGCGCGCCCCGGATCGCGGTCGTCGGCGGCGGCCTGGCGGGCCTCACCTGCGCCTACCGACTCAAGCAGGCCGGCTACCGGTCGACCCTGTACGAGGCATCCGATCGCCTTGGCGGCCGCTGCTGGACGCGCCGCGGCGACTTCGCCGAAGGGCAGATCGCCGAGCACGGCGGCGAGCTGATCGACCAGGGGCACACCGAAGTCCGCAAGCTCGCCCAGGAACTCGGCCTCGACCTCGACAACCTGCTGAGCGCCGAGGTCAACGGCAACGACCCCTTCTACTACTTCGACGGCCAGCCCTACTCGTTCACCCAGGCGACCGAAGACCTGAAGCAGATCTGGCAGCAGATTCACAAGGACGTTTCCGCCGCCAGCTACCCGACCCTCTACACGCAGTCGACGCAGCGGGGGCGCGAACTCGACGCGATGTCGATCGCCGAGTGGATCGAAGCCAACGTGCCGGGCGGCACGGCCTCGAAGCTCGGGCAGCTGCTCGACGTCGCCTACAACATCGAGTACGGCGCCGAGACCAACGTGCAGAGCTCGCTCAACATGCTCTACCTGCTCGGCTACTCCGGCCAGGGCCAGCTGCGGATCTTCGGGCCCTCGAACGAGAAGTACCACGTGCGCGGCGGCAACGACCGGATCGCCAGCGGCCTCGCCACCGCGCTGCAGGGCCAGATCGTCACCGGCTCGGAGCTGGCGGCGATCCGCCGCAACGCCGACGCCAGTTACCGCCTGACCCTGCGCTCGGGGAGCGGTAGCAGCACCGTCACCGCCGACCAGGTCGTGCTGGCGCTGCCGTTCTCGATCCTGCGCGACATCGACTTCTCGAAGGCGGGCTTCTCGCCGATCAAGGAAACGGCGATCCGCGAGCTGGGCATGGGGACCAACTCGAAGCTGCACGTCCAGTTCTCCAGCCGCTACTGGAACACGCTCGGCAACCAGGGCGAGACCTACGCCGACACCGGGTACCAGAACACCTGGGAGGTGACCCGGGCGCAGCCCGGCGCCGCCGGCATCCTCGTCGACTACACCGGCGGCACGATCGGGGCCAGCTTCGGCAGCGGCACCCCGGCCGAACGGGCGAAACGGTTCCTCACCCAGATCGAGCCGGTGCTGCCCGGCATCTCCAGCCGCTGGAACGGCCGCGCGACGATCGACTTCTGGACCGGCTACCCCTGGACCAAGGGCTCCTACTCCTACTGGAAGGTCGGCCAGTACACGAAGTTCGCGGGCGCCGAGCGCCAGCCCGAAGACAACTGCCACTTCGCCGGCGAGCACACCTCGATCGACTTCCAGGGCTACCTCAACGGCGCCGTCGAATCCGGCGAACGGGCGGCCGGCGAGATCCTCGCGGCGCTGAAGTAGCGGCCCGCCGCGTCGCGGCGGGCCGCCGGGTTGCTACCGCGATGCCGCTCGCAGGAAGGCGGTGATCAACGGGTGCGGCGACTCGGCGGTCGAGCTGGCCTGAGGGACGAACAGGGTGGCGAGGTAGAAGCAGCGATCGGGAAGCTCGAGCACCCGGGCCTCACCGTCCTGGTCGGTGCCGACGACCCGCAGGCCGCCCTGGTCGAGCAGTCGCTGGTGGGCGGGATTGAGGCCGAAGTTGCAGTAGTAGCGCTCGCTGGCCTCGGTCCGCCCGTAGAAGCCGGCGGCCCGCGAGCCGGCGGCGAGCGTGACCGACATTCGCTTGCCGGCGAGCGAGCAGGCGAGCTCGCTGATGAATAGGTCGGAGGCGTAGGGGTCGTACTCGGCGTGCTGGGCGTCGGCGAAGCCGAGCACGTTGCGCGCGTACTCGATCACGATGTGCTGGAAGCCGCCGCAGGTCCCGAGCAACGCGAGGTCGTTCTCGCGCGCGAAGCGGATCGCCCGCAGGGCGCCGTCGAGGCTCCTGTAGGGGCTGCCGGGAGCGCACCAGAGGGCGTCCTCGGCGAGTGCCTCCTCGAGCTCGGCCTCCGCCAGCGAGTCGGTGGCGTGCCAGCGGACGTCGACGCTGACCCCGAGCGCCGCGGCGGAGTGTCGCAGCGCCGCGCCGGTGGCCCGGTGGGGCGGGAACTCCGCGTCGTAGTCGCCGATCACCCCGACTGAGACCCGCCCGCGCATCGCGCGATCGTAACCTGGCGAACCCGATGCCCCCGTCACGAGAGATCCGGGTGCGCCAGGCCCGCGCCGCCGATCTGCCGGGCGTGCTCGCCCTCTGGGAGGAGGCACGCAGCGGCCAGGCCAGCGTCCCCGACCGCCTCGAGGACCTGCAACCCCTGCTCGCCGACTCGCCCGCGGCCCTCCTCGTCGCCGCGGCCGAGGACGAGGAGATCGTCGGCTCCCTGATCGCCGCCTGGGACGGCTGGCGCGGCAACCTGTACCGGCTAGCCGTGCGAGCCGACTGCCGCCGCCGGGGCATCGGGCTGATGCTGATCCGCAGCGGCGAGCAGCGCCTGCGAGCCCGAGGAGCGCGGCGCGTCACCGCCCTCGTCGCCTTCGAGGACGCCGAGGCGGGCGCCTTCTGGGACGCGGCCGGCTACCCGCGGGACGAGCAGATCGGCCGCCGGGCGCGCAACCTCTCCTAACCAGTGCGAGCACCCCCCGGCGCCACTACCATCGTCACCATGACGGAACACGCGAAGGTCGAGTCGGCAGCCGAGGAGGCCGAGGCGGTGAGGCTCCGGCGCCTCCGCGAAGACGCCCAGCGGCCGATCAGCGTGAACCTGGCCGAGACCATCGCCCTGAGCCATCAGATCGGCGGCCTCGCCGTGGGTGCCTGGGGTGTCGTCCGGGGCACCAAGGACGTGGACAGAGCTCGATGACCTGAGGGCGATGAAGCGAGCGGCCGGCCGCACCCGGGATCTCGCCGACCTCGAGGACCTGGAAGCCGCGGACGGCTCCGCGCCCTAACCGAGCACCTCGCGCTTGCCGAGCAGGAGGTAGGTGGTCATCGGTCCCTTGCCCTTGACCTCGATCGTCCCGCGGCGGCGGAGCTCGTAGCGGCCGCGCAACCGTTCATAGACGCGCTCGGTCACCTGGATCGCTCCGGGCAGGCCGTGGTGCTCCATACGGCTCGCCGTGTTGACCGTGTCGCCCCACAGGTCGTAGCTGAACTTGGCCCTTCCGATCACCCCGGCGACCACCGGACCGGTGTCGATCCCGATCCGAACTTCGAGCGTGGATCCGCTCGGCGCGGCGCGGCGCCGGACCTCGGTGCCCATCTCGAGCGCCATGTCGGCGATCGCCTCGACGTGGTCATGGCGCGGCCTGGGCAGGCCGCCCGCCACCATGTAGGCGTCCCCGATCGTCTTGATCTTCTCCACGCCGTGACGGTCGGCGAGACCGTCCCAGCCCGCGAACACCCTGTCGAGCAGGGCGACCGTCTCGGCTGGCGCCAGCTCCTGGGCGAGTGGCGTGAAGCCGACGATATCGGCGAAGAGGACGGTCGCCGAGGCAAAGCCGTCCGCGATCACCTCCTCCGACTCCTTGAGGCGGTCGGCAACCGACTCCGGCAGGACGTTGAGGAGCAGGCGCTCCGATTTGGCCCGCTCGGCTGCCAGTTCGCCGAGCGCCCGCTCGCGGGCCCTGACGAAGTACTGCAGGAGCACGTAGGAGGTCGTGGAGACGCCGAGGACGTTCAGCACGAAGTAGGCGACGACGACGCCGTGCGGGATCTCGGGCGCGCTCGCCGCGAGCGTCGAGTCGATCGCGCCAGAGAACCCCACCAGGGCACCGAAAGCGACGAACCAGGGAACGGCCTGGCGGGCGCCGACGAACAGCAGGGCGCCGACCGGCGCGGTGAACGCCCAAAGCGACACCGCGGAGGAGTTGCCGAAGCCGCCAAGGCTCCACTGCAGGGCGAAGGGCAGCACCAGGCTCATCCACAGCTGGCTGGTCCGGAACAGCCGGTAGCGGCGGGTTCGGGCGAAAGTGTAGATGCTCGCCGCCGAGGCGAGCTGGTAGGCGAACGGAATCGCCGCCGGCACCCAGAGACCCAGCACCGCGTACGTTCCCACCCAGGCGCACGCCAGCGTCGCCATCAGCACCGAGGACAGCGTCAGCACCGATTTGCGCAGCCGCACGTCCGCCGAATCCGACGGCAACACGCCCAGATCGGTCAGCCGCCGCAACCATCCAGGCAGCCGCGGCCAGACCGGAGTGGAGCCTCTTGGCTTCATCGGGGAGAGAGGATCAATTTGGCTTCAGAAATGGTTGAACAGCATCCGTATCACCCCCACATCACGAATTCCAAAGATGAGCGAGAGCCCTTTGAGGCGAAAGGTTTGGTCTGCACTCGAACCGCCGATGCTGTGGGCATGATTGGGAAATGCCGACGATCAGCCGCTTCGAGGACGCCCGCACCCCCAAGGGATTTGCCAGGGTCGAAGCCGATCCGGAGACCGGGACCGTCGTCTGGCCCGGTGGCGCCGACCTCGCCCCCGACACGCTTTATGCGCGGGTCCAGTCCGGAGCCTGGCCGAGTCTCGCACGGCCGCCTGAAGCATCGCCGAGCGTCATCCTTCTCGCTCGGTATTTGAGTCGCAATCTGCGATCTCAAAGCTGTCATTTCTCCTGGGAGGGTTCGCCCGAATGGGCGCCCCTACCCCACGCTCTCGACGACGCCGGCACCGGTGCTTGGCGGTCAAGCGCCGCCGAGTACCGTTGCCGCAAGCGGGTGCAGCGGTACTCATACGATGGCCACCACAAAGCAGGATGTCCGACCCGGTGGCTCGACAAGTATCGGTGGGTCCCAGCGTTCCCCCTGCCGTATCACTCTCGCACCGCGTGCCCCCGCATAGCCTCGCGCGACTTGCAGGATCGATCTCCGCCTCGGCGATAGAAATCGGGGTCATGAATTCCCCACCGGTTTCTCAACCTCCAAGTCGAGAATGCATCAACCAAGCTCGACTTCCCCGACCCGTGTCGTCGCCGGTCCAATAATCACCCGCCTGGGCCGGTCGAAATCTCACCCACCTGAGGCATAGGGGGTCTCGTCCGGCAACGCTTCGACCCTCGCCAGGTCAGCCAGACCGAGGCGAGGAGAGGGAGATGCTGGACG
>DATAEW010000004.1:0-1614 GCA_036257815.1 Solirubrobacterales bacterium
GGTTAAGATTCTTACGGACTCGTGAAGTCCTTGATGTGAGAGGGTTATCCGGCATTCTTAGGGGCCAAAACCCCGATGGTGGAGGGGCCAAAGCCACGGGCTGGCCAGGGGTCAAGGCGCTGATCTGCTGGAAAAGCTGGGCTGGGATGGCTGGCCTGAGCGGGTGATGGTGGCCTCGTACTCGGCGCCGAGGTCCTTGCGGACGGCGGCGATCTGGCGGAGCTCGAACTCGCCGAAGCGCAGGCCGCGCCAGCGATCGGCGGCCCGGATCAGCGCCGCGAACATCAGCTTGAGGACCGCCTTCTCGCCGAAGCCGTTGGGGATGATCTTCAGCCGCCGGCGCTCCTCGACGAACAGGCGTTCCAGGAGGTTCGTGGTCCGGGTCGCCCGGCGGTGCGCCACCGGCAGGCGCAGGTGGGCGATGCAGGCCTCGAAATCGTCCTCGAAGCAGGCCACCGCGCTCGGCACCGTGGCGGCGTAGTCGGCCCTGATGCCGGCGGCGAGGTCGCGGGCGATCGCCCGTGAGGGCGCCTGGTAGCAGGCGGTGACGCGCGCCTTGAACTCCGGCCAAAGGTCGACCGGCACCTTGGCGGCCAGGTCCCTCATCCGGTGGGCGAGGCACCGCTGCCGGGCCGAGCGCGGGAAGCACTCCTCGATGGCGCGGATGATGCCGGGCGCGCCATCCGAGACGACCAGCAGCGGATCGCCGAGCCCGCGGCCGCGCATGTCCTGGAAGAAGGCGCGCACCGTCTCGGTGTCCTCCCTCGAGCCCGCCATCAGGTGCAGCAGCACCTTGCGGCCGTCCTCGCCGATGCCCCAGGCGGCGATCACCGCCTCGCGCGGCCGGCCGGCGCGCAGCCGCTCGGCGATGCCGTCGACGTAGAGGTAGACGATCTTGTGCTCGGCGAGGTCGCGCCCGGTGAAGGCGGCGTAGTCCTCCCACAGCCGCTCGGTGATCTCGCTCACCGCCGCCCGGCTCAGGAGCCGGCGGCCCTCCCCGTCGGTGAAGGTGGCCTCGATGTCCCGGGTGGAGAGCCCGCGCGCGTAGAGCTCGATGGCGAGGTCTTCCAGAGCCTCCGTGCGGCCGGTCAGGCCCGCCCGGATCGCCGAGGCGAACGGCTCGGCCGTGGCCCGCACCTGCGGGGCGGCGTACTCGACCATGCCCTCCGCCGTCTTCATCCGGCCCGTCCGGTACCCGTTGCGGTAGCCCGCCGGCTCGCCTCCGGCGCGCTGGTAGCGCTCACGCCCGAGCCGGTCCCGGACCTCGCCTTCCAAGGCCTCCTCCAGGATCAGCCTCGCGGCCAGCCGCACCAGGTCCGAGCGCTCCGGCGCCGTCGCCAGCCGGCCGTCGATCAGAGCCTCGAGACGCTCGCGCGTCCGGTCGGCGGCAGATACCCTCGTCGTCATGGGATGCTCCCTGGGGATCCCGGCGCCAACCGGAAGCCCGCCTCCTGCGTTCGCTCAGGCAGGGTGCATCCCAACCCTCTTTTCCAGCAATCCTACGCCTTCACCCCTGGAACACCGTGCCGGCGGTGAGCGAGAGCTGCTTCTTGCAGCGGTTGCACTGGAAGACCTTGCGGGTCTTGAGCGCGCAGAAGCCGCGGTGGCCACAGG
>DATAEW010000011.1:0-13349 GCA_036257815.1 Solirubrobacterales bacterium
GTTGCTTTGGAACTTGACTTCGCCGCTCGGCGTGCTCGCGCCGGCGCCGCTGGTGTCTTCGACCGTCGCCGTGCAGGCCGAGGCGCCGCCGAGGATCACGCTGGTCGGCTGGCAGCTGAGGCGGGTGGCGGTGGCGTTGCCCGCCTGGATGACCGTGAGGTCGAAGCTGTCGCTGGCGACTTCGTGTTGGGAGGTCGGCGCGTAGGTGGCGGTCAGGTGGTGGCTGCCCGAGCCGGCCGCGTCGGGGGTGTAGTCGACGGCGCAGGTCGCGCTGTCGCCCGTGCCCGTGAGCTGGCATTCGGAGGCGCTGAAGTGACCCGGGCCGCCGGTCTCGAAGTGGACCTTTCCTTCCGGCGTGGTGGCGCCGCTGGGCGAGATGTCGGTGACCGTGGCGGTGCAGTGGCTCGGCGAGCCGGTGGTGGCCGGCGAGTCGCAGCTGAGGCCGAGCTCGCTCGGAGCGGTCGCCGTGACGGAGAGTTCGCCGGTCGAGGGGCGGTGCCCGCCGTCGTCGCCGAACGCCGCCTTCAGCTTGTGCTCGCCGCGGGCCGTCGGCTTGAACTGGACATCGACCTCGCAGCTTGCCTGGTTTTCTCCGACCGGGCTGAGGCTGCACTTGGCCGGGGTAATGGTGCCCGACTCCGTTTCGTCGCTGAAGGAGATTTCGCCGCTCGGGTTGGAGGCCGAGCCGGCAGCGGCCCTATCGGTGACGGTGGCGGTGCAGGAGGTGCTGGCTCCGACGGGAAGCCTGTTCTTGTCGCAGGTGAGCGCGGTTTCAGTGTCGTTCCTGTTGGCGGAGACGACGGTGATCGTCGTAGCCCCTTCGCTGAATGCGTGGTCCTCATCGCCGGCGAAGATCGCGATGATTTCCTGGCTGCCGGCGGCCGCCGGCACGTAGTCGATCGCGCAGGACAACTGACCGTCGCCTTCGGCGACGCATGACGGTTCCGCGGAGAAGGCGCCGGCGCCGCCGTGGAGGAAGCTCACCGCGCCTGATATCGGGGTCTGGTTGTCGCCGTCCTCGGTCACCGTGGCGGTGCAGTGGGTCGTCGCCCCTTCGTCGAGTTCGGCCGGCGCGCAGACGACCGCGGTATGGGTGCTCGCATCCGGTCCCGTGAACTCGTCGGCGCCGATATCGGCCGCCGAGCCGATCGTGCGGGGCTGGCCGTCAGGGTCCGCTTCGCCGCTGAATCGATCCGTCGCCCCGACGTCGATCGTCGGTGAGCCGAGCTTCTCGTGGTAGCCGTCGGCGGCCAAGCTCGGCTGAGCCTCGATGTTGGCGCCCGAGCCGGCCGGGGTGATCGTCGCGCCGCCTTCCCCGGCGTCGGTGGAGGTCGCGGTGGTCGAGTAGTCGGAATGGTCGAGGCTGACGTCGACCGTGGCGCCGGTTCCGGCCGTGTTCGGCGGCGCGCTCAGCCCCCTGGCCACGACGTCGTTCGAGGTGCCCCTGGCGATCACGGAGGCCGCGTCGACCGTTAGCGACGGGCTCCCTCCCTGGCCGATCAGCCGGTACTTCAGACCGGTCGATTCCGCACCGGTCGAGACCGCGGTGACGTTCCGCAGGACCGCCTCGTCGTCCCGGGCGCCGGAGGTGACGTCGAGCCCGGCGGCGGCCGCCTGGGGCCCGGTCGTCAGGCAGACGCTGTCGCGGAGCACCCCGGAGCGCTGGGTGCAGGCGATCGCCCCGGGCGCGCTCGACCTCGAGATCACGTTGTCGGCGACGCCGTTCGTGACGGTGAGGTTGGTCGCGGCGGCGGCGCTGTCGACCTCGAGGAAGGAGACGACATCGCCCGCTTCGACATGCACCACGCCCTGCGTCGTTCCAAGTTCGATCAGCGGTCGCGGCGCGCCGCCCCTCCCGTGCAGGAAGACGGTCGGAGCGATCGAGAGGGCCCCGCCGGGCCCGAGTTCCCCGGCAGCTTCCCGGTAGGTCCCAGGGGCGAGGATGACCTCGTCGCCGGGCTTGATCGTGGTGCCGGACGCGTCGCTGCTGGCGGCGAGGAAGAGCGAGCAGGGTTCGGTCGGGTCCGCACACGGATCCGAACCATGGCCCCCGGGGGCGGCGAAGCGGGTCTTGCCGGAGAGCACGAGGATTCGCGTCCTGTCGCTGCTCGGTTCGAAGGTTTCGTCGCCGAGGTAGCTCGCGGTGACCTGGTGCGGAGCCGCTCCGACCGCCGTCGGCTGGTAGACGATCTTGCAGCTCGCGGTCTCGCTCGAGCCGGTGAGGATGCAGGTGTTCGCGTCGCCGAAGCCGCCCGGGCCATCGGTTTCGAAGCGGACCTTCCCGGCCGGCGGGGAAAGCGCGCCCGGCGTGCGGTTGACCACGGTCGCCGTGCAGGTGCTGGTCGTCCCGAGCACGACCTTGTCGGGGTGGCAGACGACTTCGGTAGTCGTCGGGAGGCCCAACTCGTCGGCGCCGATGTCCGGGTTGACGGCGATCTCCCGTCGTTGACCATCGATGTCGAGTTCGCCGTTTCGCACGTCGGGAGCGCCGGCATCCACGGTCGGCGAGCCGGCGAGTTGGTGGTAGCCGTCAGCGGCGAACTGGGGAGGCGCTTTCAGGTTGCCTTCCGAGCCAGGATCGGTGACCGTCGCCGTGCCGGTGCCGGTGGCGGCGGTCGTCTCGTAGTCGGAATGGTCGAGCTGAAGGTGGACCGATACCGCGTTTAGGCTGCTCGCTTCGACGTCCTTGGCCACGCCGCGGGCGATCACGTTGTGACTGACGAGGGTTTGCGATCCGAACGCGAACAGGCCTTCGCTCGCAAATCGGAACCCGACCGATTCGGGTCCGGTCGATACGGCGGTGACGTTCCGGAGCACGTCGAACGTGCCGTCGACGCTTCCGGTCACGACGTCACCGACGGCGATGCCTCTCGCGCCGGTGGTGAGGCAGACGCTGTCCCTCAGGAACCCCCTGCCTTTACACGCCCATCCTCCGGGTTTGCTCGAGCGGACGATCAGGTCTTCGCCTTCCACCCCGCCGGTTTCGAGTGCGACGTCGGATCCACTGGTGGCAATTTCGAGATGAGAGATCTTGTCTCCGCCCGCGCCCTGGACCAGGGGAGAGAGGGTCTGCACGCTGCTGGTGATCAACGGTCGCGGCTTGCCGAAGGCACCGTGAACCTTGACCCCGGAGGCGAAGCGGATCCCGCTCGAATAGGTGCCGGGCGCGAGGATCACCTCATCGCCGGAGCGCGCACCGCCGCTTTCGGTGCCGGCGATGGACAGCGGGCAGGGATTGGCGGCGTTGGTGCAGGGGTTCGCCCCGGAGGCGCCCGGCGCCGCGTAGCGGATCGTCGCGACTTCGATCACGGCGGTGCCCTTGCTGCTTGCGTAGTTCTCATCGCCCGCGTAGGTGGCGGTGATCTTGTGGATCCGGTCGTGGGCCGCCGTCGGTTCGTAGGAAATTCGGCAGGTCGATTCCACGGGTCCGGCCTGTTCCAACGTACAGGTCGGTTCGCCCTCGGCCGAGCTGAAGGCTCCGGGATTGTCGCTTTCGAAACTCACCTTCCCGGTCGGCACGGTGTTAAGCACGCCCTGCACCGTCACCGTACAGGTCACGCGTTCCCCGGGCCGAACCCGCCCGGAGGGGCAGGCGACGCTGGTGCCGGTGATGAATTCGAACTCGTCGGCGCCGATGTCGGGAACTCCCCCGCTGATCCTGGTCTTGCCGTCGATGTCCGAGACCGGACTGAATGCGTCAACTGCGCCGGCGTTGATGGTGGGTGAAGTGGGAAGCTGATGACGCGGGTTGGCCTCCGTGACGAACTGCGGCGCGGCAGTGATGTTCCCCGCCTGGCCGACAGGCGTGATCGTGGCGATGGCGTTGGGGGTAGGCGCTTCGGGTTCGATGAAGACGTTCTGGTAGTCGGAGTGATCGAGGTTGATTTCGACAACCGTGGTTGCGGTGCCCCCGGAGCCATGCCTGGCTTGGGCCACGACATCCAACGCGTTGCCCTTTTGCGGGTCCGTGTTGCCTTTGGCGATCACCGATTTCGCATCCACGGTCACCTTCGGGCTACCCACCTCGGATTCGGCCGTGAACCCGATCCCAACCGATCCCGGGCCCGTGGCGATGGCGTCGACGTTCCTCAATCTGACCAGCGTGGTCCCACCCGATTCGCCAGGACGTTCACCGTTGAAAGCGACATCGCCGAGCGCCGTGCTTTGCGCCGCACCGCCAGCGGCTCGGCAGACGCTGTTGGTGAGCGTGGCGACGCCCCCGTGCGTTTCCACCTTGCAGGCGATCGATCCAACTTCATCAACGACGGAGATCATGTCTTCGGCGGTGCCGCCCCGCTCAATGATCAGCGGATGCCGGGATTTGAAGCCATGCAGGAACAGTTTGGAGACCGTGGCGCTTTCGGGGACGACGATGCCGGCCGTCGCAGTGGTGTCGAAGAGGATTTCCGGCAGCGGCTGCGGCGCGCTGACTTCCACGCCGCTGACTTCGACCCCGGGCCGCACCACGACGACCCCATTGGGCCCGAGGTCGTTCTCGTCGACGCTGTACTGCCCGGGCTCCACCACCACCCGGTCGCCACTCTGCAGGGTGGTCCCCCGCGCGTCGGTGCTCGCGGCGATGAACAGCGAGCAGGGATGCTGGGGGTCTTCGCAGGGATCCGCCGCGACTCCGAAGGGCGCCGCATAGCGGGTCGCGCCGACCCCGAGCAGGAAAGCGCCCGAGCTTCCGTCGAAGTTGGTTCCCTCGTAGAAGGCCCTGACCACATGGTTGCCCTTCTCGTTCGGGCTGTAGGAGATCTGGCAGCTCGTTGCCCCCGCGTCGCCGGTGAGGGTGCAAACGCCTTCCCCGCCGAACGATCCCGCCCCGGTAGATTCAAATCGCACCGTGCCCTGCGGCGCCGACGAGGGTCCCGGCGGGAGGGCTTCCACCGGGCTGACTTCGGCCGTGCAGGTGACCGTCTGGCCAACGTGCGTCTTGTTGGGCGAGCAGTTGAGGTTCGTGCGCGATCGCGGCCCCGCCTCGTCGGCGCCGATGTCCGGCGCGGGGCCGAGAGTTCGGACCTGGCCGTCGATGTCGGAGGTCCCGCTCCGTTCGTCGGCGGCGCCCGCGTCACGCGTCTGCGAAGACAGTTCCTGGTGCAGATGATCGTCCCCCAGCACCGGCGGCGCCGTGATGTTGGCGCCGGAGCCGGCCGGGGTCACCGTCGCGGCGCCGCCACCGCCGTCGCTGACCTGCGAGGTCGTCGCATAGTCGGAGTGGTCGAGGTGGATTTCGACCTTGCCGCCGGTTCCCGGCAAGTGAGGCGCCGGGCTGAGCGCTTCGGCGACGACGTCCTTCGCGGTTCCCTGGGCAATGGTCGAGAGGACATCGGCGACGACCCGGGAAGGCCCGATGGCCCGGTACTTGATCCCGAAGGATTCGGGGCCGAACGAGTTCGCGGTGAGGTTGCGCACGACCACAGTTCGCCGCGCAGCGCCACTGAGGGCCCCCCCCAGCGCGGTGCCACCAGGGCCGAAGCTCTGGCAGGCGCTCTCGATCAGGGTCCCGCCGAGCAGCTCGCAGCTGACCGCCGAGGCCGCCGAGGTGCTGGCGAAGACGCCCTCGACGGTGGCGCCGGGCTTGACCACCAGCGCCGATGGCGAGTTGAGACTGGCGATCTGGACTCTGGAGAGGTGGTCCCCTTTGGCGACCACGATCCCGGCGCTGGTCGGAGTCGTGGCAAAGATCGCCGTCTTGGGCGCCGCTCCCGTGCCGCGCACGCTGACGCCCGGGGGCAGGACGATTTCCCCCTTGGGGCCGAGGTCCCCTTTGTTTTCGAGGCCTTTGTCGTCCTCGTACTGGCCCCCCGCGAGCACGACTTCGTCGCCGGGCGCAATCGTCGTCGCCGGCGCTTCGGCGCTCGCCGCGGTGAACAACGAGCAAGGCTGGGCTCGGTTGTCGCAGGGATCGGCGCCGGTTGCGCCCGGTGCCGCGTACCTGATCGATCCGACTCTAACCACCGCCGACGCCTGGCTCGGCTCGTCGATCGGGTCGCCGTCGTAGGTCGCGGTGATTTCGTGACGGCCGGTCCCCGCCGCCGCCGGCGCGTAGGAGATCTGGCAGCTTGCTTCGTTCGAGCCCGCTTCGAGCCGGCAGATCGAACCGTCGCCGAAGGTCCCTTCGTTGGGTTCGGCGAGCGAGAAGCGGACCGGGCCGGTCGGGGTCCTCGGATCGAGCGGGTCGTAGGTGATCTTCACCGTGCAGGTCGTGCTGTCGCCGACCTGCAGCGCCGAGGGCGCGCAGCTCAGGTGGGCCTGGGTGAAGCGGACGTCGAGCGTGGTCGACCCTTCGCTCGGGGAATGACCGGACTGACCGGGGTAGCGCGCGGTGACCTGTCGCGGCTGCGTGGTGAGGTTCTCCGGCCGGTAGGTGACCTGGCAACTAGTCGTCGTAACGGCTCCTTGAGGCAACGTGGAACATCCCGGCCCCGGGCTGAACGTGCCCGGCCCGCTGGCTGAGAATTCGACGCCGACGCCGCCGAATTCCCCTTCGGATGAAGGCGTCGTGACGGTCGCCCGGCACAACCATGCATTCGCCGCCGGCAGCGTGGCGGCGTCGCAGGTGACGCTAGTAGCGGTCGGGTGCAGGTTCACCTCTCGGAAATTGGTGAAGTTCGTGGTCGGTTCGTGAACGCCGTCGCCGTTGTAGTGCGCTTCCATCCTCACCAGTCCCGACTGCAGCGGCAGCGCGGCCGTGAATTCGACCCTGCAGGAGGCGCGGTGTTCTTGAACCGGTCCCTTCGTGCGCAGCGAGCAGCGCGGTTCCGGGATGAAGGAGCCGGGCGCGCTGGTCGCGAAGACGACCACTCCCGAGGGCGTCGAGGCGCCGGTCGACCTGGCATCCCTGACTTCTACTTCGCACGCCGCCGGCACTCCGATGGTGAAGACGGCGTCACAACCGAAAGACGTATCTGCCCGGGCCGCCGCCGGCGCCAGCGTGGCGAGGAGGAGCAACGCTCCAAGGGCCATCGCAACCGCAACGGATGCTCTAAGCAAAGCGACGCGAGGACCACTGCTGGACGAGAGCTGCGACGGCATTCCGGCTCCTTGGACTGATCGATGCATTTCCGCCGGCCGAGGGCCGACTTTTCGTGCGCTGCCTACTGCCGCCCGGCCGCGGGGGTTCAGAGACCTTTTTCAAACCTGGACGTATGTTTGATGTGGTCTCCGGCTGGTCCCGGAGGGCTAAAACGTCCTGCTCAGAGGGCCTTTTCGAAGCAGCGACCGGTGGGAGCGTGACCGTTGAACTGAGGCACCTCGATGTATCCCGCCGAGCGGCACATCGCGATCGCCTCGCGCAGCTGGCGAGGAATCTCGAGACGCACGGCGCTGGCGCCCGCCACCAGCGCCCGCAGCTCGAGTTCGGCCAGCAACAGGCGGCCGATCCCGGCCCGGCGCGCCACCCGGGCGACCCACAGCCGGTCGATTTCCGACGGCCGGCCGGGGCGGTGCCTGATCGCCCCGCTGCCCACCGGCTCGCCGCGCAGGTAGGCGACGAGCAGGCGCCCGCTCGGAGGCATCAGCTGCTGCCGGTCGCCGGAGCCGTTGGCGGCGAGGGAAAAGTCGGGCCCCAGCCGACGGTCGAGCGCCGCGGAGAAGAGCCGCAGGCAGCGGAGCGCGTCGGAATGCTCCGGATCCGTCGGCCGGATCACGAAGCCGGGCAGCTCCCGCGCGGTCACCTCTGTCCCCCCCGCCATGCCCACCGACTCGGTCACGCGAGACTCGAAGGAGCGTTGGATACCAGGGCCATCTCGACGTCGAGATGGCGATCCAGCGCCGCCACCGCCGCCGCGTCGAACTGGGTGCCGGCGCATTCGCGCAGCCGATGGCGGGCTTCCTCGACGGTCATCGGCTGCCGGTAGGCGCGGTCGCTGATCATCGCGTCGAAGGCGTCCGCGACGGCGACGATGCGCGCCCCGAGCGGGATCGCCTCGCCGCGCAGACCATCCGGGTAGCCACTGCCGTCGTAGCGCTCGTGATGACCGCGGATGATCGGCACCAGCCGAGCCAACCCCGAGATGTGGGAGACGACGTCGGCGCCGATCGAGGGGTGGAGGCGGATCAGCTTCCACTCCTCCTCTGTCAATGCCGTCCGCTTGCGGAGGATCGAATCCGGCACCGCCACCTTGCCGATGTCGTGCAGCCTGCCGGCCAGATAGACGTCCTCGGCGAAGCGGCCATCGCAGTTGAGCTCCAGCGCCGTGGCGTGGGCCAGGGCGGCGACCCGGCCGGAGTGCAGGCTGGTGCCGGCGTCACGGCGGTCGACCAGCATCGCCAGCGCCTCGACGGCGGCGACGGTCGCCTGCTCGCCATTCGGAGCACTGGCCTTAGATCCGTCGACTGGGTAAAAAGCGGCCACGCCCGGCATACGCGGGCCAGATCGGAAAGTTCACATCTCCCACGCTGCGAGGGTGTATGTGCTGGTCCGCCCTCAAAGCGTGCGCTCGCGTTTGCGAAAGCGCACTCCTCGGGTTCGGCCAGGTATGGGCTGATTTCTACCGGTAGACGCCCGATTCCACAGCCCCCGCGTAGTGGAGGAAGTGGGCCCGGGTGTAACTCTTGTCACCGGTGAGCTGGGGGTTCGGATTGGGGCCGAGCTTCAGGTCGGCGCCAAGGAAGGGCCGGAAGCGTGGGTTGGCGTTGAGGTAGCTGCCCGGGTCGGCCCGCAGCAGGCCGATCAGCGTCTCGGCGACGATCCTGGCGCCGACCGGGCCGAGCGTGAGCCCGTCGGTGGCGACCTTGCCCTCGGCGAGGACGTAGTACCAAAGCGGGGTGCTGTTCCCGAACGGCTTGTAGACGCCGGCGATGTCTTCGAGGTCGCCGCTGGCTAGGGGTTCGGTCTTGATCGCTCGCGCGACCGCCTGCCCCGAGGGCAGGCCCCAGGTCAGTTGCCGCAGCAGGTTGCGCTGCGGGAGGACCAGCGGCGCGGTCTCGGTGTGGGGGGCGATCGAGGACAGCGGCAGGGTGAAGAGGATGGTCGAGATCGCCGGGTCGATCCGCTTGTTCGGTTTCACCTGGCCGTCGCCGAGGTCGAAGAAGGTCTGCCAGCCGATGTAGCGGCGGGCGGCGGGGTAGCCGCCGAGCAGGTCCTTGCGATCGTGGGTGACCGGGCCGCTGAAGTCCGGTTCGTTGGGGTCGAAGACGAGGGCGAAGAACGGGTTCGCCGCCGGGTTCGCGCCATCGCCGGTACCGCTGGTGAAGTTGGCCCGGTAGGACGGGCGGACCATGCTGTGGCCGAAGCGGTAGGCGGCGGCGCCGAACTCGATCGGCATGAACGCCTTGCCGGGGTCGGGGCGGAAGAAGCGATTGCCGTGCCCGAGCACGTCGTCGACAACCGGCTGGCCGCAGATCTGCGGCAGGTGTTCGTTGACCAGCAGCCACTGGTAGTGCCAGAGGGTGATCTGGCGGGCGACCAGGAAGGCGGTGTTGCGCTGGCGGATGTCGGCGCCGTGCGCGCAGGGGTACTGCCGCAGGTCGAAGTGGCGCATGTCGTCGAGCACCCGGTTGTAGAAGAGGACGTGGGCGCAGTGCAGCCCCGCCACCTGCAGGTTCTCGTCGTTGCGGGGATCGGCGATCACCGCCGAGTAGGAGCCGTCGCCGTTGGGGGTCCGCGGCACGTCCTCGTGGACGCCGCCGCTGCCGATCTTCATCCTCGGCCCGGCGGTCCCGTCCGGATTGGCTTCGTAGAGGTCGGGGCGCATACCGGGGCCGCCGCCGAAGACCGAGTCGAGGTCGAGCACAGGCGTCCGCGTGTTCCGCGAGGTGAGCGGGTCCTGCGGGACGCCGAGCAGCGAGGTCTGGTCGAAGGTGATGTCGTGGTCGATGAACTGACCGACGAAGGTCGTCCCGGCCGTCATCGTCGGGTTGTCCGGGTTTGTGCCGTAGGGATCGTCCGCGGTCGGGTTTCCGTTCACCGTCGGATCGACGATCAGCGCTTTCGGGCCGGCGCCGAGATTGTCTTCGGCGTCCATGATCCCGCCCTGCTTGCCGACCTCCACCAGGGCCGCCCGAACCTCGTCGTTGGCTTCGGCGAACGGTGGCAGCTGGGGGAAGATGCGGCCGAAATCGGTGCTGCTGGAGGGAACCCCCGGCGCCCCGTGGTAATGAGCGCCGCCGTGGTGGTGGCCATGGCCGTGGGAGTGCCGGCGACCCCGGCCGGGCGAGGCAGCAGCCGAGTCAACCCCCAGCGTCGCGGCGGCGGCGAGGCCCGCGCCCGCGGTGCCCATGCCTTTGAGGAAATCGCGACGCGACGGGAGGAGATCCTTCGCCTCCTCGGACTGCTTCTCGGTCTCGTGGGGGTTCATCTCGGTTCGGTCTCCCTTGGGGGTCTGGGGCTCGGGGTGGCTTTTGTTCAAAGTCGCTTTTGCACGCACTACGTCGGGGATACGCTGGCGTTCACTTGCGGACGAATTTCGCAAGCCCGAAGCATGTGGTCAGTTGCCGGAAGGGTTCGGGGCGGTGAGCTCCTCGATCTCCTCGAGCAGGAAGTCGAAGTCGATCGGCTTGGTCAGGTAGCCGCTGATCTCGGATTCCAGCTGCAGGCCCGAATCGCCGGGCCAGAGATAGGCGCTGACGATCAGCGCCGGCATCTCGAGTCCGGCCTGGCGCAGCTCGCGCAGCGCTTCGATCCCGGACTTGCGCGGCATCATCGCGTCCAGCACCAGGAGGTCCGGGAGGTCGTCCGCGGCGGCGGCGGCCAGCCGCTCGATCACCTCCTGCCCGTCGGCGGCGGTCTCGACCGTGTGACCCGCCAGCTCCAGCCGCGTCCGCATCAGCAGCATGATCGTCTCGGAGTCCTCGGCAACCAGGATCGTCGCCATCACGCCCTCCCCGTCGGAAGGACCGTCCAGCGGAAGCTCGCCGGAGTCGGGTCGACCGCTCCGGCCCCGTTCACCGCCCGCACCTGGAAGGTGTGGCGGCCGGGCTTGGCCCGGCGCGAGAAGGGCGAGCGGCAGGGCCTGAAACGAGCCTTGTCGAGCTTGCATTCGAAGCGGGCCCCCGGTTGGTCGGCGGCGAAGGCGAAGCTCGCCCGCCGGCTCGCGGTGCGGCGGGCCGGCTTCTTCTTCAGGCTCGTGTTCGGCGCCCTCGGAAGTGGCACCGGCACCGGGCCAGGAAACGGGCCAGTGCCACCGCCGGTCGGTGGGGGGGCCGGGAACTCGTCGGCGCCGATGTCGGCGGCGGCGCCGGAGACGCGCGGGTCTGCGTCGATGTCGATTCCACCGCTGGCGGCATCGACGGCGCCGGCGTCGATGGTCGGCGATCCCGCCAGCTCGTGGTAGCCGTCGGCGTCGAGCAGCGGGGTGGCGGTGCTGTTGGTCCCCGAGCCGGGCGCGGTGGCGGTCGCCGTGCCCGCGCCAGCTTCGTTTTCGGTCCTCACCTGACCGAAGTCGGAGTGGTCGAGGTTGACCGCAACCTTGGCGCCAGGACCGGCCTGACCGGCCCTGAAGGCCCCCGCGAAGACGTCCTGGACCGTCCCCCGGACGAGCAGCCCGATCGCGTCGACGTTCACCTCGACGTTGCCGAATCCACGCGCGTCGATGCCGGTCGATCCAGCGCCGGTGGCGATCGCGGTGACGTTGCGGAGCCTGACCGTGGGGTGAGGCGACACCGCTTCCCTGACCTCGATCGCCAATCCGGAGTCACCGCTGGAGAGGCAGGCGCTGTCCCGGATCACGCCTTCGGTCGCAAAACACGCCCCGGAGCGTCCGCTCGAGACGGCGACGACGTCGTCGATCACGCCGGCGCTGGTGAGCTCCAGCGCTCGGCTGTCTAGGCTGCTGTGGATTTCCAGCCCGCTGAGCGTGACGCCTTCCCTGTTGAGGAGAAAGGCGGAGGCGGCGCCGCCCACCCCCTGCTCGGCGATCACCGGCCGCGGTCGGCCGGCAACTCCGTGGATGCTGACGTTTGCTGGGGGGATGATCACCCCGTTCCGGCCGAGGTCGCCCGCGGCATCGGAGTAGTTGCCGGGTTCGACGACCACCTCATCGCCTTCCTTCAGCTTGGTGGCGGGGGCGAACAGGCTGGCCGCGTTGAAAAGCGAGCAGGGGGTAGACCGCAGGCATTCCGATCCGGCGGTTTCGTCGCCTCCCGGGACCGCGAAACGGGTCGCGGCAGAGGCGTCGGCGACGCCGAGGAGCAGGGATACCCAGGCCAGGGCGGCCACCGAGATCAGGACGGGGAGCAACGTCGGCCCGTGGCCGTTGAAGCGCTCGCTGGAGACCACGGCCGGACTACGCCGCGAACCAGTCCCGGGTTCACCGCTGACCGTTGAACCTCGGGCCTTCGAGCTCGTAGGACGGCCGATGAAACCGCCTCGGCGTTCGGTCCCCGGTAGTCGAAACCGCCTTCTCGCCCTGCTGCTGGCCCTCCTCGCGCTCGCCTCGCCGGCGCGGGCGCTGGCCGCGCCCGGCGACCCGATCGTCCTCGCCGACGACGCCCTCTCTCCCGGCAAGTTCTTCAAGGCGCTCGACCGCGTGCGCGCCGACGGCAGCCCCGAACAGCTGACCGTTGCCGAAGCGCTGCGGATCGGCTCCGGGCTCGCGTTCAGCGGACCGGAAACGGCAGTCGTGGTCGGGCTGAACTCGGTCAGCCGCTTCAACTTCTCCACCCACCAGGTGACCACCGTCTCGGCCCCCACCGCGGGCGACATGCGGGGGGTGGCGCTGGCGCCTGACGGCTCGCTCCTCGCCACCGACCTCGGCGCGAGCGGGGGAACCGCGGCCGACGGGCGGGTGGTGCGAATCGATCCGGCGACCGGCGCCGCCACCGCGGTCGCCACCGGCAACGCGCTCGTCAATCCCCTCGGCATCGCGGTGGCCGAGGACGGAACGGCCTACGTCACCAACTCCGACGGCGCCGGCCACGGCGACGTGGTCAAGGTCGATCCGGCGAGCGGCGCCCAGGAAGTGCTGCCGTCCAACCCCAATCCGCTGGTCGCGCCCTGGGGCATCGCCTTCCTGCCCAGCGGCGAACTGGTCCTCGCCGACGAAAGCTACAACCACGCCTTCCGTGGGGCGCTGGTGCGGATCGATCCGGCCACCGGGCGGCAGACGCCGCTGCTGCTGGAGCACCTCGACGGGCCGATCGACGGCGCCACCGCGGTCGCGGTCGACCCGGCCGGCCAAGTGCTGGTCACCGAGCGCGGCAGCGGCCAGGTCGACCGGGTCGACCTGCAGTCCGGTGCCGCCCAGCAGGTCGGCCAGGGCATCGCCAGCCCGATCGGCATCGAGACGGAACCGGGGGTGGCCCCGACGACCAGGCTGCTCAGCGGGCCGAGCGGCACGACGCGGAGCATGACGCCGAGCTTCGGCTTCGAACCCTCGCAATACGGCTCGCGGTCGGTCTGCGAG
>DATAEW010000013.1:0-1708 GCA_036257815.1 Solirubrobacterales bacterium
GGAGATCGCGCGGATGCGCAAGCGCGCCGCCGAGATGGAGGACCGCATGACCAGAGAGCTCGAGAAGCTGCGCAGGTCCCTCGGCGGCGAGCTCGTTCCCTACGGCGCCTATGAACCCGAGAGCCTCACCGGCGGCGCCCGGCAGTCCACCCGGATACCGATTCGCCGGCGCAGCGCCTGACGGCTTCGCCATCACGCCTGCTAAAGGGACGGCCACCCCCTGCGGCGGGGCGGAGGCTTCGCCAGCAGTCGCTCGGTGACGCCCTCGATCGCCGCGAAGCCGCCCTCATCGCCGGGGGGCTCGTCGCTGAGCACCGCAAGGCCGACCCGCTCATCGCGCCGGTGCACGAGGAGCGCCGCCTGGTGGGTGACCGCGCCACTGGTGTCCTTCTGCCCCGCCGGGCGCCAGCCGCCCTTGAACCAGACGGACCACCCGTGGCCCACCGCCTGGGGGATCCCCCAGCGCTCCACGGGCGCGATCCGGGCGAGCAGGCCCTTCGCGTAGGCACGATCGCGGCCGGGAAGGTTCTGGTCGAGCCGGTAGAAGAAACGGGCCATGTCTGCGGCCGTGATCCGGTCGCCGCCCCAGAAGCCCGAAGTGGCCTCGAAGTTCCGCATCCCGGCCTGGCGCGCGACCTCCTCGAGCCCCTCGTCGCCGACCTTGGCGTAGACCGCGTCGGCCGCGCGGTTGTCGGAGTAGACGATCATCGGCTCGAGTAGGTTCTTCGTCTCGCCGTCGAGCGGCAGGTGCTCGCTGTCGAGCCGCCGCAGCTCCGCCGCCAGCAGCAGCGCCTTGCTGACGCTCGCCGAGCTGAACCGTCTCTCGGTGTCGTAGCCACGCAGGCCGATCGAATCGTCGATCACCGCGAAGGAGACGTCGCCGCGGGAGGCGGCGAATTCCTGGGCGCTCCGGATCGCCCGAGGCGCCGGGTAGTCGATCGGCGGCCAGCCCTGCCGGAGGGAGTCGCCATGACGGCCCTTCTCGGCCTGATCGGCAACGGAGCGCCCGCCGGCCGACGCGGCAGCGATCAGCACGGCTGCACCGAGCACCACCCTCGCCCTCCTGCTCACGCTGTGCTCCCCACGCGGGAAGCCTATGAGTGGACTAGGAGGGTGACGGCGTGCCGCTGCTCGCCAGCGCGGGGTCGAGGCCGGCGTCCTGGAGGGCTTCGGCCTGATCCAGGTAGATCCGCCAGTAGCTGATCTTGCCGTCTCGAAACGTGATCAGGTGCGCGTCGCGAGTCTCGACCTCGAGGTCGCCCCGTTCGCTCCATCTGCGCGTGTGGATCAGGCCGACGACGCGGTCGCCCGCGGGGAGCAGGCGGAAGTCCTGGACCTCGACGTCGTCGAAACCGCTGATCGTCATTTCGATCACGCGACTGACTGCCTCGCGCCCGCGATAGGTCCCCGGCGGAAGATCCGGGTCGTAGACCTCGGCGTCCTCCGTGTAGTACGGCAGCACCCCATCCGCACCCTCGCGGTTGAATGCTTCGATCACCCGTTGAAAGATCTCGACGTTGGTCATCATCGTCTTCCTTGACCCGACCGGCTTCATGGCCCATCCTAGACCGGTCTGGCCGGCTGACGCCACCCTAAATTCGGCCAGCCGGACCGGCTCCCAGATCTGAGTCTTTACGACATAGATTTCTTTAACTTTTCGACTCAAGCGGCTACCATGACCCGAGATGCAGCCTGATCGCTTCACAGT